>NZ_CP156079.1:2565518-2871525 GCF_040892545.1 Paracidovorax avenae
GGACGTCTGGCTGGATGGGCCGCTGCCGCTGCGCCAGTCGCCCGAACTGGCCCCTGCCGCGGAGACCACCTCCCCCGAGCAGCGCGCGCAGGCCGCGGCCCTCTGGAAGGCGCTCAACACCCCCGTGGAAGATGTGCAGCGCGCGGCCGGCCAGGTCGCTCAGCTCGAAGGGGCCGTGGCGACCGAGCGCGCGCGCGCCGCATCCGAGCGCGCTGCGGCTGCCGAACTGCGGCAACGCCTGGACAGCGCCGAGTCCGAGCGCTTCCCGGCCGTCCTGGTCTATGCGCTGGTGGGCCTGCTGGTGCTGCTGGCCTTGCTGGCCGCCTGGCTGTGGGGCCGCGCCCGCAGGGCGGCGGCCTCCGCCTGGACCGAGGCCGTCGCGGCCAGCAGCCAGCCCCGGGAGCCCGGCGGCGAGCCGCTGGCGCCGGACGGCTCCGCGCTGGCGACCCGTCCGCAGGCGGATGCGCCCGCAACCCGTCCGAAGCGGCTGCCCGTGATGCCCAGCCGGGCGTCGGCGTCCGCGGCCAGGGTGCCGCCGGTGCCCGCCGAGCCGCCGGCCCCCGTGCCGGCAGCCGCCCCGGCCCCGCGCGACAGTTTTCACCTGCCCGCGTTCGCGGACTCTCTTTCCAGCGCGGTGCTGGTCGAGGGGCCGGTGATGACGCGCAATGCGCCGCTGGTTCCCGAGCCTGCGCCCGCGCCCGGGCCTGCACCGGCCGCGCTGGCGCCTGTCCCCGTCGTGGCACCGGCACCGCTGGCGCCGCCCGTGCCCGCCGCGATGCCCCGCATGGCAGGGCCGCAGCCCGAGGACCTGTTCGACATCCAGCAGCAGGCGGAATTCTTCGTGTCGGTGGGCGAGCACGACCAGGCCATCGCCGTGCTCCGGCAGCACATCGCCGCCCACGGCGACACCTCGGCGTTCGCCTACCTGGAGCTGCTGCGGCTCTACCACACCCTCGGCCGTGTGGAAGGCTTCCACCAGCTGCGCGAGCAGTTCTGCGCGCAGTTCAACGTCTCGGTTCCCGAATTCGGCAATTTCCACCGCAGCGGCAAGACCCTGCAGGGCTTCCCCGATGCCCTGGCGGCGATCGAGGCCGAATGGTCCTCGCCGGCCGTGCTCGGGGTGATCGAGGGATTCCTGTTCCGGCAGGCCGACGCGCCCCGGGCCACGCAGTTCGACCTGGCGGCCTTCGACGACCTGCTGCTGCTGCTGGCCATCGCGCAAACCACGCCCGCCAGCGCCCGCGGCCCGGCGCCTCCGCGCCCTCGCACCACGCCGGGCGAGATCCCCGCCGACGAAGTGCAGGCCGCCGCCGCGCCGGTCCGTGCCGCCAGCGCCGGGCCCGAGGAAGAACTGCGTTCGTTCGACACGCTTTCGGCCGGCCTGACCTGGGAATCGCTGCCCGCGCCCTTGCCGCGGGCCCCGTCCACCGCGCCGTCTCCCCTGCACGAGGATCCGGACGCGATGCTCGACATCGACCTGTCCGATCCGCCCCACCTCACGCTCAGCGACCTGCCGCCGGTGCCCGTGACGCCGCCGCCGGCGCCCGGCCAGTCGGTGGGTTTCGGCATGGACGAAAAGATGGAATTGCGCCTGGAACTGGACGAGTTCGAGCGCAAGAACCGCACGCCCAAGGGCTGATGCGGTGCCGGCGGGGGCGGCCTACCGCCCCATGCGCCGCATGAGGTCGTGCGCCGCGGCCTCCGGATCGGGGGCGTTCACCAGCGCGCGCACCACGGCGACCGATCCGACGCCGGTCGCGAGCACGTCGGCGAACTGCTCCGCGCCGATCCCGCCGATGGCCACCTGCGGGTAGCCGCGCATGAGCCGCGCATAGCCCGCGAGGCGGGCCAGGCCCTGGGGCACGGTCGCCATCTTCTTGAGCGTGGTGGGGAAGACCGCGCCCATGGCCACGTAGCTGGGAGCCGCCGCGTCGGCGCGCACCATCTCGGCGTACCCGTGCGTACTCACCCCGAGCCGCGATCCGGAGGCGCGCAGCGTCTCCAGCGAGCCGGGGGGCAGCGCATCGAGGTCTTCCTGCCCCAGGTGGACGCCATAGGCACCGGCATCGATGGCGGCCTGCCAGTGGTCGTTGATGAAGAGCAGGGCGGAGGTGCCCCGCACTGCCTCCACGGCGGCCCGCACTTCGCGTTCGACGGCCGCGCCGTCTTCCGACTTGAAGCGCAGCTGCACCGTCGGCACGCCGGCCCGGGCCATGCGGCCCACCCAGTGGGCATCGGGCAGCACGGCGTACAGGCCGAGCCTGTCCGGGCAGGGTGCGAAGGGGCGGGCATGGGGGCGGGGCTGCAGGCCGAAGTCCACGGGCTCGTCGGGCCAATGCGCTGCGTCGAAATGGCCCGTGCGGTCCGTCCGGGCCTGCCAGGCGCGCGCGAGGCAGTCGGCGTCCACGGCGATGAAGCCGAGCTGGCTGCAGGCTCGCAGGGCGGCGCCATAGGCCGCTCCCCCGTGCGCAGGGGCCGGCCCGGGCTGGGCAGGGAAGCCGGCGAAGGCCGCCGCGTGGGCCTGCACGATGGCATCGGCCATCGCCTGGATGGTGGAATCTTCAGCCATGGTCGTGGTGCCAGAAAGGGGTGCCGAGCACGGGCGTGCTCGGCTGGGCCGCGTCCTGCGCGGACATGGCGCCGGCTTGCCGGGCGGTGCGTCCGGCCTGCACCGCGTCGGCGAAGGCGCCGGCCATGGCCACCGGGTCCTGCGCCAGGGCCACGGCGGTGTTGAGCAGCACGCCGTCGTAGCCCCACTCCATCACCTGGCAGGCATGGGACGGCAGGCCCAGGCCCGCATCCACGAGCAGGGGCACGTCCAGCCGCTCGCGCAGCGTGCGCAGCGCGTACGGATTGACGGGGCCGCGGCCGGTGCCGATGGGCGCGGCCCAGGGCATGACGGCCTGGCAGCCCACGTCCACCAGGCGCTGGCAGAGCACGAGGTCTTCGGTGCAGTAGGGCAGTACGTGGAAGCCGTCGCGCACCAGCTGGGAGGCGGCTTCCACGAGGTTCAGCGTGTCGGGTTGCAGCGTGTAGTCGTCGCCGATCAGCTCCAGCTTGATCCAGGGCGTGCCGAAGACCTCGCGGGCCATCTGGGCGGTGGTGACGGCTTCCTGGATGCTGTGGCAGCCGGCGGTGTTCGGCAGCACCGGAACGTCCAGCCGGCGCAGCAGTTCCCAGAAGCCGCTGCCGGCCTCTGCGGGGTTGCTGCCCTGGCGCCGCAGCGAGGCGGTCACCATGGCCGGGCGGGCACGCCGCACGGCGGCCTCCAGCACGCTGGGCGAGGGATAGCGGGCGGTTCCCAGCAGGAGCCGGCTGGCGAAGCGCTGGCCGTAGAGGACCAGGGCGTCATCGGATGCGGTGTCGGGCATGGCGGATGTCGAAGGGAAAAAAGGCTGGCGTGGGTCAGCCGCCCGTCACCGGCGCGATGATCTCCACCCGGTCGCCGGGTTGCAGCGCGTGGCCGGCGTGGCGGGCCTGGGGGACGAACAGGGTGTTGACGGCCACCGCGAAAGGCGGGCGGGCGGCAATCGCCGCGATGGCATGGGCCACGGTGGCGCCCTCTGGCAGTTCGGTGGCTTTCTGGTTGATGACGACGTTCATGGCAGTGCGGCGGCGGGCTCGAGGTCGAGCGCCAGGTCGAAGCGGGAGGCGAGGGGGGATTGTCCTTCGTTCAGGCATTCCATCACCACGTCCAGGACGGCCGGGGAAATCATGAAACCGTGCCGGTACAGGCCGTTGACCTGCAGCACGCGCGGCGCGGTGCGCCGCACCGCGGGCAGGTTGTCGGGCAGGGTGGGGCGGCACTGGGTGGCGATCTCGAGGATGCGCGCCTCGGCGAAGCCGGGATGCACGGCATAGGCCGCGCTCAGCAGTTCCAGGGTGGAGCGCACGCTCGCGGGCGAAAGGTCGTCCGATTCGATCTCGGTGGCCCCGATCACGAAGATGTGGTCCTGCTTGGGGGCGATGTAGATGGGGTAGCGCGGATGCACCAGCCGGGTGGGGCGGCGCAGTGCCACGCCAGGCGCGTGCAGCCGGACCACCTCGCCGCGCACGCCGCGCAGTTCGGACCACTGCGCCCGGGCGCCCAGGCCCCGGCAGTCCAGCACCCAGTCGGGCTGGCCGGTCATGCCCGGCGTGAAATCTTCCGGCGCGCGCGGGCTGTGCCAGTGCACCCGGACGCCGCGGGCGCGCATGGCGTGCTCCAGCGCCGCGAGCAGCTGGCGATTGTCGAGCTGGCCTTCGCCGGGCAGGTACAGGCCCTGGTGGAAGCGCTGGCCCTGGAGGGCGGGCTCGGCTTCCTGCAGTGCGCTGCCGTCCAGCACCTGCAGGGCAGGCAGTTCGGGCACGGTGCGGGCCGTGCGCTCCAGCACGCCGCGCAGCCGGGCGGCCTCGGCGGCATCCTGGCGGTGCCAGAGGATGAGGGTGCCCTCCTGCTGGAAGAACACGGGCCACTCGAGGCCGGCCAGCAGCTGGGGCCAGCGCGACAGGGCATGGTGCCCCATGCGTACCACGCCGGCTTCGGTGATGGCGGACTCCGCCAGCGGCGCGAGCATGGCGGCGGCGATGCGGGCGGCCGCGCCCTGGGCGTCGGGGCCCTGGGCCTCGTACACCTCCACGGCGTGCCCCTGCCGGGCCAGTTCGGCGGCCAGCAGCCGGCCCATGAGGCCGGCGCCCAGGATGGCGATGGAGGAATGCGGGGACAGCAGGGCGGTCATGGGCGGGCGGTGGATGCGGTTCTCGTCGGTCGGGCGCTTGCGCGCGAAGGCGCGGCACGGAGAACAGGCGGCGGTCCACCGTCGAAACTCCCCACGCCAGCATGACCTGGATCGGGTGCCGAGGGTCTTTCTCAGCCGCGCCCGGCGGGCGCGGCACCCCTGTTTCGTCCGTTCCCTGAATTACAGCACAGCGCTGCGGAAGGCGTATTTGACATCGCGCATGCGCCATAATTTTTGCCATGAATTCCAAGCCTCTCGAACCACGGCCGGCGGCGTCCGCCGTGGAAGGATCCCGCTACGTGCGCGTCCTGTCCATTGCAGGGTCTGACAGCGGAGGCGGGGCGGGTATCCAGGCCGACCTGAAGACCTTCGCCGCCCTGGGTTGCTACGGCATGACCGCCATCACGGCCATCACTGCCCAGAACACGCAGGGCGTACGCTCCATCCATGGCGTGCCCGCCGCCATCCTGCGCGACCAGATCGACGCGGTGGTGGAGGACATCGGCGTGGATGCCGTCAAGATCGGCATGCTGCATGCCCCCGAGGTCGCCGAGGTGGTGGCCGATGCGATCCGCCGGCATGCGCTGCCGCACGTCGTGCTCGATCCCGTCATGGTGGCCACCAGCGGCGACCGTCTCATCGCGCCGGACACCGTGCGCGTGCTGGTGGAGGCGCTGTTTCCGCTGGCTGCCGTGGTGACGCCGAACCTCGACGAGGCGGGCATGCTGCTGGGCCGTGCCATCCGGGACGAAGGCGCCATGGATGCCGCGGCGCAGGAACTGCTGGGCCTCGGCGCCCCGGCCGTGCTGCTCAAGGGCGGCCACCTGCCGGGTGACGCGCTGGTGGATGTGCTGGCCGTGCAGGGCATGGCCCCGCACCTGCACCTGCGGTCCGCGCGCATCCCGACGCGCAACGGCCACGGCACGGGCTGCACGCTGTCGTCCGCGATCGCCGCCCACCTCGCCCTGGGCCGCAGCCTGCGCGACGCGGTGGCTGCCGCGCATGCCTACGTGCAGGCGGCGATCACGGCCGGGGCGCCGGTGCGCACCGGCCGCGGCGCAGGCCCGCTCGACCATGGGCACGCGCCCGTGGCGCAGCGCATCCACCGCGACCCGGCCGCGACCGGGGGCGCCCTGTGAGCGGCCGCCTGTGGCGCCAGGGGGAGGGCGCATGAGTCTCCGCGCTCCCGACCCCGGGCACATCCGGGAAGCCTTCTCCGCGCAGGACGCGCTCGTGCAGCGCTACGTGCTGCAGGATGTGATCGGCACGGGCTCCTACGGCATCGTGTTTTCCGCGGCCCATCGCCAGACCGGCCAGAAGGTGGTGCTGAAGTTCGTCCGCATCGACGAGGACGAGCGCCTTTTCAAGCGGTTCCGGCGCGAGATCGCGGCCTGCGCCCGGCTCCACCATCCGCACATCGTGCAGCTGCTCGACGAGGGTGTATGCGGCCCGTTCGTCTTCGCGGTGTTCGAGTTCGTCCCGGGCCTGACATTGCGGCAGGTGCTGCAGAACCAGGGCGCGCTGCCCGCGGCCGAGGCCGGCCGCCTCATGCTCCAGGTGCTGGACGCCATGGCCTGCGCGCACGATGCGGGGATCACGCACCGCGACCTCAAGCCCGAGAACATCATGATCAGCGCCTCGGGGCTGACTTCGCATGCCAAGGTGCTGGATTTCGGCATCAGCACGCTGCTGCCCGGTGCCGGCGATGCCCTGGCCACGCAGCTCACGCGCGAGGGGGAATACGTCGGCACGCCCGCCTACAGCTCGCCGGAGCAGTTGCGCGGCGAAGCCGTGACCCCCCAGGCCGACCTCTATGCGTGGGGACTGATCTTCCTGGAGTGCCTCACCGGCAAGGTGGTCACGGGCGAATCCACCGCCGAGATCTACCAGCGACAGCTATCGCCCCAGGAATTCAGCCTGCCCCAGGCGATCCAGGGCCATCCGCTGGCCGAGGTGCTGCGCAGCGCCCTGCGCAAGCGCTGCCAGGACCGGGCAGCCTCGGCGCGCCAGCTCTGGGAACGCTCGGCCGCCGTGCGCCTGGACGACCTGGTGGGCATCCTGAAGACACGCCCGGGCGCCGGCCCGAGCGCCATCGCGCCCACCGTGGCCTTCGGCACGCCGCACGAGGAGAAGCGGCAGCTCACCCTGCTGTACTGCGGCGTCTATTTCTCGCAGCCGCCCGAGCCGGCCGACGAGGAGGCCGCGGAGCGCCAGGAGATGGGCCAGCGCGGCGTGCTGCGCCGGCTCATCGACGTCGCCGTGCAGCGTGGCGGTACGCTGGGCGGCACCCTGGGGACGCATTTCCTGGTCACGCTCGGCTACTCCTCCCACGCCGAGGGCGATGCCCGCCTGGCTGCCCAGATCTCCCGCGAGCTGGTGCGATCGGCAGAGGATGCCGGCCCGGAGGTGCGCTGGCAGGTGCGCATCGGCCTGCACACGGGCTCCGTCCTGATCGAAAGCGGTTCGGTCGTGCCGTGCCGTGCGCTGGACATCGCCATGCGGATGGAAGCCGCGGCGTCCGACGGCCAGGTGGTCGTCAGCGAGGCGGCGCGCCAGCGTCTGCGCCACCATGCGCGGTTCGTCCCGCAGGGCGGCGTGCGCCTGCCGGGCGCCGCTTCCGAAATACCATCCTTCGGCATGCTGCCCGAGGAGGCCGCGCGGCAACCGCTGCGCGAGGCCGTGGGCCGGTGGCGCGAACTGCTGGCGCTGCGCCGCCGCTGGCGGGACGCGGCCGCAGGGCGGGGGCGGGCGGTGCTGGTGCGCGGCGAGGCCGGTATCGGCAAGTCGTGCCTGAGCGAAACCTTCCTGTCGCAGGTGGAGGGGCGCGAGGGGCTGGTCCTGCGCACCGCCTGCTGGCCCGAGCAGGAAAACAGCGCCCTGGCGCCCATGCTCGCCCTGGTGCGCGCGCAGTGCGGCGATCCGGAGGCCCCCGACGATGCTGTCGTCGAGCGCCTGTCGGCCTTGCTGTCCGCGGCCGGCTGCGACGTGGAGCGCGTGCTGCCGATTTTCTGCGTCTGGCTGTCGCTGCAGGTCGGCCGGCACGAGGTGGTGGACATCGCCCCGGCGCTGCAGAAGGCGCTGCTGATGGAGGCCGCGCAGCGCTGGCTCCAGACGCAGGCGCGCTCTGCTCCGGTGCTGCTGTTCGTCGAGGACCTGCACTGGGCGGATTCCGCCACGCTGGAATGGCTGGCGGCGCTCACGGGCGCCATGGCGGACCAGCGCTGGATGCTGCTGCTCACGGCCCGGCCCGAATGGGAAGCGCCCCCGCCCATGGCCGGTGTGCTGCAGCGGCTGGAAGTGGGCCGCCTGGGCCCGGCCGAGGCTGCGTCCATGGTGCGGCACGTGCTGGCGCCGCGCCGCGTGTCGCAGGCGGTCATCGACCACGTGGTCGCCCGCACGGATGGCGTCGCGCTGTTCATCCAGGAGCTGGCACGCACGCTGCTGGAAACCTGCCTGGTCGAGCGGGACGGCCTGTGGGACTTCCAGGAGCAGGCCGACCTGAAGGGCATTCCGATCACCCTGCGCGACTCGCTGGAAAGCCGTTTCATGCAGCTGGGCCCGGCACGCGAGGTGCTGCGCTGGGCCTCCATCTGGGGACGGCGGTTCGATGCCGAATGGCTGCCGGACTGCGGCATGCAGGACGTGGAGGACAGCCTGCGGTCCCTGGTGGACGTGGGACTGCTGATGCCGGCGGATGCCGCGGGCCACTACCTGTTCCGGCACGCGCTGATCCGCGACGCCGCCTACGACAGCATGCTGGCGACGCAGCGCTCGCACATGCACGGCGTGGTCGCCACGGTGATATTGAAGCGGCGTCCGCGCGTGCGGGACGAAGAGCCCGGCCTGCTCGCGCACCACTATGCGCTGGCGCGGGATTTCGCGAACGCCGTGCCGGCAGGGCTCGCCCAGCTGCGCATGACCCAGCACCGGTCGCTGAACGACGAGACCATCACCTACTCGCGCACGGTGGAGGAGTGGATCGACCGCCTGGACGAGCCCGACCGCTGGGAGCCCCGGCTGGCGCTGGACGGCTACGTGCTGCAGGCGCTGATGAACAAGTATGGCTGGGCGCATCCCCAGGTGGAGCAGCGCATCGAGCAGTCCCGCGGGCTGGTGGAGCGCGACATCTCGGTGGACCTGCGCGTGCAGCACATCTGGCTCATGCTCACCTACCACCATGTGGCGAGCCATCGCGCCGAGGTCATGCGCCTGAGCCTGCAGCTGGAAGAGCTGGCGCGCCGGCAGGGGGACGCGGGCATCCTGGTGGCGGCCAGCACCTGGATCGGGCTCGCGTTCTATTCCGAAGGGCGCTTCGAGGAAGCGGAGCGCTACCTCTCCGAAGCCATCGACGAGCGCCATGCAGATGCCTCGAAGCACCACGCCGCGCAGTTGGGCTTCGACACCGTGTCGTGGGCGCTGGCCGCGCGGTCCCTGGTCCGCTGGGGTGCAGGCCACGACGCGCTGGCGAACGAGGATGCCGTGCGCGCGGTGGAGCGCGCCCGGGCCCTCGCGCACATCCCGTCGATGGGGATCACCATGCTCTACCAGGCGCTGGGCTACGTGGGACGGCAGGACGTCGAACGAGCCCGCCAGGTGGTCGATGAACTGATCGAGCTGTCCGGGCGCTACGGCCTGCCGGCCTTCCGCGGGTATGCCGAGGTCATCCGCTGCTGGGTGGTGGGCGACCTCGCCGGCGCCGATGGAATGATCGAGGCGCTCTGGGGCATCGGCTGCAAGTACTGCCAGACCTACTACCGCGCCTTCTGTGCAGAAATCCTGGCGCGGCAGGGCTTCTGGGCCGACGCTGCCGGCCGCCTGGAACACTGCATCGAACTCACGCGCGAACTGGACGAGGGCATATACACTGCAGAACTGTGGCTGCAGAAGGCCAACTGCCTGCTGCAGGACGGTGCGCGTGCCGCAGAGGCCGCCGCCAGCCTGCGCCAGGCCGTCCAGGTCGCCCGGGAGGGCGGCAAATACCGGGTGGAGGTACAGGCGCTGTCACGCCTGCGCCATGTGGATCCCGCATCCTGCACTGCCAGCGACGAAGAGCGGTTGCAGTTCTTGCTGGGTATGCGCCCCGAGCTCGGGGCTTTCGTGTGTTGATTCGATGATGAGGGGAGGATTCCAATGAGTTCCATTCAGCAACAGCCCGGTGATCCCTTGCTGGAGTTCCGGCTCGCCTATCTGCGCGCCATCGCCAAGTCCTGGTACGAACCCGACTACCGTGACCGCCTGCTCGCGCAGAAGGACATCCAGCCACAGCTCGCCAAGGACTTCGGCCTGAAGACCATCTGGCCCTGGCTCGACGTGTCCCTGGAGCGCAGCGACAACCCGCTCGACCAGACCCTGTGGAAGCCCGAGCTGACCGCGGGCTGGATCGGCCTGGACGACGCCTTCGAGATCGTGTTCCCCGAAGCGCCTTCCGACCGGGCCGCCGAGGCGCTGGCCAGCTATTACCAGCTGTTCCCCACGCTCATGGGCGCGACCGCCGACGTCGGCAGCCAGGAGCACCAGCCACCGCACATCGTGGGCGGCGCGCTGCCCACCGGCCTGGGCATCCCGGGCGGAGACCCCGGCTCCCTGCTGGCCTTCGGCGGCGTGGTGCTGCGCGCCATCGCGCTTGCCTGGCAGTCGAAGGAGTTCCGCGACGAACTGCTGAACCCCCATTGCAGCGATGCGGCCGGCCTGCTGAGCCAATGGCTGGGCTACAACAACCCCTTCAACTTCTCCATCCGGTTCACGCCCAACAAGGCGCTGACCTGGGATGCGGCCAAGGGTGGCTGGAACCAGCACAACCCGGACGGCAGCAAGATCAAGAACCGCATCGTGCTGAACTATCCGAACGCACCGGAAGCCCGCGATTTCTGGCCGATCTCGCTCACGTCGTACAACAACACCGGCAGCGCCTACCCGTTCACCTGCTGAGTGCCAGCCGTGCCACCTGAAGGGGCGGCCGGCCTCGCCGGGGCCTGGGAGGCCCTGCGGGGCAGTTCCGCCACCCTGGCGCTCACCCTGAGCGCGCGGGCCTCCCCGCTGGCACGCGAGGCCGACGCCGGATGGCTGGATCCGTGGGCCGCGCCGCTGCTGGCGCAGTGCCCCTGGGACCTGCGCCGCGCAGCAGACGACGCCGCGCTGGTGCGGGCCGTGGTGGTGCGCAGCCTGGTCTTCGACCGCCTGGTGCGGCAGGCCTGTGCCGAACGGTCCGTCCACGCCGTGGCCAGCCTGGGCGTGGGGCTCTGCACCCGGCAGGGCCGGCTGGCGCCGTCCTTGCCCGGTGTCGGGTGGATCGATGCGGACCTGCCGGAAGTCATCGCCCTGCGGCGCCTGCTCCTGCCTTCGGTCGCGGCGGACCCGGGCCGGCAGGTAGCCAGCGCCCTGCAGGACAGTGCGTGGCTGGACGCCATGCCCTGGCAGGAGGGCCGGCATTTCATCGTGCTCCTCGAAGGCGTGGCGCCCTATGTGCCACCGGCGGACATCCGGCACCTGCTGGAGCGGCTGGCGGCACGTGCGCGCCGCGAAAGCTGCGGCTGCCGCGTGGTGCTGGATTACCTGCATCCGGATTTCGTCCCGATCGCCGCCTGGCAGGCAGGCCCCGCCATGCTGCCGGTGGTCAGCGGCTTCCGCGATGCCGCTGCGCTGGTGGAAGGAGACACCGGCTTCCATGTGCTCCAGGAATGCCAGCCCTTCGGCCTGTTTTCCGCAGCGCACCGCCGGTTCGAGGACGAATTCCGCGGGCGCCATGGCCACGTGCCCTATGCCGTGGCCTGCCTGGAGCAAGGCCCCTGATCCGTGCCCTGGCTGCGGTCCCTGCGCAGTGCGCGATGCGGGCTCCATGCCCTCGCGCCCCTGATGCCTTGCCTGGTGCCGTCCGTGCGCCAGCCACACTCCCGATACTTCCTGGATGCCCATGGATTGGTTTCATGCCGTGCCTTGCTGGCACCCCCGCTTCCGCGCGGTAGCGCGCCCTGCGGCCCTGTCCGCCTCCGGCCCCGGCCCCGGCCCGATCCTGGTCGAGGAGGCCGGCGCATTCCTGCTGCCCTTTGCGGAATCGGCCATCCTCGCGCAGCTGGTGGGCGATGCGCTCACGCCTGCGGACTGGTGCGCGGCCGGTGGCGATACGCTCCACCTGCCCGGCCTGCTGTCGGCGATGGAGGCGCTGGCGCGCCGTGGCGATCTCGTCGCGCGCGGCGCGACTCCCGGCGGCTGGGCCGTTCCCTGCGTGGATGCCGTGCCGGTGCGCGAAGAGGGCGATGCCGGCAGCGTGACCTGGCTGGCGGAGCCCGGTGGACTGCCGGCCTGGAGCGCCGCGGTGGATGCGGCCGGTGGAGGGGCCATGGCGGGGGTGGACCTCGTGCTGTGCGATGACTACTTCGATCCCCGGCTGGCGGGGGAATGGGACCGTGCGCTCCAGGCGGGCCGGTCGCGCTGGTGGATGCCGGTACGCCTGGGCGGCGCGCAGTCCATCGCCGGCCCCCTGCTGCGTCCAGGCGGGCCCGGGCCGTGCTGGCACTGCTTCCTGCACCGCCTGCGGCGCAACAGCCCGGGGCGCACCTGGCTGGAGCGGGAGGTTCCGGGCTCTCACGGGCTGGTGCCCCTGTTCAGTGACCCGGCGGGCCGGGCGCCGCGCTGGCGCCAGGCGCAGGAAGCCGTGCGCCGCCTGCTGGCCGATGCCGGGCCCGGGCGGTTCGCCGTGCTCGGCGGTTCCGGGACGCCGGGCGGCGGCAACGACGATACGGGGCCGTGGCAGGCGGTGCCGCGGCGGCCCCAGTGCCCGCAGTGCGGGGACGCCGGATGGATGGCGCGGCAGGCCCGGCAGCCCGTGCAGCTGCGCGATGTGCATGCCTTGCCGGGCGCGCGGGGCGGTTCCCGCACGGTGCCCCCGGAAACCACGGTCCAGGCCGTGCAGCCCTCGGTCGGCGCGTGGGCCGGCGTGGTGACGGAGTGCTCGCCGCTGCCCCTGCCGGAAGCCGGCGCCATCACGGTCTATCGCAGTGCCTTCCATCCGGCCGGTCCGCAGGAAGGCGGCCCGGTGGCAGCGCGCTGGTGCCTCGGCAAGGGCATGACCGCCGCCCAGGCGCAGGCGAGCGCGCTGTGCGAGGCGGTGGAGCGCTACGCCGCAGGCTTCCAGGGCGACGAAGCCTGGACCGAGGCGCGTGAGGACGCGCTACCCGCTCCGGCCTTCGGGCCGCGCTCGCTGATCTTCGTGAGCGAGCGGCAGCGAGCGCGGGGCGGGCCGGGGGACGACCGGGTCCTGCGCACCCACGTCCATCCTTCCGGGGCACCGCTGGCCTGGTCCCCCGCCTGGTCCCTCACGCGCGAGGCACCGTGCTTTCTGCCGCTCGCCCACTGCTATGCGGGCGTTCCGGAACGCTGGTCCCGCTACGGCGAGTGGAATTCGAACGGCTGCGCTGCCGGCAACGGTGTCGAGGAGGCCGTCCTGCAGGGACTGCTGGAGGTGGTCGAGCGCGACGCCACGGCGATCTGGTGGTACAACGAACTGGCCATGCCTGCGCTCGACCTTGGTCGTGCCGAACCGGAGCATCTCCGCCGCGTGCGCTCCACCCTCGGCAGCGGCTGGAGCTTCTGGGCGCTGGACCTGACCCACGATCTCGGCATTCCGGTGGTGGCCGCCGTGGGCCGCCGCGCGGACGGCGACTGGGCGCTGGGTTTCGGGTGCAGCCTGGATGCCGACATGGCCTGCGAGCGGGCCTTGACGGAACTGGTGCAACTGGTGGCGGTGGGCAAGACCCTGCCTGCGCACTGGAACGGTCTGCGCAGGGCATCCCCGCAGTTCCTCCTGCCGGAAGGAGGGGATAATCGCGCCATCGCGTCCTTCGTCCGCGCCCGCGCGGCAACGGATGGACGCGGCGGTATCCGTGCGGACATCGCGGCCTGCGTGGAGGCGGCCCGGAGGTGCGGCCTGGAAGTGGTGGTGCACGATTACTCGCGCCCGGACCTTCCGCTGCGCACCGTCAAGACCACGCTTCCCGGCGCCTGCCATATCTGGCCGGAGCTCGCGAATCCCCGTCTGTGGCGCGTACCCGTGGCGATGGGATGGCGCGATGCCGCGCGGGATGAGGGCGACCTCAATCCCTGGCCTCTCTACGTCTGACCTGAAAGCGTTCCTGCGGAGCACGATGGCGATTTTGCGCAACCTTTCGAGCGGCCGGAGCATCGTGCTCCGTCCCCTGCATACCTTCGGCCGGCATCCGGATTCGTGCCGGACGGTACTGCAGGAGGCCGATGTGTCCAAGCTCCATGCCATCGTGCGCTGGTCCGGCATGCGCTGGGAGGCCGCCGACCAGAGCCGCAACGGCACCCTGCTGGACAACGTCCGGCTACAGCCCGCGCACTGGCATGGCCTGGCGGAGGGCTCCGAAATCCGTTTCGGCGCTTCCGTCGGTGCCGTCTGGACCCTGGTCGATGCATCGCCGCCCAGGACCGGCCTCTGGCCGCTCGGCGGCGAGCCCGTGCTGCGCGTGCTGGACATCCAGGAAAACCTGCTGCCCCATGCCTCCGAGGCCGAATCCAACGTGTTCCAGTCCGAAGGACGCTGGTGGTGGGACCGCATGGACCAGGTGCAGCCGCTGCTGGACGGCCACATCGTCCAGGCGGGCGGCCAGCGCTGGGAGTTCGTGCTCTGCGAGGACCTGGGCGCCACGCAGGATGTGCCGCGCATGCCGTCCGCCGCGGCGCTGCCGGCTCCGCTGTTCGATTTCGACGTGAGCCAGGACGAGGAGCATGTCTGCCTCGACATCCAGCTGGGCGGCCAGTCGCTGTCCCTGGGCGAGCGCATCCACCACTACACCCTGCTCACGCTCGCCCGCCAGCGCCTGCAGGATGCCGGGCGGGACGTTCCCATGGCGAGCCAGGGCTGGCTCGCCATCGACGCCCTGGCGCGCATGCTGGGGGTGGATGTGCCGTACCTGAACATCCAGCTGTTCCGGGCGCGGCGGCAAGTCCAGAACACCCTGGGCGCAGTGGGCGACACGGTGTCCGTGGTGGAGCGGCGCCGCGGGGAAGTGCGGTTCGGCGACTATGCCTTCCGCATCCGCAAGGGGGGGCGCCTCGAAGGCGAACGGCCCGGAGCCCGGCCCTGACCCGGCGATCTTGTAATCGCATGTAATGGGTCGTTGCACGACTTTTCTCTAGATTACGGTCATCGCGCTGCAATAGCAGTCGCTACAAGAACCACCGTCATCAGAGAGGGAAGACCCGCCCGGTCACCGGCCAGGGTCGCCAATCCTTCGAGAGAACCGTCATGCAGCAACCGCAAAGCCACCGGCAGATCGATGGAGTCCCTCAAGGGACTTCCGCCCACGGCGCGGGCCGGCCCTGCCACCTCCGGGCAGCGTGGACGGGGCAGTGTGCCGGCCGGGCGGGTACCTGAGCAGGGCCAGGGAGTCGGCACATGCGATGCATCACCCTCTCTTCCGGCGTGCAGGCCTCTTCCAGGCGCGCAGCGGCGGGTGCCGTGTGGCAGCCGCGGACCCTGTGGGAGTCCTACTACCAGCACGTGATGGGCTCGGCACCCGAACAAGGCCATCTGTCCGCCTTCTGGCGGCACTACCACGGCAGCTGCGCCGAAATGTGCGTGCACGGGCAGGACCTGCTGCGCTGGAGCAGCGAGTGCGACGGCGTGCTGCGCCGCCTGCCGTATACGCCGCTGAGCGACTTCCTTCGGGAGCTCAAGGCGCTTTGCACGCATGCGCACCGCGTGGGCGCGGCCGTGCAGGTGATTGCAGATTGAAACCACGAGAACATGGCCGCCACGGCCAGGGAGGAGAAGCGAGTCCGTCGCGATAACAACAAGAGAGAGAAGACGCGCCACTTCTGGGAGGGAGACGGCGCGGGGCGAAGGCCCCTGGCAGCGGTGCCAGGGGCCTTCGTCTTTCCTGCAGTGCGTCAGCCCGCGACGCCCAGGCGTTCCCTGAGCCGGGTGCTGGTGGTCGTGTACTGCAGGGCGACCGGCGCACCGGCGAGGTGCTCGGCCGCGGCGAAGGCGGCCAGCGTGGCCTCGTGGAAGCCGCAGAGGATGAGCTTGCGCTTGCCGGGATAGGTGTTGATGTCGCCGACGGCATAGAGGCCTGCCACCCCGGCCGAGAAGGTGGCCGTGTCCACTTTCACCTGCTTGCGCTCCAGCGCCAGCCCCCAGTCGGCGACGGGGCCCAGGCGCGGCGAAACGCCCAGGCACAGCAGGAGCGTATCCAGGGGCAGGGCGTGCTCCGAACCGTCGGACGCGAGGAGGCGCACGGCCACGAGCCGGTCCTCCGCCTGCGGTGGCTGCGGTTGCGTGGTTTCGATGCCCGTGGCCTGGGCGGCCAGCACCTGGATGCGGCCGCTGTCGCGCAGTGCCTGCAGCCGGGCCAGGTCCTGCGGAGCCGCCTGGAAGGCGTCGCGGCGATGTACCAGGGTGACGCCCGCGGCGGCCTCGGGCCCGGGCTCCGCGCAGGCGATGGCGCGTGCGACGGCCGTTTCCTCGCCTCCCAGGACGACCACCTGCCGGCCACGGGTGGGCGCGGGCTCTTCGTGGTGGAACACCTGCGTGCCGTGAAAGCGTTCGATGCCATCGATCTTGAGCGTGCGCGGAACGAAGGCCCCCACGCCGGCAGCGATGAACACGGTGCGTGCATGCAGCGTGGTGCCGGCATCGGTGGCGAGCAGGAAGCCTCCGTCGGGGGCGGGCTGCAGCGTCTCGACGCGCTGGGAGAGGTGCAGCTGCGGGGAGAACGGCGCGATCTGCCGGGCCAGCAATGCCACCAGCTCGCGGCCGGTGCACACCGGCACGCCTGGAATGTCGTAGATGGGTTTGTCGGCGTAGAGCTCGGCGCACTGGCCGCCGACGTGGGGCAGGGCGTCCACCACATGCGCGGCGATGCCCTGCAGGCCGAGCTGGAAGACCTGGAAGAGCCCCACGGGGCCTGCGCCGATGACGACCGCATCGGCTTCGACGGGGCGAGCGTTTTCCATCACGGACGCAGCGCAAGGGCCGCCCCGCCGCGCTGGCGCCGCCCCCCTTCCGGCCGGCGAGGCGCTGCCAGAGAAGGGGGGAGCGGCGCAGCCGCCCGGGGGGATGTATCCATGTTCAGCGGATGAGGTCGGCGATCTTGCCGGGCTTGCCGTTCCACTCGTCGGCGTCGGGCAGCGAGGCCTTGCGCTTGGTGATGCTCTTCCATTGCGGGGCGAGCTCGGCGTTGAGCTTGATGAAGGCCTGCTGGTCTGCGGGCAGGTCTTCCTCGGCGTAGATCGCGTTGGCCGGGCACTCGGGAATGCACACGGCGCAGTCGATGCACTCGTCGGGGTCGATCACGAGGAAGTTCGGGCCTTCGCGGAAGCAGTCCACGGGGCACACGTCCACGCAATCGGTGTACTTGCACTTGATGCAGTTTTCGGAGACGACGTGAGTCATGAGAGGCAGTCTTTGGGTCGGGGGTAACCCGCAATTTTAGGGCGGTTCGGGTCCGAGGCGGTTTCAGTTCACCAGCACGGCCGCTGCGGTGCGGTGGCTCGCGGTGTCCACGAGGATCAGCGAGCCCAGCACGCGGGCCTGGCCGAACGGCGCGGCGGGCAGGGCCTCCTGCAGCAGCAGGTCCACATGTCCGATGGCGTTGGGCTCCAGCTGCGCTGCCTCTTCCTCGGCCAGCGTGTGGATGTTCAGGCGGTGCACCACGCGCTGCGCCTTGGCCTTGACCCAGCGGTGGCCATGCAGCGCCCAGTACACGCGGCCGGCCACCAGGGGCTCGTCGTCCATCCAGGCCACGGTGGCGCGGATCTCGCGGCGCGCCGGCCAGGCGGGCACCGGCGCCGGGGTGTCGAAATCGTCCGCGGCGGCTGCTGCCGCCGGTGTGGGCGCTGCCAGGATCCAGTCGCCGCGCGAGACGTCCACCTCGCGGTCGAGGATGATGCCCGCGCTGGTGCCGGCCTGCACGGTGTGCGGCCGGCGGGCGTGGTCGAGCACCTGCGCCACGCGGGCGAGCTGGCCGCTCGGGAACACCTGCACTTCCGTGCCGGGCGCGACCTGGCCCGCGGCGACGCGGCCCCAGAACACGCGGCGGCCCTGCGTGGTGTCCGCCGAGGACGAGAATTTCTCCACCCACTGCACCGGGAAGGCCAGTGCCAGCCCGGTGTCTGCGGGCGTGTGGGGCAACTGTTCCAGGATCTGCAGCAGGCTCGGGCCTTCGTAGCCGCACCAGCCGGGCTGCGCATCGACCACGTTCCAGCCCTTGAGCGCGGACACGGGCACGGTGGCGCGCACGGCGATGCCGGCCGTCCGGGCGAAGGCTTCCAGCGCCGCCCGGATGTGGCGCCAGGCGAGGGCGGGGTCGTCCACCGCGTCGAGCTTGTTCACGGCGAACACCAGGGAATGCACGCGCAGCAGGTGTACCAGCAGGGAGTGGCGGCGCGTCTGCGGCAGCAGGGCGAGTTGCGGGTCGCGCCAGTCGAGCTTGGTGGCATCGACCAGCACCACGGCCGCGTCGGCGCTGGAGGCTGCCGTGACCATGTTGCGGGTGTATTGCTCGTGGCCGGGCGCATCGCCGATGATGAACTTGCGCGTCTCGGTCGCGAAGTAGCGGTAGGCCACGTCGATGGTGATGCCCTGCTCGCGTTCGGCCGAGAGACCGTCGGTGAGCAGCGCCAGGTCGGTCTCGCCGCCGCGCGTCACGCCGGCCAGGTGGTCCTGCAGCACGGCGCGGCTGTCCACCAGCAGGCGCCCGATCAGCGTGCTCTTGCCGTCGTCCACGCTGCCGCAGGTGATGAAGCGGAGCGCTGACTGGTGATCGTTTTGGCCGGCTGCGTCTGCGCTGGCAGCTATCGAATTCATGGTCGTCATCAGAAATATCCGTCTTTCTTGCGCTTTTCCATGGAGGCGTCGGACGTCTTGTCGTCCATGCGGGTGGCGCCGCGCTCGCTCACGTCGGCGGCCAGCGTCTCGATCACGATATCCGCCGCCGTCGCGGCGTCGCTGGCCACGGGGCAGGTGCAGGTGATGTCGCCCACGGTGCGGAAGCGCACCTCGCGCGTCACCACTTCCTCGCCCTCGCGGGGCGGCGTGAGGTCGGTCACCGGCACGAGCAGGCCCTTGCGCTCGACTACGGCGCGCTGGTGCGCGTAGTAGAGCGAGGGCAGGGCGATCTGCTCGCGGTCGATGTACTGCCACACGTCGAGCTCGGTCCAGTTGCTGATGGGGAACACGCGGAAGTGCTCGCCCGGGGCCAGGCGCGTGTTGAACAGCGTCCACAGTTCGGGCCGCTGGGCCTTGGGTTGCCACTGGCCGAAGCTGTCGCGGTGGCTGAAGATGCGTTCCTTGGCGCGGGCCTTTTCCTCGTCGCGCCGCGCGCCGCCGATCAGCGCGTCGAAGCGGAATTCCTCGATGGCTTCCAGCAGCGTCACCGACTGGTGCACGTTGCGGCTCTCGCCCGGGTGCGCCAGTCGCACGGTGCCGCGCGCCATCGAATCCTCCACGCTGCGCACGATCAGCTCGGCGCCCAGTTCCTTCGCGCGGAAGTCGCGGAAATCCGTGACTTCGGGGAAGTTGTGGCCGGTGTCGATCATCAGCAGCGGGTAGGGGATGCGGCCCGCGCCGAAGGCCTTCTCGGCGCACTTGAGCATCACCAGCGAATCCTTGCCGCCCGAGAAAAGCAGGGCGGGACGTTCGAAGGCTGCGGCCACCTCGCGCAGGATGAAGATGGTTTCTTCCTCCAGCGCGTCGAGATGGCGGTTGCTGAGCTGGTTCAGCACATGGGGTTCGGTGCGGGCGTTCATGCGTCGGCTCGTGGAAGCTCGTGGAAAAAGGGGCGGCGGCCGCGTCAGGCGGCGTCCCGGAAGTGGGGCAGGGGATGCGCCGCGTCGCCCTGGTAGAAGGCGTGGAAGCGGTCGAACTGGCGCTGCGCATCGGCCAGGTCCACGCCTTCGCGCAGCACGGCCACGTCGAAGCCGCAGCGCGCCATCTGCACGAGCTGGTCGATCAGCACGTCGCCCGTGGCGCGGATCTCGCCGCGGAACCCGCGCCGCTGGCGCAGCAGGCGGGCCTGGCTGAAGGCCCGGCCGTCGGTGAACTTGGGGAAATGCAGGTCGATGCGCTCGATGCCCGCCAGGTCCTGCACGAGCGGATCGGCGTCGTTGGGCATGGCCAGCACGTGGTGCCCCGGCTCGGTGGCGGCCGGATCGTGGGCGGCGATGATTTTCATGGTGTCTCTCGTGGGAATGCGGTGCTCGGGGCTCAGGCGGCCACGCTCTCGGCGGGGTGGCGGGCGGCGTTGGCGGCGGCCTTGAAGGGCTCGATGCCGACGCGGCGCACGGTATCGATGAAGTGCTCGTGCTTCTGGCCCCGGGCACTGCCGGCGGCCTCGGGCGACAGCGGCTGTCGCTGGTCGCGGTAGGTGGCCAGCAGCGCCTCGATCACGCCGGGCACCTCGGCCGCGCTGAAGGACGGCCCGATGATCTTGCCGGGCACGGCCGGGCCCGACAGGTCGGTGCCGTCGGCGCCGCCGAGCGTGATCTGGTACCACTCCTTGCCGTCCTTGTCCACGCCCAGGATGCCGATGTGGCCGCTGTGGTGGTGGCCGCAGGAGTTGATGCAGCCGCTGATGTGCAGGTCGATCTCGCCCAGGTCCCACAGCTCGTCCAGGTCCTGGTAGCGCTCGGTGATGGCTTCGGCGATCGGCAGCGAGCGCGCGTTGGCGAGCGAGCAGAAGTCGCCGCCGGGGCAGGCGATCATGTCGGTCAGCAGGCCGATGTTGGGCTGCGCCAGGCCCAGCGCACGCGCTTCCTTGTAGAGCGCGGGCAACTGGTCGGCGCGCACCCACGGCAGCACCAGGTTCTGCTCGTGCGTCACGCGGGCCTCGCCGCAGGAATAGCGGTCGGCCAGGTCGGCGGCCGCGTCCATCTGGTCGGCCGTGGCGTCGCCGGGCGCATGGCCGACGCGCTTGAACGACAGCACCACGGCGCGCAGCAGCGGATGGCGGTGCGGCAGCACGTTGCGCGTGAGCCAGCGGCCGAAGCCCTGGTCGCCTTCGGCGGCCGCGCGCAGCAGCGAGAGCGTCTGGCTCTCGGCGTCCGCGCCGCCCACGTCGGGCACGGGGTCGTGGAAGCAGGCGGCCACGCGGTCGTACTCGGCCTGCGTGATGGTGTGGGGGCCTCCCTCCACCTCGACGATCTGGCGGAATTCCTCTTCCACCTGGTCCACGTAGGTCTCTCCCTCGGACTTCACGAGGATCTTGATGCGCGCCTTCCAGAGGTTGTCGCGGCGGCCGTAGCGGTTGTAGACGCGGATCACCGCCTCCAGGTAGTTCATGAGCTGGTTCCAGGGCAGGAACTCGCGCACCACCGGGCTGATGACCGGCGTGCGGCCCATGCCGCCGCCCACGCGCACCTGGAAGCCCAGCTCGCCGGCCTCGTTCTTCACCAGCTGCAGGCCCACGTCGTACCAGCCGAGCGCGGCGCGGTCTTCGCGGGCGCCGTTGAGCGACACCTTGAACTTGCGCGGCAGGAAGGCGAACTCGGGGTGGAGCGTGCTCCACTGGCGCAGGATCTCGGCGAAGGGCCGCGGATCGGCGATCTCGTCGGCGGCGATGCCGGCCAGTGCGTCGCTGGTGATGTTGCGGATGCAGTTGCCGCTGGTCTGGATGCCGTGCATGTGCACGGAGGCCAGCAGGTCCATCACGTCGGCGCTCTTGTCCAGCGGGATCCAGTTGTATTGCACGTTCGTGCGCGTGGTGAAGTGGCCGTAGCCGTACTTCAGGTGCGTGCCGATGCGACGGCCGTCGGCGAGCGGGATGTCGCCGAGCTTCTCCTGCGTGGCCTGCGCTTCGGCCAGCAGTGCCGGCTCGGGGATGTCGTATTCGCGGGCGATGCGGGCCAGAACGCGCAACTGGCCGCTGGACAGCTCACCGTAGGGCACGGCCACGCGCAGCATGGGCGCATAGCGCTGCACGTACCAGCCGTTCTGCAGGCGCAGCGGCTTGAACTCGTCGCCGGAGAGCTTGCCGGCCTGGAAGCGCTCCAGCTGGTCGCGGTACTGGTCCGCGCGCTGGCGGATGAACTGTTGGTCGAATTCTGTGTATTGGTACATGGTGGGGCTGTGCGCGTGGGGCGCACTCAGATCAGAACCAGTTTGGCGCCCGCCCAGGCGAGCAGCACGGAAAGGGCCGAGCGGATGAACCGCTCCGGCGCGCGGGAGACGAGGCGCGAGCCGAGCCAGATGCCCGGCAGCGAGCCAGCCAGCAATTGTGCGAGAAGTGGCCAATCCACGGAGCCGAGGGTGGCATGGCCCAGCCCCGCCACCAGCGTCAGCGGCACCGCATAGGCGATATCCGCGGCGATCACGCGCGGCAGCGGCAGCAGGGGGAACACCATCAGCAGCACGGTGACGCCGATCGCGCCCGCGCCCACGGATGTGAAGGTGACCAGCGTGCCGATCAGCGCGCCCAGCAGCACGGGCAGGCTCCAGTGGCGGGGGCGGTCGGCCCGGTCGCCTGCGTTCTCGCGCGCGGCGCGCTCGGCGGCCTGGCGGGCCGGGGAGAAGACGAAGGCCTTGTACAGCGTGGCGGCGGCCGTGAGCAGCAGGGCGCCGCCCAGGGTGGTGGTCATGAGGTGCTGCGCCGTGGCGCTGGCCGGGCCGATGGTGCGCAGTGCCCACAGGGCCAGCAGGGCCGAGGGGATGCTGCCCGCGCACAACAGGGCCACCACGCGCCAGGGTACGAGGCGCTGGCGGGCCAGGCTCACCGTGCCGCCCATCTTGGTGAAGGCGGCGAACAGCAGGTCCGTGCCGATAGCCAGGTGGGGCTTGACGCCGAAGAAGAAGATCAGCACGGGCGTCATCAGGGAGCCGCCACCGACCCCGGTGAGGCCGACGATCAGGCCCACCGCGAATCCCGCGAAAACGAACGCCAGGTCATGCATGGGCGTGACTGTAGGGGCTCGCCTTATGGTTTCAAACTATTGTTTGTTCCTGCAGGTATATCGATATATGTATATTGGTTTTCGGGCGCGCTTTGAAGCGGCATTCCTCTATCGCGAGGCTCAGGTTTTCGCAGTGCCTGTCGCCGCTTCGCATGCTTTGGTTCGCCAGGGGCTTGGAGCAGGTACAAGCTGGACCGTTCACCCGTTGGTCGTCAGCGGTAGCCACAGTTGCGGTTCGACTGGGCAACATGTCAAGTCAGCTTTTGATCGAGGAAGAAAATGGGATGCGCAGGATCCAAATCGGTGGCCACACGGTCGTCGCTCAGTGCTTCAGGGTTTGGAGCGGCATATGGATCGAACCAGGAGCAGGAAGCAGGCAGCTCACGATCCGGGGGGATGATCCAGCATGACGTTCTATCACCTCGGGGCGGTCACGCCTCTGGTGCCTCCAGCTCGGCGCTTCGCGCAGCGCTTCCTTCGCCGCCCAGGAACCACCCCTCTGGCATCGGGCTGCAGGATGGGTCGTATGTGCTGAAAAACGGGCGAGTCTTTCCGTCGGTCAACACCCTTCCTCCGGCAGAGCGCGCGGCGTTTCTAAAAAAGCACCACCCGTGCAGTCAGTTGAAACTGAATGATGATTCGTTGCTCTTCCGGGTGACGGATAGGCAGTGGGTCCAGGATGGAACCCTGAGCGGGCATCCCCAGTCGGGCGCCAGGATCAGGAACCATTTCGCTATTGCCGGGAACCCGTACATGCCGGGATCATTCAAGCCTGTGGAAATGGATGCGATGCATTTACCGGATCCTGTCCTGAATGTGATGTTCGGGCCGGACGCCTACGCAGGCGCGATGAATTACGCAACAAGCGACTCTCACGTTCCGGTCATGATGACACTTGGCGCGCTGCGCGCGGCCGGCGGGGGAGAGGTCTTCCTCGACATAAGCGCCCGGTACGGCCAGGACAACGATTCTCGGGCGCTGATCGTCACCCTGCCTGAAGGCGCCAAAGTGCCGGTCACCATTCTGGGTTGAGCAGACATTCGCAAAGCGCGACGCGCGAGAGCGTCGCGGCTTGTTCATCTACCCGGGTACGCAGGCTGTCAGGTCAGGGACTGGCGCTCATGTGACCGCTTGCCCGCACTCGCCAGTGTGGAGCTCCATTCCACCATGCCGGCCGGCGCGGCGCATGGAGTTGGCGTATCGTTGGCGCCGGGCGTCCGCCGCCCTTGCCGCCTGCCGCAGCGCCTTGCCCATGAACGACTCCACACCTCCCGCTTTCCCACCCGCCGCCAGTGCCGGCGCCGATTCCTTTTCCTGGCGCCGGATCGCGCTGCCGGCCTTCGGGCCGTCGCTGCTGTTCGGGGTGGGCGAGGGGGCCATCCTGCCGATCGTGCCGCTGCTGGCCCGGGAGCTGGGCGCATCGGTCTCGATGGCGGCCTTCGTGGTCACGCTGATCGGGCTGGGCTCGCTGCTGAACAATATTCCCGCGTCGTACATCACGATACGCTGGGGCGAGCGCTGGGCGATCGTCGCGGCAGGCCTGTGGAGCGCGATCGGGATGGCGCTGGCCGTGCTGCTGCCGGGCGTCGTGCCGCTGGCGATCGGCTGCTGCATGGTGGGCATGTCCCAGGCCATCTACAACCTGGCCCGCCAGAGCTACCTGACCGAGGCCGTGCCGGCCGCCTACCGCGCCCGGGCCCTGTCCACGCTGGGCGGCGTGATGCGCATCGGCATGTTCATCGGGCCGTTTCTTTCCGCGGCAGCCGTGCATGCCTTCGGGCTGAAGGCGGCCTTCGCCGTCGGCATCGCGGGCGTGCTCGCGGCGGCGGCCGTCGGGGCCCGCCTGCCGGACCTCGTGGCCCCGCCGCATCCCGCGGGCGCGCCGGCCCCGGCGCCCGTGGGCCTGGGTTCGATCCTGGCGGACCACCGGCGGGTGTTCCTGACGCTCGGGCTCGGGGTGGCGCTGGTGAGCGCGGTGCGCGCCTCGCGCCAGGCGGTGATCCCGCTGTGGGCGGACCACCTGCTGCTGGCGCCGGCGGTCACTTCGGTGATCTACGGTATCGCCGGGGGCATCGAGATGCTCCTGTTCTACCCGGCCGGGCGGGTGATGGACCTCAAGGGCCGCCGCTGGGTGGCCGTGCCGTCGATGGCGATCATCGGGCTGGCATTGCTCGCGATGCCGTTCACCGGTGGTTTCGTGACGCTGCTGATCGCCGCGACGGCGATCGGTTTCGGCAACGGCATCGGCTCGGGCCTGATCATGACGCTGGGTGCGGACTTCGCGCCGCGCCACGGCCGCCAGTACTTCCTGGCGGTGTGGCGCTTCCTGTCGGACCTGGGCGGCTCTTGCGGACCGGCGCTGCTGTCGGCGCTGGTGGCCACCGCCTCGCTGGCCGGCGGCATCGCCGTCACCGGGCTGCTGTCGCTCGCGGCGGCGGCCATGCTCGGCGTGTGGATTCCGGCGCGCAAGGCGAAAGCTGCCCCCCACACCCCTTGAGCACCCGGGAGTTACCGCCTGCCTGGCGCCGGGCAGGTCAGTGCCTGGCCGGGATCCGGTAGACCACGGTGTCGTACTTCGTTCCCGGCCGATGGAAGACGGGGACGCCGCCGAGCGACTCGGCGATGCGGCGGCTGGGCGTGTTGGCTTCCGCGACGGGGTAGAGGAATGCGGCGGGGCCGAAGTGCCTTGCACCCCAGGCGAAGACCGCTCCCACGGCCTCGCGCCCATAGGCATGGCCGTGCTCGCTCTCCCGCACCCAGATGCCCAGTTCAGGTTCCGGCTCGGAGGTGCGGTGCAGGCCGCACAGCCCGATGAACGCCCGTGTGGAGCGGCTCCGTACCGCGAAAACGAAATCCCGTCCTGCCGCGATGTCATCCAGCCATCTGCGCCAGATGGTTTCGAACGCCGACGTCGAAGGGGGTGGATCGAACGACATGTAGCGTGTCAGCGTCGGGGTGATGCACGGGAATGCCTCGTCGGCATCGGCTGGCGAGAACGGCTTCAGCAGCAGCCGCTGCGATGGGATTTCAAGCTGGCTCCATTGCATGGTCGCGTTTCCCCGAAAGTCCTAGGTCCCCTGAAGCCGCTCGGTGGCGAGCGCCCGCGCCAGGCGCACTTCCACGGGCAGGGGTTCTCCCATCATGCGGGCGGCCAGCAGTTCCCCGCACAGCTGCGACAGCGTGAGTCCGCGCGCGCCCATCGCGGCGCAGACCCAGAGTCCCGGTTGCAGAGCGGCATCGACCGGTCCCACAAAAGGCAGCCGGTCGGGCGCGGTGCAGCGCACGGCCGCCCAATGGCCGGGCGTGGCGCCCGGGCCGGCGATGGCGGGGGCGAGCCCCGGCGCCAGTGCCGGCAGCAGCTGTTCCAGCTTCGCGGCATTGGCCGCATGGGCTTGCGCCTGTTCCTCGGGCGCGGGGGGCAGGTCCGTCTGGCCGCGCTCGAAGGTCGAACCCATCACCCAGATGGCTCCCTCCGCCATGCCCGCATGCGGCACGAGGTTGCCGTGGCCGTTGACGGGGAAGGGCGGCCAGGCGGCTGCCGGGCCGTCTGCCCGCGTGCCCCAGCTCACTTGGCCACGCAGGGGATGGATCGGGTAGCGGTCGGGCAGCCACGGGCGGCTGCCGTAGCCAGCGGCCACCACCACGTGGGGCGCTTCGGCGAGCAGCGTGCCATCGCTGCCATGCGCCCGCCAGTGCGTGGCGCCACCGGGAGCGGCCACGGGTTCCAGCCGCGCCACGGCACTGCGGCCCTGCCAGTGGATGGCAGGGTGCGCCAGCAGCGCGCGCACCAGCCGGGCCGGCCGCAGCCACCCGCCGCGCGCGTGCCAGGTGGCGACGGTGGTGCCGGGCAGGCCCGCGGCGTCCAGCGCCGCGGCGTCGGCGGGGCGGCTCCATTCAGCGCCCGCCGTGGCATCCCCGGCCCAGGCGGGCGGCAGGCGGTGCTTCCCGTCCACCTCGTGCTCCAGCACGCCGCAGGCGCTCCAGTCCTCGCCCTCCACGAGGCCCGATGCCTCCAGGGCCTGCAGCGTGGCCCGCACGCCGCAGCGCGACAGGCGCGAGAGCAGGCTGTCGTCAGGCGACACATGCGGCGCGAACACGCCGGCCGGCAGGCCCGAGGCGCCGGCCGCGGGTTCGGTGCCCTGGTCCAGCACCCGCACCTGCCAGCCGCGCCGCGCGAGGCTCGCCGCCACGGCGGCGCCCGACAGCCCGCCGCCGATGACCAGCGCGCTCGACGGTCCGCCCGCCACGCGAATGTCGGGCAGCTCCGGCTGCACGGGGCGCGGCTCCCAGGCCGGGTCGAACACCGCCTGCAGATTGCTGCGTTTCGGGGGTAGGCCGGGCACCTTCTGCACCCGGAATCCGCACTGCGCGAGCCCTTCGCGCACCGCGCCGGCCACGCTCCAGGTGGCCAGGTGGGTGCCGCGGCGGCAGCAGCGTGCCACGGCCTTGAGCGTGTGCACATCCCACAGCTCCGGGTTCACCTGCGGGCTGAAGCCGTCCAGGTACACCGCATCGGCCACCGGCTGCTGCTGGCGCAGCATCGCCTGCGCATCGCCGATGTAGAGCGTGAGCAGCACCTGGCCGCCCTCGAAGGCGAGCCGGTGCACGCCGGGCAGCAGGCCCCAGTACCGGGCATGCAGGGCGCGGGCCAGGGGTTCCAGCTCGGCATGCCCCTCCATGGAGCGCAGCAGGTCGTCAGCGGAGACGGGAAACGCTTCGCAGGACACGAAATGCAGCATCCGGGGCCGCGCCGGGTCGGCCCGCCAGGCGGACCAGGTGGCGAGGAAATTCAGCCCGCAGCCGAAGCCGGTCTCCAGCACCCGCCATATCGCCTGGCCGCCCCACGCCTCGGGCAGGCCGCAGCCGCGCAGGAAGACTTCGCGCGCCTGAGCGAGCCCGGTATGGCTGTGGTAGCGGTCGCCGAAGCGCGGATTGAACGGGGTGCCGTCGGGGAGCCAGTCGATGGGTTCGGACATGCGGCGATTGTCGTGGCGCGGCGGGGGCCGGAAGGTTGCGCCGTGTCAGCCGCATGCCGGTAAACGGAGGCGGGGAAAAAAGAAAGCCCGGCGGGGCCGGGCTTGCGGAGACGGTGCGGGCGGGGCGGCCGTCAGGCGCTGGGCGGCACGTAGCCCGCAGCGGCATCCGCGCCACTGCCAAAGAAGTGCTGCTCCATCTGGCGCGCCAGGTATTGGCGCGCGCGCGCATCGGCGAGGTTCAGGCGGTTTTCGTTCACGAGCATGGTCTGGTGCTTGAGCCAGCCGGCCCAGGCTTCCTTGCTCACGTTCTCGAAGATGCGCTTGCCCAGGTCGCCCGGGTAGGGAGGGAAGTCGAGTCCTTCGGCTTCCTTGCCGAGCTTGATGCACTGGACGGTACGGGGCATGTGGATTTCCTTGTTCTGGCGGAATGGAGAGGGACGAAAAGCGGGAAAAGGGCGCCGTGCGCTCCCGCTTGCGAAGGTTCTACAGATGTTTCTGGAATTTAGAACTGAAATTTCAGTAGTTTCAGTTTTGAACAGGGGCTTTCAGAATGCGCTGCATCGGTGCCGTGCTCTACCGCACCGTCCACGGATCTCCCAGGAAAGCCCCTCATGAACCTTCGCCGCCACTTTATCAAGTTTCCCGCCGCAGCCGCCCTGGCTTCGCTCGCCGTGCTGTCCGTGCCGGCCATCGCCCAGCAGCCGGTGCAGTTGCTCAACGTGTCGTACGACCCCACGCGGGAACTGTATGTGGACTACAACCAGGCATTCGCGAAGTACTGGAAGGGCAAGACCGGGCAGGACGTGCAGGTCAAGCAGTCCCACGGCGGCTCGGGCAAGCAGGCCCGCTCGATCATCGACGGCATCGATGCCGACGTGGCCACGTTGGCCCTGGGCGGCGACATCGATGCGCTGGTGAAGAACGGCGGCCTGGTCAAGCCGGACTGGCAGAAGCGCCTGCCGCACAACTCCGCCCCGTACACCTCCACGATCGTGTTCCTCGTCAAGAAGGGCAATCCGAAGGGCATCAAGGACTGGGACGATCTCGTCAAGCCCGGCGTGCAGGTGATCACCCCCAATCCCAAGACCTCCGGCGGCGCGCGCTGGAACTACCTGGCCGCCTGGGAATACGCCAAGCGCAAGTACGGCGGCGATGCGCAGGCGAAGGAATTCGTCGGCAAGCTCTACCGGAACGTGCCGGTGCTCGATACCGGCGCGCGCGGCTCCACCATCACCTTCGTGCAGCGCGGCGTGGGCGACGTGCTCCTGGCCTGGGAGAACGAAGCCTTCCTGGCCCTGAAGGAATTCGGCGCGGAGAAATTCCAGATCGTCGCCCCTTCGCTCTCCATCCTGGCCGAGCCGAGTGTCGCCGTGGTGGACAAGGTCGTGGACAAGAAGGGCACGCGCGCCGTGGCCGAGGAGTACCTGAAGTACCTGTACTCGGATGAAGCCCAGGACATCGCCGGCAAGCATTTCTACCGGCCGACCGCCGAGAAGGCCAAGGCCAAGTACGACGCGCAGTTCCCCAAGCTCACGCTCGTCACCATCGACCAGGCGTTCGGCGGCTGGGGCAAGGCCGACAAGGACCACTTCGCCGACGGCGCGAGCTTCGACCAGATCTACACGAAGAAGTGACCGCGCAGCCGCCGCGCCCCGTCCATCGACCTCTCCACCGCAAGGCCCGCCCATGTCCGTCCTCCTGATCGCCGGAAGCCCTTCGGAGCGCTCGCGTTCCGCTGCCTTGCTCGACGCCACGTCCCTGCGGCTGTCGGTGCGTGGCACGGCGATCCACCGGCTGCACATCCGCGACCTGTCGCCGCAGGCGCTGCTGCTGGCCGATACGGGGCACCGGTCCATCGCCCACGCGGTGGAGCAGGTGGCCGAGGCCCGGGCCCTGGTCGTGGCGACGCCGGTGTACAAGGCCGCCTACAGCGGCGTGCTGAAGGTATTCCTCGACCTGCTGCCGCAGGAGGCGCTCAGGGGCAAGGCGGTGCTGCCGCTGGCCACTGGCGGCAGCCCGCACCACATGCTGGCGCTCGACTACGCCCTGCGGCCCGTGCTGCAGTCGCTCGGGGCCCGGCACATCCTGCCCGGCGTCTATGCCACGGATGCCCAGGTCGCCCTGACGCCCGAGGGCGCGCACACCCTGGCGCCCGACATTTCCCGCCGGCTGGACGAAGCGCTCGACCTGCTGGTGACCGAGGCGCTGCGCCCGCCGGTGCAGGCGGCGCGCTTTCCGCCGATTCCCTTCGAGCAGGTGCGATGTAGCGTCTGACCGGTCCGCGCCGCCGCCGCCGCCGCGCGGCCCGCGCGCCGACCTGCTCCACACCCCGTTTGCCTTCCGCCGGCCTTGCCGGCCCGCAGGGCGAGGCCGCCGTGCCCGCCCTTCGGCGGAGCGCTGCCCGCCCGCCATCCCGACATACCGCAGAGATTGGAGTTTTCCCATGGTCCCGCTGTCCGAATCGTCCACGCACACCGCACCATCCACCACCCGCCGCCGCTGGCTGGCTGCGGGCGCGGGCGCTGCCGCCCTTGCCGCGCTGCCGGGCTGGGCACAGCCTGCCGGCGCCGCACGCACGCTGCGGGTCGGCCACCAGAAGGGGTGGCTCTCGCTGCTGAAGGCGCGCGGCACCCTGGAAAAGCGCCTCGCGCCCCTGGGCGTGAAGGTGACCTGGACGGAGTTCAACGCCGGCCCGGTGCAGCTGGAGGCACTGAATGTCGGTTCCATCGATTTCGGCGACGTGGGCGAGGCCCCGCCGATCTTCGCCCAGGCCGCGGGCGCGCCGCTCGTGTATGCCGGCGCCACGGTGCCGCGCCCTGCGCTGGAGGCGGTGGTGGTGCCCAAGGGCTCGGCCATCCGCAGCGTGGCCGACCTGAAGGGCAAGCGCGTGGCCTACAACAAGGGCTCCAACGTGCATTACTTCCTGGCGAAACTGCTGGAGAAGAACGGCCTGCAGTACCGCGACGTGCAATCCGTCTTCCTGGCACCGCCGGACGCGCGCGCCGCGTTCGAGCGCGGCGCCGTGGATGCCTGGGTGATCTGGGACCCGTTCCTCGCGGCGGCGCAGAAGGCGCTGGACGCCCGCATCCTGGCCGACGCCACGGGCGTGGCGAACAACCGGGCCTTCTATTTCACCTCGCGCGACTTCGCCGGCCGCAACGCGGACGTGCTGCGCATCGCGATCGAGGAGGTGGACGGCATCGACCAATGGGTCTCGGGCCACAAGGCCGAAGCCGCGGCGGAACTGTCCCAGGTGCTGGGCCTGGACCGTGCGGTGACCGAGCTCTTCGTCGGCCGCGTGGGTTACGGCACGCGGGCCGTGACCCGCGAGATCCTGGCCGAGCAGCAGGCCATCGCGGACACCTTCTTCGCTCTCAAGCTGATACCCAGGAAGCTCGACGTGCTCCAGGCCGCGCCGGTGGAGCTGCTGTAGCCGGCGTCCGGCCCGTCTGCCCGAAGGAGCACCACCCATGTCCATCCTGCCATCGTCCACGGCCCCCGGGCCGGCAGCGCGGCGCCTGCTGTCGGTGACCGCGCGCGCCTGGGGGCTTCGCCCCACGGTGCGTGCGCCCGGCCCGGCAGTCCCGCAGCCGCACCTGGCGCAGCGCGCCGCCCGGCAGGTGCTGCCCGCGGTGCCCCCGCCCGCGTCCGGGCCGCGCTTCGCCATTTCCTACTGACCTCCGTTCCCCACTGATCGAGAAAGCCTCCCATGCACGTGTTCTGGTTCATTCCCACCCACGGCGACAGCCGCTACCTCGGGACGTCCGAAGGTGCCCGCGCCGTCAACTACGACTACCTGCGCCAGGTGGCCACGGCCGCCGATACCCTGGGCTACGAAGGGGTGCTGATCCCCACGGGCCGCTCCTGCGAGGACCCCTGGGTGGTCGCCTCGGCACTCGCGCCGGTGACGCAGCGCCTGAAGTTCCTGGTGGCGGTGCGCCCGGGCCTGCACCAGCCGGCCCTGGCCGCGCGCATGGCCGCGACCTTCGATCGCCTGTCGGGCGGGCGCCTGCTCATCAACCTCGTGACGGGCGGCGACCGCACGGAACTGGAGGGCGACGGCGTCTTCCTGGACCATGCCCGGCGGTATGCGCAGTCCGAGGAGTTCATCCGCATCTGGCGCGAGATCCTGTCGCGCAGCCATGAGGGCGGGACGTTCGACTACGAGGGAGAGCACCTGTCGGTGAAAGGGGCCAAGCTGCTCTATCCGCCGGTGCAGAAGCCCTATCCGCCGGTGTACTTCGGCGGCTCGTCCGAGGCGGCGCACGACCTCGCGGCGGAGCAGGTCGATACCTACCTCACCTGGGGCGAGCCGCCGGCCGCGGTCGCGCAGAAGGTGGCCGACGTCCGCGCCCGCGCCGCGAAGCGGGGCCGCACGGTGCGCTTCGGCATCCGGCTGCACGTCATCGTGCGCGAGACCGATGCGGCCGCATGGGCCGCGGCGGAGGAACTCATCAGCCGCGTGCAGGACGAGACCGTGGCCCAGGCGCAGGCGGTGTTCTCGCGCATGGATTCCGAAGGGCAGCGCCGCATGGCCGCGCTGCACGCCGGGGGCACCCGCCGCTCCCGCGCGGACCTGGAGATCAGCCCCAACCTCTGGGCCGGCGTGGGCCTGGTGCGCGGCGGCGCGGGCACGGCGCTGGTGGGCGATCCGCAGACCGTGGCCGCGCGCATGCAGGAGTACGCGGACCTGGGCATCGACACCTTCGTGCTGTCCGGCTACCCGCACCTGGAAGAGGCCTACCGCTTCGCGGAACTGGTGTTCCCGCTGCTGCCGGCCGAAGTGCGCGAGCGCATCGGCGGCAGTGGCCGCGCGGCGGGCCCCCTGACCGGCCCTTTCGGCGAAATCGTGGGCAACCAGTACGTGCCGCGCGCGGCGCAGAGCTGAGCGGCCCACGCAACAGGAGATTCCCATGGCCATCCATTCCATCAACCACGTGCAACTGCCGTTTCCCGCGGGCGAGGAGGGCGCCATGCGCGCCTTCTACGCCGGCCTGCTCGGCCTTGCCGAGGTGCGGTACCCGGCCGAGAACGCCCTGCATTTCGCGGCTGGCCCGCAGCGCATCGCCCTGGTGCCCACCACGCGCTGGCAACCGGCGCCCGCGGCGGCGCACCTGGCGTTCGAAGTGGACAACCTGCCCGAACTCCGCGGCCGCCTGCTGCAGGCCGAACTTCCCCTGGTCGAAAACCGGGCGCTTCCGGGCTACCTGCGCTTCTACGTGAAGGACCCTGCGGGCAACCAGCTCGAGTTCCTGGAGCCGGACGCGGAGGCGGGAGCTCTTGTATGACGGGCCCCGCCATCTCCCCCGCGGTGCGCGAACTGCAGGTGTCCGCCGCCACCGATACCCCCGAGGAACCCGGCACGGGCCTGCCCGCGCCCGTGCGGCAGTGGGCCGCCGCGGTGGGGCAGCGCCTGCTGCCCTGGCTGGTGCCGGTGGCGCTGATCGCGGTCTGGCAGGTGGCCTCGGCCCAGGGGTGGCTGTCCAGCCGCGTGCTGCCGGCACCGTCCGACGTGCTCAAGGCCGCCTGGCAGCTCGGCGAATCCGGCGAACTGTGGACCCATGTGAAGGTGAGCGCGGGCCGCGCGCTGGCAGGGCTGGCGATCGGCGGCGGCCTGGGCCTGCTGCTCGGGCTGCTCACCGGCTCGCTGCGCTGGGCGGAGACGCTGCTGGATTCCACCGTGCAGATGGTGCGCAACATCCCGGCGCTGGCGCTCATCCCGCTGGTGATCCTCTGGTTCGGCATCGACGAATCGGCCAAGGTGTTCCTGATCGCGGTGTCGGTGTTCTTTCCTATCTACCTCAATACCTTCCACGGCATCCGCAACGTCGACCCGGGCCTGATCGAGATGGGCCGCACCTACGGGCTCTCGCGCTGGCAGCTCTACCGCGAGGTGATCCTGCCCGGCGCGATGTCCTCCATCCTCGTGGGCCTGCGCTTTTCGCTGGGGCTCATGTGGGTGATCCTGATCGTGGCGGAAACCATCTCGGCGCAGGCCGGCATCGGCTACCTCACGATGAACGCGCGCGAGTTCCTGCAGACCGACGTGGTGCTCGTGGGCATCCTGCTCTATGCGCTGCTGGGCAAGCTGGCGGACGTGTTCGCGCGCGGCCTGGAGCACTGGTGGCTGCGGTGGCATCCCGGCTACCAGGCCAAGGCATGAACGAAGGAGACGGCACCATGTCCGCCCCCCACACCGCTTCCTCCCCCGCGCCCGGCCTGCGCCTGCAGGCGCGCCGGCTGACCAAGCGCTACGGCGCGCGCGACGTGCTGCGCGAGGCGCAGCTCACGATCGAGCCCGGCGAGTTCGTCGCCATCGTCGGCCGCAGCGGCTGCGGCAAGAGCACGCTGCTGCGGCTCGTCGCCGGCCTGGAGGCCGCCAGCGCGGGAACGCTGGAGATCGACGGCAGGCCCGTCGATGGACTGCACGGCGGCACCCGCATCATGTTCCAGGAGGCCCGCCTGCTGCCCTGGCGGCGCGTGGTGGACAACGTCACCCTCGGCCTGCCTGCAGGCTCGCAGGAGTGCGGCCGCGAGGTGCTTGCCCAGGTGGGCCTGGTCGATCGCGCCGGCGAGTGGCCGGCGCGCCTGTCCGGCGGCCAGCGCCAGCGCGTGGCCCTGGCCCGCGCGCTGGTCCACCAGCCGCGCCTGCTGCTGCTGGACGAGCCCCTGGGCGCGCTGGACGCGCTCACGCGCATCGAGATGCAGCGCCTCATCGAAGGGCTGTGGCTGCGCCACCGCTTCACCGCGCTGCTGGTCACGCACGACGTGCAGGAGGCCGTGGCCCTGGCCGACCGCGTGGTGCTCATCGAGGACGGCCGCATCGCGCTGGACGAGCGCATCCCGCTCGCGCGCCCCCGGTCGCACGGCGACGCGGCGTTCGCCGCCCTCGAGAAACGCATCCTCGACCGGGTGCTGCAGAAGCCCGCGGCCGAACCCTGCCACGGCGACGGCGCGTGGCCGGGCGTTCCGGCGCATGGCCTGCGCTGGGCGATTTGAGCCGCCCCCGCCGCCATCCCCGTCCCCCTTTCGCTGCTTCCCTCTTCACTTTCCAACCACCACAGGAGTCCATCCCATGTCCATCCAGGCCATCAACGTCCGCAATCAGTTCAAGGGCAAGGTCCGCGAGATCATCCGCGGCGACGTCGTCTCGGAGGTCGATGTCGAAACGCCCTGGGGCATCGTCACTTCCGTCATCACCACCCGCTCGGTGGATGACCTCGGGCTGCAGGTCGGCTCCGACGTGGTGGCGCTGGTGAAATCGACCGAAGTGTCCATCGCCAAGCTCTGACGTGCAGCGGCGGGGGCAGCGCGCCGCTGCCGGCCCCTGCCGCCCGCGCGTTGCTCCCCCGCGTTGGTCCCCCACGCGTTGATCGGCCGCATAACAACAGGAAAGCCCGGCGAATCCATGAATTTCCAGCAACTGCGTTCCGTGCGCGAGGCCGTGCGCACGGGTTTCAACCTCACCGACGTGGCCCGCATCCTCCACACGTCCCAGCCCGGCGTGAGCCGGCAGATCCGCGAACTGGAGGAGGAACTGGGCCTGGAAATCTTCGTGCGCGCGGGCAAGCGCCTCACGGGGCTGACCCCGCCGGGATCCACGCTGCTGCCCATCGTCGAGCGGCTGCTGCTGGAGGCGGAAAACCTGCAGCGCGCCGGGCACGATTTCCGCGCCAGCGGGGAAGGGCGCCTGTCCATCGCCGCCACCCACTCCCAGGCGCGGTACGCCCTGCCGCAGGTGGTGCGCGATTTCCGGGCGCTGTTCCCGCATGTCTCGCTGCACCTGCACCAGGGCTCGCCCCGGCAGGTGGCCGAGATGCTGCTCTCGGGCGAGGCCGACATCGGCGTCGCCACGGAGGCGCTGGCGGGTTACGGCGAACTGGTCACGCTGCCCTGCTACCGCTGGTCCCACAGCATCGTGGTGCCGCCCGGGCATCCGTTGCTCGACCTGCCCGAGCCGCCCACCCTGCGGCAGCTGGCGCGCTTTCCCATCATTACCTACGAGCTGGGCTACACCGGCCGCGCCCACATCGACGAGGCCTTCGCCCGCGAAGGCCTGCAGCCGGACGTGGTGCTCACCGCCATGGACGCGGACGTGATCAAGACCTATGTGGAACTGGACATGGGCGTGGGCATCGTCGCCTCCATCGCGCTGGATCCGGAGCGCGACCGCCACCTGCGCATGATCGATGCGCGCCATCTCTTCGAGGTCAACCTCACCCGCCTGGGACTTCGGCGCGGCAGCTGGCTGCGCGGCTACGCCTACCGCTTCATCGAGGCCTTCGTGCCCACCCTCACGCGCGACGCGGTGGACGAGGCGCTGCGCGCCGAACGCTGACCGGGGATCGCTGCGGCGCCACCTGCCGCCCCTAACTTTTGCGTTGGGCGAGGATCCACCGGGCCAGGGTCCGCGCCTCTTCCTCCCCGATGCGCGGGTGCCGCGGCATGAGCGCACGGCCCCATTCGCCCGCGCCGCCGTCGCGGATCTTGCCGGCAAGGTAGGTTTCGGCATTCCTGTCGGCGCGGTAGCGTTCGGCGATCTCCGCGAACCCGGGGCCCACATAGGTACGTACCAGGGCATGGCAGCGCATGCAGCCGTGCTCGCGCACGAGGTCGCCGGCATCCGCCCGGGCAGGTGCCGGCACGGCCGTGGCCAGGCAGAAGGCGGCCGCGGCCAAGGCCCGCGCAGTGCAGGGGAGGGCGGTGGATGGCGGGGGCATCGTATCGACGGAAGCGCTGGGGCGGGCGGGGGGCCGGGAAAGGCAAGGCGCCGAGTATGCCGCCATCGGCGGCCTGCGCCTGGGATGCATGGCATGCCCGCCAGGCTCCGGCATTTTCGGTCCGCGCATAAGCAAGCGCGATCTGGTCGCTTGGCCCTGCCGGCGTGCAGCCCTACATTGGATCCATCGCAGTGCCGCGCAGGGCCTTCCGGCCCCCGGCCTCCGGTTTGTCAGTAGGGGGTCTCCTTTCACAGCCCGCATCGCGCGGGCTTTTTTTTGGCCGTTGACCCACCCACGCAGCGCCGCATGCGCCGCATGCGCCGCGTACACTTTCCTCCAGGCGCCGCGCCGTCCCCGCGCCCAACGGAGTCCCATCGATGAGAACTGGAACATGGCCCTGTCTCGTGGCGGCATGCCTGGCCGTGTGGATGGCACACGCTGCCGCACAGCCTTCCGATTGCACCGTGGCGGCCGGCCCCGCGTGCTACCAGCGTTTCGAGCCGCCCGGGGCCGGAGGAACGCTGAACTACTACGCATCGCTGGCGCCCGGCGAGGGCGCGGCGCCGACGCAGGCGCTCATTGGCCTGCACGGCCACCCGCGCGATGCCGGCAAGACCTTCGGCGCCGCGCTGCGGGCCGTGCGCGATGCCGGCGCGCTGCGTGACACCCTGGTGGTGGCGCCCGTGTTCCAGGTCGCGGCGGACCAGGCCGCCCGGTGCAGCTCCCCGGGCGTCCCCGCCGCGCAGGCCGGTGACCTGCTGTGGAGCTGCAGTTCCTGGATCGAGGGCGGGCCATCGGCCAATGGCGCACGCGTCTCCTCGTTCGCGGCGATGGACGCGCTGGTGGCCGAACTCGTGCGGCGCTGGCCCGGGCTGCGCACCGTCACCGTCGCGGGCTTTTCCGCCGGCGGGCAGATGGTGCAGCACTACATCGGCTTCGCGAACCCGGCCCCGGCCGGCACGTCATCGGCCTCTGCCTCCGCCGTCGCCCTGCGCTACGTGGTGGCGGACCCCGGCACCTGGCTGTACTTCGACGCCTGGCGCCCCCATCCGCCTGCCGACGGCACCTGCCCGGGCGTGAACCGCTGGAAGTACGGCACCGACGGCCTGCCTGCCAGCCTGGGGCGCAGCGCCGCCCAGGCGCGCGAGCACTACGCCGCCGCCGATGTCCACTACCTCGAAGGGGCGCTGGACAGCAGCGACGCCAGGGGCACGTACTACGGCATCCTCGACAAGTCGTGCGCGGCCATGGCCCAGGGGCCGTACCGCCTGCAGCGCGGCCTGGCCTACGCGGAGTACGACCGGACGCTGCTGGCGCCCGGCCGGCGGCGCGAGGTGGTCGTGGTGCCCGGCTGCGCCCACGACGTGGCGTGCGTGTTCCCGTCGGAGGCGGCGCGCGCGGTACTGCTGGGCCGCTGACCGCCGTCTGCCGCCCCTGCCACCTCCTGTCGCGCGGTTTGGCGGTGTTGGCTGACGCGGCCGCCCCGTCCGGCGGGGCAACATCGGGGCAGGGCCTGCGACGCGGGCCCACTCCCTCCCTACGAACACGACCATGGCATCCAAAGAGAAGGAAGAAGCGCCCGTGTCCGCTGCCGCGGCCGAGCGCGAGGAAAAAGCCCGGCTCGCCCTGTGCGCGGCGGGCCCGCACGGCGACATGGAGCTGGCGTCCGTCACCATCGACGACTACAGCCTCGAATTGCGCGACGGTGACGGCTTCGCGGGCGACAACGCCAGCCGTACCGCGTTCCGGCACATGCTGGATGCCTGGCGCACCCTCTACACCGACATGGCCGGCAAGGATCCGCTGGGCGACAAGCCCACGCGCGAGATCAGCAAGCAGCGTCTGGACGAGATGCTCGCCAAGGACGGCGTGGCGGCCCGGGCGATCGAGGCCGCCTCGGAAGACTATGCGCAGCAGTTCGCCCACGTGGTCCTGCGCTTCCTGCAGCACAAGACCTGGAAGGGCGTGGAGCGCGTGATCGTGGGGGGCGGCTTCCACCAGAGCGAGGTGGGCGAGCGTGCCATCGCCCGCGCGGCCGGCCTCGTCGCGGAGGAGCTCCAGCGCAAGAAGAAGGACCCGGTGGAACTGCGCCTGCTGCACCACCATGCCGACGAGGGCGGCCTGATCGGCTGGGTGCACCTGGCGCCGCCCGCGCTGCTGCAGAGCTACGACGCGATCCTGGCGGTGGACATCGGCGGCACCAACGTGCGCTGCGGCATCGTGCAGACCCACCTGCACTCCGCGCCCGACATGTCCAGGGCCGAGGTGCTGCGCCGCGAGAAATGGGGCCATGCGGACGACGCTCCGCGCCGCGACGAACTCGTGGACGGCATCGCCGGCATCCTGGAGGACCTGGTCGAGCATGCCCGGAAGAAGGAACTGAGCCTCGCGCCCTTCGTGGGCGTCGCCTGCCCGGGCCTGGTCTGCGAGGACGGCTCGCTCGCCGGCGGCACGCAGAACCTGCCGGGCAACTGGGAGAGCATCCGTTTCCACCTGCCGCGCGACCTGTGCGAGCGCCTGCCGGCCATCAACGGCGGCCGCATCCAGGTCTGCCTGCACAACGACGCCGTGGTGCAGGGCCTCTCGGAACTGCCCTTCACCCAGGACGTGGAGCGCTGGGCCGTGCTCACCGTGGGCACGGGCCTGGGCAACGCGAGCTACACCAACCGCACCCCGCACAAGCGCGCCCGGCGGTGAGCGGCCCCGCGCGGGGCAGGGGCGGCCCCCGCGGCGCGGCGAACGGCGGGTCCGGCTCGATAGAATCGGGGGTTACGCTTTCATAACATCCCGCGGCTGCGCCCATCGCAGCGCGCTCCACGCACTCGAGGCTCGCAGCCCTTTCGCCCATGACGAAACCGACCCCGCCGTCGTCCGTTGCCGACATCCGCAAGAGTTTTCTGGACTTCTTCGCCTCCAAGGGCCACACCGTGGTGCCGTCCAGCCCGCTGGTGCCGGGCAACGACCCCACGCTGATGTTCACCAACTCCGGCATGGTGCAGTTCAAGGACGTGTTCCTGGGCACCGACAAGCGCCCCTACGTGCGCGCCACGTCCGTGCAGGCCTGCCTGCGCGCGGGCGGCAAGCACAACGACCTGGAGAACGTCGGCTACACCGCGCGCCACCACACCTTCTTCGAGATGCTGGGCAACTGGTCCTTCGGCGACTACTTCAAGCGCGAGTCGCTGAAGTGGGCCTGGGAGCTGCTCACCGAGGTCTATGGCCTGCCGAAGGAGCGCCTGCTGGCCACCGTGTATGCCGAGGACGACGAGGCCTACGACATCTGGACGAAGGAGATCGGCCTGCCGCCCGAGCGCGTGATCCGCATCGGCGACAACAAGGGCGGCCGCTACAAGTCCGACAACTTCTGGATGATGGCCGACACCGGCCCCTGCGGCCCGTGCTCCGAGATCTTCTACGACCACGGCCCCCACATCCCCGGCGGCCCCCCGGGCAGCCCCGATGAGGACGGCGACCGCTTCATCGAGATCTGGAACAACGTGTTCATGCAGTTCGACATGGCGGAAGACGGCTCCGTCACGCCGCTGCCCGCGCCCTGCGTCGATACCGGCATGGGCCTGGAGCGCCTCGCGGCCATCCTGCAGCACGTGCACAGCAACTACGAGATCGACCTGTTCGCCGCGCTCATCCAGGCGGCCGCGCGCGAGACCGGCACCGCCGATCTCTCCAACCCGTCGCTCAAGGTGATCGCCGACCACATCCGCGCCACCGCGTTCCTCGTGAGCGACGGCGTGATCCCCAGCAACGAAGGCCGCGGCTACGTGCAGCGCCGCATCGTGCGCCGCGCCATCCGCCACGGCTACAAGCTCGGCCGCAAGACGCCGTTCTTCCACAAGCTCGTGAAGGACCTCGTGGCCCAGATGGGCGACGCCTATCCGAAGCTGCGCGAGCAGGAGCAGCGCATCACCGAGGTGCTCAAGGCCGAGGAAGAGCGCTTCTTCGAGACGCTCGCCAACGGCATGGACATCCTCGACGCGGCCCTGGGCGGCGGCGCGAAGGTGCTGCCCGGCGACGTGGCCTTCAAGCTGCACGACACCTACGGCTTCCCGCTCGACCTGACCAACGACGTCTGCCGCGAGCGCGGCGTGACGGTGGACGAGGACGGCTTCAAGGCCGCCATGGACCGCCAGAAGGCCCAGGCGCGTGCCGCCGGCAAGTTCAAGATGGACAAGGCGCTCGACTACGCAGGCGAGGCCAACCGCTTCAGCGGCTACGACGGCCTGACCGAAAGCGCCAGGATCGTGGCGATCTACGTGGACGGCACGAGCGCCCAGGCGCTGGAGGCCGGCCAGAACGGCGTGGTGGTGCTCGACAACACCCCGTTCTACGCCGAGAGCGGCGGCCAGGTGGGCGATCAGGGCGTGATCCACGCCGGTGGCGCGCGCTTCGCCGTGGATGACACGCTCAAGATCCGCGCCGACGTCTATGGCCACCACGGCCGCCTGGAGTCCGGCACGCTGCGCGTGGGCGATGCCGTGCAGGCCGAGGTCGATGCCGCGCTGCGCGCCGCGACCATGCGCAACCATTCGGTCACGCACATCATGCACAAGGCCCTGCGCGAAGTGCTGGGCAGCCACGTGCAGCAGAAGGGCTCGCTGGTGAATGCCGAGCGCACGCGCTTCGACTTCGCGCACAACGCGCCGGTCACCGACGCGCAGATCCGCGAGATCGAACGCCGCGTGAACGAGGAGATCCTCGCCAACACCCCGACCGGCGCCCGCGTGATGGACATCGAATCCGCCCAGAAGACCGGCGCGATGATGCTGTTCGGCGAGAAGTACGGCGAGACCGTGCGCGTGCTGGACATCGGCACCAGCCGCGAGCTGTGCGGCGGCACGCACGTCGCCCGCACGGGCGACATCGGCCTGTTCAAGGTGGTGGGTGAGAGCGGCGTGGCCGCGGGCGTGCGCCGCATCGAGGCGGTGACGGGCGCGGGTGCGCTGGCCTACCTGCAGCAGCTCGAGGACACGGTCGCCAAGGCGGCGGGCGCGCTGCGTGCGCCGGCTGCGGAGATCACGGGCCGCATCGGCCAGGCGCTGGACCAGGTCAAGGCGCTGGAGCGCGAAGTGGCGGCCCTCAAGGGCAGGCTGGCGTCCAGCCAGGGCGACGAACTGGCCGGCCAGGCGGTGGACGTGAAGGGCCTGAAGGTGCTGGCAGCCACGCTGCCGGGCGCGGATGCGAAGACCCTGCGCGACACCATGGACAAGCTCAAGGACAAGCTCAAGAGCGCGGCCATCGTGCTGGCGGCAGTGGACGGCGCCAAGGTGCAGATCGCGGCGGGCGTCACGCCGGACGCGATGGCGAAGGTGAAGGCCGGCGAGCTGGTGAACTTCGTCGCCAGCCAGGTGGGCGGCAAGGGCGGCGGAAAGCCCGACATGGCGATGGCCGGCGGCACGGATGCCGCGGCGCTGCCCGCGGCGCTGGCCTCCGTGGCCGCCTGGGTGGGCGAACGCGCCTGACCGGGCCTGCCGTGCCCCACGCAAAAGGCCCGCTTGCGCGGGCCTTTTTCATTCGGGAGACAGCTGGAGTGCAGCGGGTGCGCAGGCCGGCATGCGGCCGGCCGGCCCGGTCAGAAGAGTTCGACGTCGTCGTTCGCGACCTTGGCGTGCAGATGGCCGTCGCGCACCAGGTCGTCGTAGTAGCACACACGGTTGCGGCCATGTTCCTTGGCGTAATAGAGCGCCTGGTCCGCCTGGCCCAGGATCTCCACCGGGGCGCCGCGCTCCGTGCTGGCGAAACCCAGGCTCACCGTGACGCGGCCCACCTGCGGGAAATCGTATTCCTGCACGGCGGTGCGGAACCGGTTGAAGGCCTTGTGGGCGGTGGCGAGCGTCGTCGAGCGCAGCAGGACCACGAACTCTTCCCCGCCGAAGCGGAAGATGCGGTCGTGCCCGCGGAAGGAATTGCGCAGGATGTTGGCGATGAGGATCAGCACCTCGTCGCCGTACAGGTGGCCGAAGCGGTCGTTGACCTGCTTGAAATGGTCGATGTCCACCACGGCCAGCCAGTGCTGCAGCGGCTCGCTGCGTGGCAGGGGGGCATCGGCCGCATCGGTGACCGCATCGGCCGCCGCACCGCTGGGCACGCCGGCGCGACGTGCGAACTGCTCGTCGAAGGTCTTGCGGTTGAAGAGGCCGGTGAGCGCGTCGCGCTCGCTGTAGTCCAGCAGGCTCTGGTAGTTCTGGTAGACGAAGAAGACGCTCTGGATCACGTCGAGCTTGTGGGCCGAGAAGGGCCTCGACTGCGTGACCTCGATGCAGGCATGGACCTTGTCGTGCAGCCATACCGGCAGCCACAGCATGTGCTCGCCGCGCCGCACGGACTGCAGCACGTGCGGCCGGCGCTGCGCGATGCATTCGTGCAGCGCCGGGAATGCCGACAGGGGCTCGCGGCGCGGATCGACCGGGGCTTCCCAGTCGCTGGTGACCATCTGCCCGTCCTTGTGCCAGGTGCGCGGCCGCACGTAGACCTCGCTGCCCGACTGGAAGATCTCCAGCGCCCGCACCGCCTTGATGGAAGGGAGCTTGTGCAGGGTGGACAGCACCGACACTTCCAGCCGCAAATGATCGCGATGGCCGGTCATTTCGACCAGGTTGTCGAGGATGGGCTTCATGGGTGCGGTGCTGGGCGTTGCGAGAGTGCGGGAAGCGCTGCCTGTCAGGCCACGCGCCGAAAGAGGATATCCCATACGCCGTGGCCCAGGCGCAGGCCCCGGTTCTCGAACTTGGTGAGCGGGCGGTAGTCGGGCTGCGGCGCATAGCCGTCGGCGGTGTTGGCCAGCAGCGGCTCGGCCGAGAGCACCTCCAGCATCTGCTCCGCATAGGGCTGCCAGTCGGTCGCGCAGTGCAGGTAGCCTCCGGGCTTCAGCCGCCGGGCGAGCTTGGCCACCAGTGGTGGCTGGACCAGCCGCCGCTTGTTGTGGCGCTTCTTGTGCCAGGGGTCCGGGAAGAAGATGTGCACGCCGTCGAGGGCGCCTTCCGGCAGCATGTGGTCGATCACCTCCACGGCGTCGTGCTGCAGGATGCGGATGTTGGTGAGGCCCTGCTCGCCGATGCGCTTGAGCAGCGCGCCCACGCCGGGCTCGTGCACCTCGCAGCAGAGGAAATTGTCCTGTGGCCGTACGCCGGCGATATGCGCCGTGGCCTCGCCCATGCCGAAGCCGATCTCCAGGATGAGCGGCGCGGCGCGGCCGAAGGCTGCTTCGGCATCGAGCGGCTCGGGGGCGTAGTCGAGAACGAATTGCGAGCCGAAGGTTTCCAGGGCCTTGGCCTGTCCGGTCGTGGTGCGCCCGGCGCGGCGGACATAGCTTTTGATCGCCTTGGGGAATGCAACGTCCGCGGGCGGGGAGCCGTTGCCGGCAGGCGCGGGCGAAAGGGCGAGGCCGGTATCGGCCGGGGTGGGATGCGTAACTGTCACGATGGCCGATTGTAGATTCGCGACCATGCCTGCGCCCACCAAGCCAGCGCCTCGCCGACGGTGGTGTCGTGCGGATGCTGCAAAGCCGGCAGCCCCAGCGTGCAGGCCGCGGCCCCTAGCGCCTCCAGGGGATGGGCGGTGTCCACCGCCGGCGCACCGTGCTGCTTCGACAGCTTCTCTCCATCCGGCGCGCGCACGAGCGGCGTATGCAAATAGGCCGGGGCGCGGATGCCCAGCGCATGCTGCAGCAGCAGTTGCCGCGGCGTGTTGTCCAGGAGGTCCTCTCCGCGGACCACATGTGTCACTCCCTGGTCGGCATCGTCCACCACCACCGCGAGCTGGTAGGCCCAGAGGCCGTCCGCCCGGCGCAGCACGAAATCGCCCACGGCTTCCGCCACGTCCTGCCGGCGCGCTCCCAGGCGCCGGTCGGTCCAGGCCACGCCACCGGCATCGATGGCAGGGCATTCCGGTGCTCCTGTGGCACCCGCTGCCGGCGCAAGTTCTTTCTGGTATTCCGTTGTCCGGAATCGCCAGGATCGCGGAGGCCGTCCCCCCAGTCCGGCGCGGCAGGTGCCCGGGTAGGGCAGTTCCGAATGGCGGTCACGCGCCCCGTGCGCGTGGCGATGGGCGCGTTCGATGTCCGCGCGCGTGCAGGCACAGGGGTAGGCCAGCCCCGCGTCCACCAGGCGCTGCAGCTGTTCCGCATAGCGTGCGTGGCGACCCGACTGCCACCAGACCGTCCCGTCCGGCACGAGTCCGCAGTCCGCCAGCTGCCGCAGGATTGTCTCCGCCGCGCCGGGCTGGCAGCGGGGCGTGTCCACATCCTCGATGCGCACCAGCCAGGTGCCGCCGCGGCCCCCGTCCGCGGAGCGCGCGTCCAGCCAGCTCGCCAGCGCGGCCACCAGCGAGCCCGCATGCAGGGGGCCGGTGGGCGAGGGCGCGAAACGGCCGACATAGCGTCGGCCTGCGGCGGTTGCGTGCGTGGACGTGGCCGGGAAGACGCTCATGCCACCGCGAGCGCGAGTTCGAGCCCCGCGACGAAGGCATCCTCGACCCGGTGGCCCAGGCACCAATCGCCCGCCAGCCCGATGCCGGCAGCGGTGTCCCACAGGTGGCTGCGCCCCAGCGGCCGAGTCGTCTGCGCGTCGGGCCAGAACAGCACTTCCGCATGCGTGGGCGTGGCGCGCAGGCCCGTCACTTCCGCGAACGCCTTGAGCAGCTTGGCCTGCACGCGGGCGGGCGTGTCGTCCCGGTGCTCGGACGACCATGCGGGGCTGGCCTGCACCGTCCAGCGTTCCACCGAGGCGCGTCCCGGCTTCGACGATTCGCGTGCCACCCACGCGATGCGGTGGTGCGTGCTGCGCGCGGCGTTCCATTGCGGGCCCAGCGTGGTGAGGCCGGGCTGTACCGCGTGGGGGTAGGCCACCATCAGCGTCCAGCAGGGGGCCACCTCGACCGACTGCAACTGCTGCGCAAACGCCGGGGCGATGCCCGAGGTTTCCAGCAGGGCGCGGGCCTGCGCCGCCGGAACGAGCAGCAGCACTGCATCGAAGCCGGCATGGACCTGCTGCGCCCCGTCCTGCGAGCGGGTCTTCAGTTGCCAGTGGCCCGGCTGCAGGGGGTCGGGGCCGATGCTGAACACCCGCGCGTCCGCCAGCAGGCGGCCGGCCTGCGCCAGCGGCCCGGCCCACGCGGCCAGCAGGGACTGCATGCCCGGCGTGGCCACCCAGTGCGGCTCGCGCGGCGGCGGTGCGGCGGCGGCCGTGCGGCCCGCGGCGTCCAGCACCTTGACGGTGGTCGCGCTCCAGGGGCGGCACAGCCCGGGCACGGTTTCCAGGGCGCGCGCGAAGCGCGCATCGCGCACCGTGAAGTACTGGGCGCCGGCATCGAATCCCCCGAACGGCGACTCCACCGTCGCCATCCGGCCGCCTGGCTGGGGGGCCTGCTCGAAGACGACCGGCGCATGTCCGGCCTGCGCCAGCGTGCGCGCGCAGGCGATGCCGGCCATCCCCGCGCCGACCACGGCGATGCGCCGGGCGGACGGTGGCTGCCCGCCGGGGCCGGCGGGAGCGCCGCGGGAAGGAGTGCGGGAACGGGAGCGGGAAGAGGTCATGGTCCGGCCTTTCATGGATGCATGGGTGCGAGACGCCGCGGCGGGCGCGGATGGAGCCACTCTACACGGCGCCTGCGGCGGCGCGGCTCAGAATGGGTGGTGGTTTTCCAGCAGCGCTGCGCGGGTGGCGGGGCTCTCGAGTTGCTGCAGCCACCATGTCAGAGCGCGGCCCGGCGGGGCGTGCCCGGGGCCGCCCCAGGCATAGTGCAGGCGCACGCGGCGCGCGGGCCGCGCGACCTCGCGGACCACCAGCCGCCCGGCCTCGACGTAGGGCCGCACCATGGGCTCGGGAAGAAACCCGGCGCCCAGCCCGCGCAGCTGGGCCTGCAGCTTGGTCTGCATGCTGTCCACCGTGAACACGTCCTGCCCGCCCAGCAGGCCCATGGTCACGCCGCCATGCTGCGCCGAATCGGCCACGGCGATGGCCCGGTGCTGGCGCAGCACCGTGTCGGTGAGCGGGCCGGGCGCGGAGGCGAGCGGATGGTGCGGCGCCACGGTGAAGAGGAACAGCAGGTCGCCGATCACCTGGCCCTGCACGCCGGAGGCATTGGAGGCGTTCACCGCCACGCCCAGCGCGAGATCTGCCCGGCCGGAGGTCAGCGCCTCGAGCGTGCCCGTGAGGATGTCGTCGCGCAGCTTGAGCCGGGTCGGCGGCGACTGCGCATAGAAGGCCTCCACGAGTTCCAGCAGGGTGGTGGGGGAAATCACGCCGTCCACCGCGATGGTGAGCTGGGGCTCCCACCCGGTCGCCACCCGTCGCACGCGATGCGCGACGGCCTCGACCTCCTCGAGCAGGCGGGCGCCCTCGCGCAGCAGTTCGCTGCCCGCCTCGGTGGGCCGTGCCTGGCGGGCGCTGCGGTCGAACAGCAGCACGTCCAGCGCCTCCTCGATCTGCCGCACCCGGTAGGTGAGCGCACTCGGCACCACGCCGAGTTGCCGCGCCGCCGCGGCGAAGCTGCCGGTTTCCGCGATCACCTGCAGCATGGCCAGGCTGTCGGGCGTGAGGGCGTCGCGGGCGGGAGGAGGAACGGTCATCGGGGAAGGCTTCAAAGGTTTTGAATGATGCCTTCAATCGCACTGCGCCCGCAAGCAGCGTACCGCTCCTAAAGTGCCAGCACTGTCCGAAACCCGCCCATGCTGACCGTCCGCAAATCGTGCGACCGGGGCCACGCCGACCACGGCTGGCTGCGATCGCTCCACAGCTTCTCCTTCGCCGGCTACCACGACCCCCGCTACATGGGTTTCGGCAACCTGCACGCGCTGAACGAGGAATGGATCGCCCCTGGCGCCGGGCTGGGCCTGCACGGCCACCGCGACATGGAAATCCTCAGCTACGTGCTGTCCGGCCGGCTGGGCAGCCGGGACTGCAGCGGCCGGGTGCAATCGGTCGCCGCGGGCCGTGTGCAGCGCATGGCGGGAGGCGAGGGCGCCACCCATGCCGAATTCAACCCGCTGCCCGACCAGCCCGCGCACTACCTGCAGATATGGATCGCGCCGCAGGCACCGGGCAAGGCGCGGGAATACGCGCAGGTACCCGGCCCCGCGGACCGCGGGAGCGGCCGGCTGCATCTGCTGGCGGCGCCGCAGGCCCGGCCCGGCGTGCTGTACCTGCAGGCCGATGCCTGCGTCTACGCGGGCCTGTTCGACGGCGGGGGCGGCGACGAACTGCCGCTGGATCCCGCCCGCAAATGCTATGTGCACCTGCTGCGCGGCAGGCTGCAGGCCAACGGCAGCCCGCTGGCCGCGGGCGATGCCGCCTTCGTCGAGCGCGAGCGCCGGCTGGCCCTGGAGCAGGGCTGCGGCGCCGAGGTGCTGGTGTTCGATCTCACGGCCCGGGAACGCTGATGCGGTCCGGACGCGGCATGGACACCGCATATTCCAGTCCCCCGGGCGTGGCCGGCATCGCCGGCCCCGTCCACCCTTCCCACCACTAGGAGTCATTTCCATGGCAAAGATCGCAGTCGTCTTCCACTCCGGCTACGGCCACACCCAGCGCCTGGCCCAGGCCGTCGCCGAGGGCGCCGGCGCCCAGCTCATCGCCATCGATGCGGACGGCAACCTGCCCGAGGGCGGCTGGGAGACCCTCGCCGAAGCCGACGGCATCATCTTCGGAACCCCGACGTACATGGGCAGTCCCAGCTGGCAGTTCAAGAAGTTCGCGGATGCCTCCTCCAAGGCCTGGTTCGGCCGCGCATGGCAGGACAAGGTGTTCGGCGGCTTCACCAACAGCGCCAGCCTGAACGGCGACAAGCAGGTGACCCTGATCGCGCTGCAGACGCTGGCCTCGCAGCACGGCGGCATCTGGGTGAGCCTGGGCATGCTGCCGGCCAACAGCAAGGCGGCCTCGCGCAACGATCCCAACAACCTGGGGGGCTCCGTGGGCATGCTGGCGCAGTCGCCGTCGGACGCGAGCGTGCAGGAAATGCTGCCCGGCGACCTGGAAACCGGCCGCGCCTATGGGGCGCGCGTCGCCCGCATCGCGCAGCAGCTGCGCGGCTGACCGCGCCGGCGCCCTGCGGGTGTCTGGAGGCAATGCGGCGCGTGGCTTTTTCCGTGCTGACGGGTTACGCTGGCACCGCCCCTGTTCCCGAAAGGACTCTGCCCGTGGATACGAATGTGCCTCCTCCTCCGTCGTCCGGCGATGCCACGCCGCCGTTCCTGCTGCTCGGCGGCCATGCCAAGGACCTGGGCGGCGGCTTCCTGGTGCGGCGGCTGCTGCCCTCGCTGCAGCGCCGTTCCATCGGCCCGTTCGTGTTCTTCGACCATTTCGGCCCTGTCACGGTCGAGCCCTCGTCCGAATACGACGTGCGGCCGCATCCGCACATCGGGCTGGCCACGGTCACGTACCTGTTCGAAGGGGCGATCACGCACCGCGACAGCCTCGGCTCCGTGTGCGAGATCGCTCCTGGCGCCATCAACTGGATGACCGCGGGCCGCGGCATCGTGCATTCCGAGCGGCGCCCGGAGCGGCTGCGCCGCGCGGCCTACGTGAACCACGGACTGCAGCTGTGGGCGGCGCTGCCCGAGGCGCATGCCGAGGTGGAACCCTCGTTCGTCCACACGGCCGCGGAGGCCATCCCGGAGATCCACGATGGCCAGGGCGTGCGCGTGCGTGTGCTGGTCGGCAGCGCCTTCGGGGCCACGTCGCCCGTCGCCACCCTTGCGCCCACCCTCTATCTCGACATCCTCCTGCCCGCGGGTGCCGAACTGCTGCTGCCGCCGCTGGCCGAGGAAATGGCGGTCTATGCCGTGGAGGGCGCCTGCCGGCTGGAAGATGGCGAGGGGCGCCCGGCCGACCTGCCGGCGGGCATGCTCGCCATTGCGCAGGCCTCCGGCCCGGTACGGCTGCAGGAGGCCACGGGCAGCGGGCCCGCGCGCTGCGTGGTCATCGGCGGCGCGCCGCTCGACGGCCCGCGGCACATCTGGTGGAATTTCGTGTCCTCGCGCAAGGAGCGCATCGTCCAGGCGGCCGACGACTGGGACGCCATGCGCATGGGCACGGTACCGGGCGATCACGAACGCATTCCGCTGCCGGAGCGGCACTTCAAGCGCTGACTTTCGCGCGCTGGCCCGGCTGCAGGCAGGGCCAGCGCCGCGTGCCTGCTGCCGCCTATGCGGCGGCCGGCCCGTCCACAGGGTCCGAACCGGATTCCGACAGGTCGGGCGCCAGCACTTCGCGCTCGTCGAAGACGAAGCACCCGCCCCGGTAGTGGGCCCCGTCGGTCTGCTCGAAGTATTTCAGGATGCCGCCCTCGAGCTGGTACACGTGCCCGATGCCCTCCTCGCGCATGAGGATGGCCGCCTTCTCGCAGCGGATGCCTCCGGTGCAGAAGCTCACCACCGTCTTGCCTTCCAGCTCCGCCTTGCGGGCGCGCAGCGCGGGCGGGAATTCGGTGAACTTCGCGATCCGCCAGTCGATGGCGCCCTCGAAGGTGCCGTGATCCACCTCGAAGGCATTGCGGGTGTCCAGCGTCACCACGGGGCGGCCCGTGTCGTCGTGGCCCTGCGCGAGCCAGCGCCGCAGCGTGGGCGCATCCACGGAGGGCGCGCGCCCGTCGGCGGGCCGGATGGCGGGGTGGTCCATGCGGATGATCTCGCGCTTGACCTTCACCAGCATCTTGCGGAAAGGCTGGGACGCCGACCAGCTCTCCTTCGGTTCCAGCGCGGCGAAACGCGCATCCGTGTCCCTCAGCCACTGCACGAAGCCCCGCACGGCGGGCGCCGGCCCGGCCAGGAACATGTTGATGCCTTCTTCCGCCAGCAGGATGGTGCCCTTGAGGCCGTCTTCCATGCACCGCGCATGCAGGCGGTCGCGCAGCTGCCCGGCATCGGGCAGCGGAACGAACAGATAGCAGGAGATGTTGAGAACGTCGTCGTGGTGCATCGCGATGGAGGTGCCGGGCAGGCGTGCCGCCTGCCGGCCCCTTCAGGCCGCCGGCGTGAGCAGCGTGGAATCGATCTTGTTGGCCAGCTGCGCGATGGCCAGGGCGGCAGGGCAGCCGGGCATCTGCATCAGCAGCAGCTGGCGCCGCATGACGGCATCGCGCACGGCGGTGTCGGCCGGAATGTCGCCCAGGTGCAGCAGGCGCATCGGGCGGCCCGAATCCGTGCTGACGAAGCGGTCCAGGACCTGCTGGAGCTGGCCGGTGATCGCCCGGCCATCACCCGGCCGTGCAGCCTGGTTCACGATCAGGCGCACGTACTGGCGCTTCTGCTGCGTCGCCAGCACCTTGATCGCCGCATACGCGTCCGTCAGGGAGGTGGGCTCGGGCGTGGCCACGATGAGCACCTCCGAGGCGAGCGAGACGGAGAACAGCACCACGTCGGAGATGCCGGCGCCGGTATCGAGCAGCAGCACGTCGTAGCGCGGCGCGAGCGTCTGGATGACGTTGAGGAATTCGCTGCGCACCTCGGGGGTGAGCCGCGAATACTCGACCATGCCCGACCCGGCGAGCACGACGGAAAACCCGCCGGGCGCCTCGATCACGGCATCGTCCAGTTCCGCCTTGCCGACGAAGACGTCGTGCAGCGTGACCTTGGGATGCAGGTTCAGGACCACGTCCAGGTTCGCGAGGCCGAGATCCGCGTCGAGAACGAGCACGCGGTAGCCGCGCCGCGTCAGGGCCGCGGCGAGGTTGGCGGAAACGAAGGTCTTGCCCACGCCTCCCTTGCCGCTGGTGATGGCAATGATGCGGGCGCCGGCTGGCGCCTGGGGCGCAGCGGGCGTGGTGCGGGGTGACAGCGCGTCGGTCATCTCTTTGCTTTCAATAGGCGCTGCCTGTGGAATCCAAGGGCGGGGGAAGGTCGCCCCAACCCGAGGGAGTGTACAGCGGGCCGAAAAGCAGGCTCTTCTCTTCGGCGGTCACCGTGCTGTCCGGCTGTTCTTCGATGCTGACCCGGTTGCGTCCCGCCAGCTTGGCCTTGTAGAGTTGGCTGTCGGCGCGCTCCGTCCACAGCAGCGTGGTGCTGCGGATCCACTGGAGCGCGAAGGCGCCGCCGATGCTCACGGTGACGTTGAGTTCGACCGTCGGCGAGATGCGGACCGGCGTGCGCTCCACCGCGCGGCGGATGCGCTCGGCCACCACCTTGCCGAAGCCGGCCTGGCAGGCGGGCAGGACCACGGCGAATTCCTCGCCGCCGTAGCGCGAGAGGGTGTCCATGGGCCGGACGCAGCGGCTCAGCGTGCGCGCGATCGACTGCAGGACGATGTCGCCGGCCATGTGGCCGTGGGTGTCGTTGACCCGCTTGAAGTTGTCGATGTCGAGCATCAGCAGCAGCGCCGCCTCGCCCGCGCGCGTGACGCGGTCGATCTCGCGCTCGAGCACGGTCCGGAAATGCCGCCGGTTGGCCAGGCCCGTGAGCGGGTCCTTCAGCGACAGTTCGCAGAGGCCGTCGATCAGGCCCTGCAGGTACTGCCGGGGCGATTCCCTGGGGATGGCGGCTTCGGAGCCCAGTGCCTGCGCGACCAGGGCGTGCGCCGTCGTCAGGCGCAGGTCGCGCAGGTCCACAAGTGGGGGGGTCGCAGATTCAGACACAAAATGCAACAAACAGTGTTCAGGAAGTGTATCAGCGGCTGCCCCGCCATAGGTAACTACAAAGGTAAACGTTGCAACGCCAGAAGGGCTTCGGCATCGGTGCGGTAGAGCACCAGGCCCGGGCCCTCCAGCAATCCGGCGCGTCGCAGCACCTGCTCGACGGGGAGCTTCATGCCACTCACATGCAGGGCTCCACCGTGGGTGCGGGCCAGGGCCCTCAACCGGCCGAAGCACTCAACGCCGGTGACGTCGATGCGGTTGATCGGGAGTGCGAACAGGCAGATGTGCCGCACCTCGGAATATGCCGCAAGATGTTCCGAGATGCGTTGCTCCAGCGCAGCAGCGGACGCGAAATCGAGCTCCGCATCCATCCGCACGCCCAGCAGTCCGGGCGCGAGCGGCGGCAATTGCCACAGGTGGCGGTCGCGCAGGCTGCCGTCCGGGTGCAGCCCGACTTCGATGATGCGCGGGTGCAGCCGCTGGTAGAGGAAGTGGCTCAGGTTCAGCACCAGTCCTGCCAGCACGCCCCAGTACATGCGCGGCGCGGTCGCGAGCGTGAGGAAGAACGTCAGCCCGCCGATGAGGGCCTCCACCCGGGAAATGCGCCACAGCCGCAGCAGCACCGCCGGCTTGATGAGGCTGGTGACCGCTGCCACCACCACCGCGGCGAGCACCGACTGCGGCACGTGGTAGAGCGCGGGCGTGAGCCACAGCAATACCGCCAGGACCAGCGCCAGCGCGAACAGCGTGGCCCAGCCGCTTTTCGCGCCCGCGTACAGGTTGATCGCGGAGCGAGAAAACGACGCGCTTGTCGCGAAACTGCCACAGAAACCCGACCCCATCTTCGCCAGGCCGTGCGCGATCAGGTCCTGGTTCTCGTTCCAGCGCGTGCCGCCCTGCTGGTGCTCGACCTTGGCCGAGGACGCGGTCTCCAGGAAGCTGACGAGCGTGACCACCAGCACGGGCATCAGCAACTGGCCGAACTGGTCCCAGCCCAGCCAGCCCGGCCAGTAGAAGTGCGGCAGCCCGGAGGGCAGGTGGCCCACCACCGCGCCATCGTGGTCCGCATAACCAAGGGCCCGGCTGGCCAGGGCCGCCACGCCGACGATGACGATGGCCGAGGGAAAGGTGGGCCGCCAGCGGCGCGCCAGGGTCAGCAGGACCAGGCTGCCGAGCCCGAAGGCCGCCGCCGTGCCGTCGAAGTGGTGGATGGACGGGGCGCTGGCCACCGCATGCCACGTGGTGCGCAGCCCCAGCAGCGCCGGCAGCTGGGATGCGAGGATGAGCAGCGCGGCGGCCTGGGTGAATCCGTTGAGCACGGGCGACGTGACGAGGTTGAGCAGCCAGCCGAAGCGCACGGCGCCCAGCAGCAGTTGCACCAGCCCCGACAGGATGGCCATCCAGGCTGCCAGGGCCACCCATTCGGCGCTGCCCGGTTCCGCCATGCCGGTGAGCGAGGCCCCGATCAGCAGGGCGGTGAGGGCCGTGGGGCCCACGCCCAGGCGGGTGGACGAACTCCACAGCACCGCGATCAGCGCGGGTACGAGCGACGCGTAGATGCCCGTCACGAGCGGCATGCCGGCCAGGGCCGCGTAGGCCACGCCCTGGGGCACCAGCATCAGCCCCACCGTCATGCCGGCCCAGAACTCTCCCCGCAGCAACCGGGCGTCCGGCCGGGGCCACGCGAGAAAGGGGAACCAGCGGTGGAGCATGCGCTGGCGGCCGGAGGCGCCGGCATCCGTCGGCGGCGCGGGGGAAGGTGCGGGGGAAGGCGCGGGGGACATGGGGAGGATTCTCGCCTCAAGCGTCCTACGCCAGCTTAGGCGTTGTCCGACCGGGGCGCGCTATGGTCGAGTCTAGAGTTCGTCATATTCCCGACGCTCCAAGGAGATCGCCATGACGCACGCCCACACCCCTTCTTCCAGTCCCGCCCGCTGCCCGCGTGTCATCGCCATCCTGTCGGCCACCGCCCTCGCATTCGGGCTGGCGGCCTGCGACCGCAACGACGGGCAGACCGTCGGCCAGAAGCTCGACGCGACCATCGAGCGCACCGGCGAAGCCGCCTCGGATGCGCAGCGCCGCATGGAGGCCGCGGCCACCGAGGCCAGCCAGGCCTCCCGCCAGGCTGCCGCGCGCGCGGCGGAAGTGATGGACGATGCCGGCATCAGTGCCAAGGTGAAGGCAGGTCTCGCCGAGGATGCCGAACTGAGCGCCATCCGCATCGACGTGGACACCCGCAACGGGATCGTCACACTGAACGGCCCGGTGAAGAACGACGTGGCCCGCGAGCGTGCGACCCGCATTGCCCAGGGCGTGAAGGGCGTGAACTCCGTGGTGAACCAGCTGACGATCACCCAAGGCACCACGGGCTGATCCGGGGCTCATCCGGGGCTGATCCCCGGCGGAGGCGGGCGGCGATACCATCGCCGCATGACTTCCTCCGCATCCGACGCCACGCCGGGCTCCGGGCCCGACACCCGCCTGATCCACCACGCGTACACGCCGCCGGCCGGCTTCTGCGCACCGCAGCCGGCCGTGCACAAGGCCTCCACCGTCATCTTCCCGGACGTGGCCGCGATGCGGTCCCGCGAATGGAAGGACAAGACCGGCTACACCTACGGCCTGCACGGCACGCCCACGACCTACATGCTGGAGGAACGCCTCTGCGAACTGGAAGGCGGCCTGCAGTGCGTGCTGATGCCCAGCGGCCTCGCGGCCATCGCCAACGTGGCGCTGGCTCTGTTGCGCAGCGGCGACGAGGTGCTGATCCCGGACAACGCCTACGGACCCAACAAGGCGCTGGCCGAGGTGGAACTGGCGCACTACGGCATCCGCCATGCGTACTACGATCCGCTGGATCCCGCCGACCTGGCGGCCCGCATCACGCCCGGCACCCGGCTGGTGTGGCTGGAGGCCCCGGGCTCCGTCACGCTGGAGTTCCCTCATCTCGCCGAACAGGTGCGCATCTGCCGCGAACGCGGCGTGACCACCGCGCTCGACAATACCTGGGGCGCCGGCATCGCCTTCCAGCCCTTCGACCTGCTCGGCGACGGGCAACTGGGCGTGGACATCTCGGTCCATGCCCTGACCAAGTACCCCAGCGGCGGCGGCGACGTGCTCATGGGCAGCGCGATCACCCGGGACCCGGCCCTGCACCTGCGCATCAAGCTCACGCACATGCGGCTGGGCCTGGGCGTGGGGGCCAACGATGCCGAGGCGGTGCTGCGTTCGCTGCCCAGCGTCGGATTGCGGTACCGCGCGCATGACGCGGCGGCGCGCGAGCTGGCCGGGTGGATGGCCACGCAGGCTGCCGTCGCCCAGGTGCTGCACCCCGCGCTGCCCGGGTCGCCGGGGCATGCGCACTGGGCCGCGCTGTGCGCCCGCGGCGCGGGGCAGGGCGCCGCGGCCGGCCTCTTCAGCGTGGTCATCGACGAGCGCCATGGCCAGGACCGTGTCGATGCCTTCTGTGACGGCCTGAGGCTCTTCAAGCTCGGCTACAGCTGGGGCGGACCCATGAGTCTGGTCGTGCCTTACGAGTTGCGGACGATGCGCGCGCGCCCCACGCAGCACCTGCGGCCCGGCACCGTGGTGCGCTTTTCCGTGGGGCTGGAGAACGTGGAAGACCTGCGCGGCGACATCGCCCAGTCGCTCGCGGCCGCGTTTCCGGCCTGAGGGGCGGCCCTGCCGTCCTGCAGCCCGCCCGCGCGCCCTGGCGGCGTGCCATGCCAGGGCGAGGCCAGGGGTCTTGCCGGACGTGCTGCTACATTGGACCTCCGAACTGCATCCACAAAAGGGGGCTCCACCTTGGCAACACCCAACTACGGCTACGAAAAGCGGCAGCGAGAGCTCGCCAAGAAGAAAAAGAAGGAAGAAAAGGCACTGGCCAAAAACCAGCGCAAGACCGGGGAACATTCCCCGGAATCCGGAGAGGACGGCGAGGCTGTCTCCGGTGGCGGGGAGGGCGGGACCACCGCTCCGCAAGGAAGCGGACCGTCCGCCTGACGGGCACGGCGGTGGCGCCGGAAGGCGCCCGCCGGCCTCAGCGCAACAGCTTGCGCAATGCGGGCCAGACGTTCGCGAGCATGGCCGGGTGCGCCTCGGCCAGCGGATGGATCCGGTCGGCCTGGAACAGTGCCGCGGCATCGGGCCGGTCGGCCACGCCCTTGAGCAGGAAGGGCACCAGCGCGGAATCCGTGGCCTTGGCCACGGCCGGAAAAACCCCCTCGAACCGCCGGGTGTAGTCCGATCCGTAGTTGGGCGGCACCTGCATGCCCACGATCAATACCTTCGCGCCGGCCTTGCGGGACGCCTCCGCCATCGCCTTGAGGTTCGCCTCGGTGCCCTGCAGCGGCAGGCCGCGCAGCGCGTCGTTGCCCCCCAGCTCGATCACCACGACGGCGGGCTTGTGCTGGGCGAGCAGGCCGGGCAGGCGGGAGCGGCCGCCTGCCGTGGTGTCGCCGCTCACGCTGGCATTCACGACGGTGGCGGGGATCTTCTCCGCGGCCAGCTTTTTATCCAGCAGCGCGACCCAGCCGGAGCCGCGGGCGATGCCGTATTCGGCGCTCAGCGAATCCCCCACCACCAGCACGGCGGGTGCTGCACCGGAAGCCGCGGGCGCGGCCAGCGCCGCCGGGGCGCAAAACCCCAGGAACGCGGCCCCCGCGGCCGCCACGATAAAGTCACGCCGGAACGCATCGCATCGCATCACTGCCACAAAGCACCTTTCATGTCGGAAACACCGCCGGACACCCCAGCCACCCCCATCGCCGCCCCGGTCATCGCCGTGGAGCACGTCCACAAGTCGGTGACGGATTCGACCGGCACGCTCGACATTCTGCGGGATATCGATTTCCGGCTCGCTCCCAGGGACACCGTGGCCATCGTGGGCGCCTCGGGCTCGGGCAAGAGCACGCTGCTGTCGATCATCGCGGGGCTCGATACGCCCACGCGCGGCACCGTGCGGCTGGCCGGCGAAGACCTGTTCGCGCTGGACGAAGACGACCGCGCCGCGCTGCGCGCGCGGCGCATGGGGTTCGTCTTCCAGAGCTTCCAGCTGCTGGGCAACCTCACGGCGCTGGAGAACGTGATGCTGCCGCTGGAGCTGGCGCAGCGCCGCGATGCCCGGCCGCTGGCCACCGAAATGCTGGGCCGCGTCGGCCTGGGCCAGCGCCTGGGCCACTATCCGAAGGTGCTGTCGGGCGGCGAGCAGCAGCGGGTGGCGCTGGCGCGGGCCTTCGTGGTGCAGCCGGACGTGCTCCTGGCCGACGAGCCCACGGGCAGCCTGGACTTCGCCACGGGCGAGACGATCATGCGCCTGATGTTCGACCTCAACCGCGAGCAGGGGACCACGCTGGTGCTCGTCACGCACGACCGCGGGATTGCGGCGCAGTGCGACCGGCGCATCACCATCGACGCCGGCCGGATGGTGGCCGGCGCCTGAGGCGGCCGCCTTCTCCGGGCCGCTGGAGGGGAGGGCGCTGGCGGGCGGATAATCGCGCGCATGTCCTCCAGCCCCAAAGTGCTATTCGGCTTCCACGCCGTGGGCGTGCGCCTGAAGACCGCGCCGCAATCCATCATCGAGATCTACTACGAGGCCACGCGGCGCGACGCGCGCATGCGCCAGTTCCTCGAGCGCGCGAAGGAGGCGGGAGCGCGCCTCATCGAGGCCGATGCGCTGCGCATCGCCAAGCTCGCCGGCAGCCACGGGCACCAGGGCGTGGCCGCCCGCGTGGAGGCTGTCGCGCAGGTTCATTCGCTCGATGACCTGCTCGAGCAGCTGGAGGCCGACGGCGTCGAGAAGCCGCTCCTGCTGGTGCTCGACGGCGTGACCGATCCGCACAACCTGGGCGCCTGCCTGCGCGTGGCCGACGGCGCCGGTGCGCATGCGGTCATCGCGCCCAAGGACCATGCCGTGGGCATCAACGCCACCGTGGCCAAGGTGGCCAGCGGCGCGGCCGAGACCATGCCGTACTTCATGGTCACCAACCTCGCGCGCACGCTGGGCGAACTCAAGGAGCGCAACATCTGGTGCATCGGCACCAGCGACGACGCTCCGCGCACCCTCTACGAAGTGGACCTGAAGGGCCCCGTGGCGCTGGTGCTGGGTGCCGAGGGGGCCGGCATGCGGCAGCTCACGCGCAAGACCTGCGACGAGCTGGTGTCCATCCCGATGCGGGGGGCGGTCGAAAGCCTGAACGTGTCGGTGGCCAGCGGCGTGTGCCTCTACGAGGCGCTGCGCCAGCGCGGAGGCTGAGCCATGCTCCAGGATGCCCTCGAGCGCTTGCGGACCTGGGTGGCCGAGGCGCAGCGCATCCTGGTGCTGACCGGAGCCGGCATGAGCGCGGAATCCGGCGTGCCCACCTTCCGCGATGCCCACACCGGCCTCTGGGCGAAGTTCCGCCCGGAGGAGATGGCCAGCGAGGAAGGCTTCCGTGCCCATCCCGGTACGGTGTGGACGTGGTACGAACACCGCCGGGCCCAGCTGGCCTCGGTGCAACCCAACGCCGGCCACCGCGCGCTGGCGGATTTCGCGCGCCGCCATCCCGAGCGGCTGACGATCGCGACGCAGAACGTGGACGGCCTGCACCAGATGGCCGGCAGCGAGGGGGTGCTCTGCCTGCACGGCGACCTGCGTGCCAACCGCTGGCTGGATGCGCCGCTGCCCTGCTGCGATGCCGATGCTGCCGTGCCGGGTTGCCCGCCCGGCTGCGCCACCTGCGGCAATCTCCTGCGGCCGGCCGTGGTCTGGTTCGGCGAGGAACTGCCGGCACGGTTGCTGGAGCAGGCGCAGGACGCTGCCCACGAGTGCGACCTGATGCTGGCGGTGGGGACGGCCGGCGTCGTCTATCCCGCCGCCGGCCTGGCGCATGCCGCGCACCGGGCCGGCGCGCGCGTGGCCATCGTCAATCCGGAGCCCAGCGCCCTGGACGGCGTGGCGGACCTGCTGGTGCCCGGCACGGCGGCACGGGTGCTGCCCTTCGTCCTGTCCGCCTGACGCGGGGCGGGCGCGGTCCCGCGGGGATGCGCGCGGCATAATCCACCGGTCTTCAGGGCGGGGTGGAATTCCCCACCGGCGGTAGGCGGTGCGCACCACGGTGCGCGTCGCGAGCCCGCGAGCGCTCCCGCCGCCTGGCGGGAGGTCAGCAGACCCAGTGCGAGGCGGCCGCCACGGCTGCCTTCAGTCTGGGGCCGACGGTCACAGTCCGGATGAAAGAAGATGCTGCCGGCCGGCTGGCCGCGCGCCCGCGAGGGTGCGCTGCCAGGGGCCGCGCCGTGCCATGCGCGCCGTGCTGCGGCGGGGCATGCGGTGGCGCGTGGCCGGCGGCATGCGATGCCTTGGAGCGTTCTTTTCCAACCAAGGAGCGTTTCCATGAATTTCCCCGTCACTTTCCATACAGAGCGGTGCAACGCTGCGGCCGGGGCGCCGGAGCCCGCCGCGGGCGGCGTACCGCTGGCCCCCATGGCCGACGTGCTCGCGCAGATCGCCGCCGGGCGGCCCGTCCTGGTACTCGACGATGCCGACCGCGAGAACGAGGCCGACCTGGTCTGCGCCGCCGAGAACATGGCCGAATCCACCATGGCGCTGATGATCCGCGAGGGCAGCGGCATCGTGTGCCTCTGCCTGCCCCCGGACCATGCCCGGGCGCTCGGCCTGCGGCCGATGGTGGAGGTGAACCGGTCGTCGTTCGCCACGGCGTTCACCCAGTCCATCGAGGCCGCGTGGGGCGTGTCCACCGGCGTCTCGGCGGCGGACCGCCTGCAGACCGTCCGGTGCGCCCTGCGCGTGCCTGCGGCCGGCGCTGCGCCGGAAGTGGTCAGCCCCGGGCATGTGTTCCCGCTGGTGGCCCGCCCGGGCGGGGTGCTGGAGCGCGGCGGCCATACGGAGTCGGCCGTGGACCTCGCGCACCTGGCCGGACTGCGCCCGGCCGGCGTGCTGTGCGAGCTGATGAACCCCGACGGGACGATGGCGCGCGGCACGGACGTGGCGAGGTTCGCGCACGCGCACGGGCTGCTGTGCACCACGGTGCAGGCGCTGGCGGCGTACCGCCTCGCCATCGGCGACGTGCGCTGAGGGGGTGGCGGCCGCAGGGGGCGCGGTCAGGCCTCGGCGGGGGATTCCTCGCTGGCCTGGCTCAGCGCTTCCAGGGCGTCGGCGTCGAGCTGCAGATGCGCGGCGCGCACCAGGTCCTGCAGTTGCTCCAGCGAGGTCGCGCTGGCGATCGGCGCGGTGATGGCGGGCTGGGCCATCTGCCACGCGATGGCGACCTGGCCGGGCGTGGCTTCGTAGCGCTCCGCCACCTCGTCGAGTTCGGCCAGGATGCGCAGGCCGCGCGGGTTGAGGTATTTCTCCACCGTCCTGGCGCCGCGCGCGCTCTTGGACGCGTCGGCTTCGCTGCGGTATTTGCCGGTGAGGAAGCCGGCGGCCAGGGCGTAGAAATTGATGACGCCCACCTGCTGCTCCAGGCACAGCGGCTGCAATTCATCTTCGAACACCGCGCGGTCATAGAGGTTGTAGAGCGGCTGCAGCGATTCATAGCGCGGCAGGCCCAGCCGCGCGCTGGTGGCGAGCGCCTCCGACAGGCGGGCGGCCGAGTGGTTGGACGCGCCGATGGCGCGTACCTTGCCTTCGCGGATCAGGTCGGCATAGGTGCCCAGCGTGTCCTCGAGCGGCGTGGAGGGATCGTCGTCGTGCGACTGGTAGAGGTCGATGTAGTCCGTGTGCAGGCGGCGCAGCGAATCCTCGACCGCACGGCGGATGTAGTCCGGCTTCAGGCCGACCTTGCCGTCGCCCATGTCCTTGCCCACCTTGGTGGCGAGCACGATCCGGTCGCGCTTTCCGGTGCGCTTGAGCCACTGGCCGATCAGGGCCTCGGATTCGCCCCCCATGTGGCCCGGGTTCCAGCGCGAATAGACATCGGCCGTGTCGATGAAATTGAAGCCCGCATCCAGCCAGGCGCCGATCAGCGAGAACGTGGTCGGCTCGTCCACCGTCCAGCCGAACACGTTGCCGCCGAAGCACAGCGGGGAAACCTGCAGGCCGGAGCGGCCGAGGGGGCGTGATTGCATGGGTTGGAGTCTCCTGGAGTGGTTGGAAAGCCGGGCCGCCGCGGCTGCGGGGGCCCGGCGGGCGTCCGGACCATTGTTGCGGCGCCGCACGGTTCCCGGGACGCGCAGTTGTAAGAACCTGTCAGATCCAGCCCAGCGCCCCGAGCACGGCCCCCGCGCCCAGCAGCCACAGCAGGTGGATGCGCGTGCGCCAGACGAGCAGCATGCACGCTGCCGAGACGATCCACAGCCGCCAGCTCTGCGCGATGCCGCCGTGCGCGCTGCAGAGCACGAAGGCCGTGGCCAGCAGCAGGCCCAGCACGACCGGCGTCATGCCCTGCTTGAAGGCGCGCACGGCCCGCATGCCGCGGTGGCGGTGCGCCCAGCGCGCGGCGGCCCAGGTGAGCAGGCTGCTGGGCAGCATGACGCCCACGAGACACAGCACCATCCCGAGCAGGCCCAGGGCCCAGCCACCTGCGTTGAGCCCCACGTTCCAGCCCAGCAGCCCGATGAACAGCACGTTCGGGCCGGGCGCGGCCTGGGCGATGGCGATGGAGGCGTTGAACTGCGGATCGGTCAGCCAGGCGTGCCGGTCCACGAGGAAGCGGTGCATGTCCGGGGCGGTGGCGATGGCGCCGCCCACGGTGAGCAGGGACAGCGAGAGGTAGTACGAGAACAGGTGCAGCCAGTCGGCCGGCTGCAGCACCAGGGTGGCGGCGGCCGTCATGCGGGCAGCTTCCGCCAGGTGGCCGCGCAGGCTGCGCCGCCGATCGCCAGCAGCACCACGGCCAGCGGCCATTGCAGCACCGCCATGGCCACGAACGTCAGCGCGGCCAGCGCCGCGCCCCCTGCGGCGCCGAGCGGGTGCGTGCGCAGCGCCACCGCCATGCGCAGGGCCACGCCTGCCACCAGGCCGGCGGCCACCGCGCCCATGCCGCGCAGGGCGCCCGCCACGGCCGGGTGGGCGGAGAACCGCGCATACGCCACCGCCAGGCACAGCAGCACCAGCAGGGGCAGCAGCAGCATGCCCGCCAGGGCCGACAGCGCGCCGCGCCAGCCGAAGTAGCGGTCACCCACCATCACCGCAAGGTTCACCACGTTGGGCCCCGGGAGGATCTGGGCCACGGCCCAGTCCTCGATGAACTCCTCGTTCGTCAGCCAGCCCTTGCGGTCCACCAGCTCACGCTGTACCACAGCGAGCACGCCCCCGAATCCCTGCAGGGCCAGCCAGGTGAAGGACCAGAACAGCTCCTTGCAGTCGCGCGGGGCAGGACGCTGGGGGCGGTGGTCGGCGGGATCGGGGTCGGCGTGGGATGGCATGGGAACGAAGCGGTATGCGGGCCGGAAGGGGCCGGGACGGCCCGCATCGTACGCCGGAGCGCCGTGTTCCGCCGGCTTCGCGCAGGCTTGCCGTGGGGCAGAAAGCGGTTCGTCCTTCAGCGCAGGATCGGCCGGGTGCGGTCCAGGAGCCACTGGCGGGCCCGCCGCGAGCGTTCGTCCTGCGGGGAGGCGAATTCCGGGAGCAGCGCCTCGCGCACCACGGCGTGGTATTGGTCGATCCAGCGCACCTCTGCATCCGTCAGCCGGTCGAGGCAGAGGCAGTCCAGGTCGATGGGGCACAGCGTCAGCGTCTCGAACGCCATGAAGCGGCCGAAGGCGCTTTCACCCTTTTCGATCGCCAGCAGCAGGTTCTCGATGCGCACGCCCCACTGGCCGGGACGGTAGATGCCCGGTTCGACCGAGGTGACCATGCCGGGAAGCAGGACGGAGTCGGCGTTCGCCTCGGCCCGCACCGAGATGGACTGGGGGCCTTCATGCACGTTGAGGTACCAGCCCACGCCGTGCCCCGTGCCGTGGCCGTAATCGATGTGCTCGCGCCAGAGCGGTGCCCGGGCCACGGCGTCGATCATGGGGGCGCGGGTGCCGTGGGGAAAGTGCAGCGTCGATAGCGCGATCAGGGCCTGGAGCACCAGGGTGCAGTCGCGGCGCTGGGCGTCGCCGGGCGTGCCCACGGCCACCATGCGGGTGATGTCGGTGGTGCCGCCCGTGTACTGGCCCCCGGAGTCGATGAGCAGCAGTCCATCGCCTTCGATGCGGGCATGGGCGTGGACCGTGGCCACGTAGTGCGGCATGGCGCCGTTGGCGTTGAAGGCTGCGATGGTGGCGAAGCTGGGACCCACGAAGCCTGGACGGCGCATCCGTGCGGCGGTGATCCCGGCGTCGATGTCCAGCTCGGAGGGCGTCGCGCCGGCCCGGAGCTGTTCCTGCAGCTCCGCGAAGAACTCCGCGAGGGCCACGCCATCCTGCACCATGGTGCGCCGGATGGCGGCGGCTTCTGCGTCGCTCTTGCAGGCCTTCATCAGCGCGCAGGGATTGGTGCCCTGGCGCAGCGATGCATCCTGCGGCAGTGCCTGGACATGGCCGGCCGTGGTGCGCCGGGGGTCGATCAGCACGCATGCGCCGGGTGCGAGCGAGCGCAGCGCCTCACGTGCACCGGCATAGGGTGCCAGCGCGATGCCTTCCGACGCGAGCGCCTGCCGTACATCGACCGGCATGCGGGTGGGGTCGATGAACAGGGTGGCGCCCTGCGGTCCGACCAGCAGGTGGGCGAGGAACACGGGGTTGTAGGGCACGTCGCTGCCGCGCAGGCCCAGCAGCCAGGCGATTTCGTCCAGCGCGGAAACGAAATGCCAGTCGGCGCCGTGCGCCTGCATCTGCTCGCGCAGCCGGCGCATCCGGTCGGCGCGCTCATGGCCCTGCACGCCGGGGGGCAGGGCCGCGATGGGTCCCGCGGGCAGACCCGGCCGGCCGGGCCAGGCGCACGCCAGCGGGTCGATGTCGGTGCGCAAGGGGTTGCCGTGGGTGCGGCAGAGGGCTTCGAGCTGCTCCAGAGCCGCCAGCGACAGCACGTCGGCATCGACCGCCACCGTTCCGCCGGGGCCCGCGAGGCGGCACAGGGATGCGAGGTCTTCGCGGAGCGCGCCCGGCATTGCCTTGCGCAGGGCGATGCCGCTGCCCTGCAGCTGGCGCCCGGCCTGCTCCCAGTAGCGGCTGTCCACCCACAGTTCGGCCGCCTGAGCGCCGACGACCAGCGAGCCCGCGGAGCCATCGAAGCCGCTCAGCCAGCGGCGGCCCTGCCAGCGGGCGGGCAGGTACTCGGAGAGGTGCGGATCGGACGAGGGGACCAGGCAGGCGGCGATGCCGCTGGCCGCCATGTGCCGGCGCAGGCGCAGCAGCGGCGTGTCCGGGGCGAGGATGTCCATGGGCGACCGGTCGGGGGCGTTCACGGCGCGGCCCGGTCGATCAGGTACTGCGCCAGCAGGGGCACGGGCCGGCCGGTACCGCCCTTGTCCTTGCCGCTTTTCCAGGCCGTTCCCGCGATGTCCAGGTGCGCCCAGCGCCCCTGGACGAAACGCAAGAGGAAGCAGGCCGCCGTCACGCTGCCTCCGGCGCGGCCGCCGATGTTGGCCAGGTCCGCGATGGGCGATTTCAGCTGTTCCTGGTAGGCCGCGTCCAGCGGCATGCGCCAGGCGGGGTCTTCCACCTTGTCGCCCGCGGCGATCAGCGCGTTGCCCAGCGCGTCGTCGTTGGCGTAGAGGCCGCTGCGCACATGGCCCAGGGCGATCACGCAGGCGCCGGTCAGCGTGGCGATGTCGATGGTCAGTTCCGGTTCGAAGCGCTGCTGGGTGTAGGTGAGCGCGTCGCAGAGGATGAGGCGGCCCTCGGCATCGGTGTTCAGCACTTCGATGGTGGTGCCGCTCAGGCTGCGGACCACGTCGCCGGGCTTCAGCGCATTGCCGGCCGGCATGTTCTCGCAGGCCGCGATCACCGCCACCAGGTTGATCCTGAGCTTCATCTCGGCACAGGCGCGCAGGGTGCCCAGCACGCTGGCGGCGCCGCACATGTCGAACTTCATCTCGTCCATGGCCTCGCCGGGCTTGAGCGAGATGCCGCCGGAGTCGAAGGTCACGCCCTTGCCGACCAGTGCCACCGGCGCGCGCCTGGCCTTGTCGCCCTGGTAGCGCAGCACGATCAGGCGCGGCTCCTGCACGGAGCCCTGCGCCACGGCGAGGAAGGAGTGCATGCCCAGCGCCTCGATGCCTGCGCGGTCGAACACCTCCACCTCCATCCCCCAGGCCTGGCCCATCGCCTGCGCCTGCTCGGCCAGGTGGGCGGGGGTGCAGATGTTGGGCGGGGTGTTGCCGAGGTCGCGCACCATCGCCACGCCGTGGGCGATGGCCTGCGCCTGGTACAGGCGGGCGTGGATGGCTGCGTGGTGTTCGTCCGATGGGGTGGCGAATCTCAGCGTGCGTTCCGGCGGCTCGGGTGCCTTGTCGGTGCGGTAGGCATCGAAACGGTAGTCGGCCTGCTGCAGTTCGAGGATCGCGTGCACCCAGTGCTCCGCATCGTCGCCCAGGGCCCAGACGATCCTGGCGGCACGGGTCGCGGCGAGCGCCCGGGCTGCGGCGCGCGACGAAGCGGCCGATGGCGCTTGCGCCGCGCCGGTCCCCACGAGCAGGAGCCGGTGCGCCTGCAGGCCGGCGACGGCGTGCAGCAGCACGGTCTGCCCGGGCTTGCCGGCCAGTTCGCCTTCGGCGCGCAGCCGGGTCAGCAGGCCCTGGCTGGCCTGGTCGATGGCCTTGGCGAGGCCCTTGAATTTGCCTTCCGTGATGCCGACGACGAGGCAATCGCAGGGCGTCTGCAACAGGCGTGCTGGTGTGGGAAAGGCGTTGAGCTGGAAATTCATGGAGGTTCCTGGAGGGTGGTGGCGCGGGCGGATCAGTTGAACTGTTCCTGGCCGGCCAGTCCGACCTTGGTGAGGCCGTGGCGCTTGATGGAGGCCATCACGTGCACCACGGTCGAATAGTTGGCGTTCGCGTCCGGGCGCACCTGCAACTCCGGGTGGTCGGGTTGCATGGAGGCGGACAGCAGGCGCTCGTTGAGCGTGGCGAGATCGACGGTCTCGTCGTTCCAGCGGATGAGGCTGGCCGGCCCGATGCCGATGCGGACGATGCGCAGTTCCCTGGGCGGCGGAGGCGGGGTGTCCGTGGGCACGGGCAGGTCGAGTTCCACGGTATGCAGCTGCATCGGGATGGTGATGATCAGCATGATGAGCAGCACCAGCATCACGTCGATGAGCGGCGTGGTGTTGATCTCCATCATCAGCGCGTTGTCCTGCTGCTTGCCCCTTCTTGGCAGTGCCATGGCGTGTCTCCGTCAGGGGTTGGACATCGGTTCGGTCACGAACCCGAGCTTCTGGATGCCGGCGTCCTGCGCGGCGCGCACGATGCGGCCCACGGGCAGGTAGGTGGCCGAGGCGTCGCCGTACACCTGCACCATGGGCTGCGGCGTGGCGGTGGCCAGTTCGGCGAACCGCTGCCGCAGCGCGGGCAGGGTGATGGGTGCGGCGTTCCAGTAGATCGCGCCGTCGCGCGTCACCGACAGGTTGATGTCCTCGATCTTCGCCTGGCGCGGGTCGTTGGTTTCCTTGGGCAGGGCGACGGGCACCGTCTGCGTGGCGACGGGAATGGTGATCAGGAAGATGATCAGCAGCACCAGCATCACGTCCACCAGCGGCGTGGTGTTGATGGACGAGACCAGCGGATCGCCGCCGTCCTGGCCGACGTTCATCGCCATGGTCAGCTCCCGAGGGTGATGGCGGGCTTGCCGCCCAGCAGGGACGTGTGCAGTTCGGTGCCGAAGTCGCGCACCTCGTCCAGCGCGGCCTTGTTGCGGCGCACGAGCCAGTTGTAGCCCAGCACCGCGGGCACGGCCGCGGCCAGGCCGATGGCGGTCATGATGAGCGCTTCGCCCACGGGGCCGGCCACCTTGTCGATGCTGGCCTGGCCCGCCAGGCCGATGGCCGTGAGCGCGTGGTAGATGCCCCAGACGGTGCCGAACAGGCCGACGAAGGGCGCCGTCGAGCCGACGGTCGCGAGCACTGCAAGGCCGCCCTGCAGGCGGTCGCCGACGGCGTCGATGGCCTGCATGACCGACTGGCTCAGCCAGCTGTTGCGGTCCACCTGCTGCGTCAGCGGGCCTTCGTATTGCTTCTGCGCGACCAGCCCGGCCTCGGCCACGTAGCGGAACACGCTGCTTTCCGGCAGCGCCTGGGTGGAAGCGCGCAGGTCGCCCCGGTTCCAGAATTCCGCCTGCACCAGGCGCGCCTGGCCGTGCACGCGGCGCTGCTCCAGCAGCTTGGTGATGATGACGTACCAGCTGGTGGCCGACATGATCAGCAGGATGAACAGCGTGCCCTTGGACACCATGTCGCCGTGCTCCCACATGGCCTTGAACCCGTACGGGTTCTCCTGGCCCGCCGGGCGGGCTGCCGGCGCGGCGGAACGCACGGCTGCGGTGCCGTCGGCACCGGGCGCCGCCTGGGCCGCCGGGGCCGTGGCAGTGGCCGCGGCGTCATTCGTGGCGGCGGCCTGCGCGAACGCAGCCGCCGGCACGGCCAGCAGCGCCAGGGCGCACAGCGGCGCCGCGACCAGGCCGCGCAGGGAAGGGAGGTGGAACAGACGTTGGGACATGGTGGGCTCTCCAGGAAAAGGGGATGGATCGATGAAATGGTTGGCGATGGGCTATCGGGGTGTCACATCAGGAATTCACGGCTCTGAGCATCGGCAGCGCCGTATGAAACCGGCGCAGCGCCACCCGTCGAATGGCCGCGGAGCAGGCCACGTCAGCAGACGCCGCGGAACCGGCTTCGCCGGGCCGCTGGCGTCGTCGCCCTGCCCGCCGTGCGCAGCACGGCGAGAGCGGGGGGAAGCGGCGCAGCCGCTCAGGGCGGTGTCGCTTCACTTCAAGCTGAAGCTGAACGGAACGCGCACCCGGACGGGCATGCCCTGGCCTTTGCAGCGCAGTTCGCGCATGGCCTCCAGCACGGGGCCCGCGAACAGGTCGGAACTGGCGCTGGCGATGCGCAGGTTCTCCACCGAGCCGCTGGGCGACACGTTGAATTCGGCCACCACGGTGCCTTCCAGGCCCTGGCGGCGCGCGCGGGAGGGATAGCCCACGGTCTGCCGCACCTCGGCGTAGTTGGAGCAGACCAGCTCGACCGATGCCACGGGCGGCGCTGCGGGCGCCGGGGCCGGTGCGGGCGGGGCCGGTGGCGCGGGTGCAGGCGAGGGAGCCGGTGGCGCGGGCGGTGCAGGCGGAGCGGGCGCCGGTGCCGGCGGTTCGGGGGGCGCGGGCGGCACCGGCTCCACGGCCACGCGTTCGGGCGCGGGCCGGGGCGGCGGTGGCGGCTTGGGGGCCGGCGGTTTCGGCGCGGGGGGCGTGGGAGCCGGCGGCTTCGGAGGAGGCGGTGGCGCAGGTGGCGGCGGGGGTGCCTGGATGGCCGGCTCCGGCTTTTTCTCGGCCATCAGCGTGACCAGCAGCGCATCCTTGTCGATCTCTTTCGGGGGCTTGAGGGCCGTGCTGGTCACCAGCACGTAGGCCAGGCCGACGTGCAGGGCGACGACCATCGCGATGCCCGGTGCGCGTTCCCGCAGGTCTTTCTTCGGGGGCTTTCTGTTCATGGTTTCCAGGCCTTCCTGTTCGGTATCTGCAGACGCTCTGTCGCCCGGGGCCGGGTCACGCGCCGCTGGCGGCGCAACGCAGCGCGGAAGCGAGCGGCGCGCCTTCCAGGAAGCCGCGCAACTGCCCGTCCGCCTGCGCGATGTCGATCCCGCTGCGCTCGTACCATGCCGGGTCGTAGTAACTGCGGGCGTAGCGGTCGCCGCTATCGCAGAGGATCGAGACGATGGAGCCCTCGCGGCCCGAGGCAGCCATTTCCTGCGCGGCCCAGAGCAGGCCGACGAAGTTGGTGCCTGTGGAACCGCCGACCTTGCGGCCCAGTACCGTGGAGACATGGCGCATGCCGGCCAGCGACAGGGCGTCTGGCACCTTGACCATCGCGTCCACGCAACTGGCGATGAAGCTGCGCTCGACCTGGGGGCGGCCGATGCCCTCGATGCGTGAGCCGTTCGCGACCGTGAGGGCGGCATCGGGGCGTCCCTGGTGCAGGCCTTCGTAGTAATCGAAGAACACCGACATTTCCGGATCGGCGCACAGCACGCGCGTGGGGTGCTGGCGGTAGCGCACGTATCGTCCCAGCGTGGCGGAGGTCCCGCCGGTGCCGGGGCTGCAGACGATCCACTCCGGCACGGGATGCCGCTCCATCTGCATCTGCCGGAAGATGGATTCGGCGATGTTGTTGTTGGCGCGCCAGTCCGTGGCCCGCTCGGCATAGACGAACTGGTCCATGAAGTGGCCGCCGCTGTCTTTCGCCAGCACCATCGAAGCGGCATGCAGGTCGCAGGCCCGCTCCACGAAGTGGCAGCGCCCTCCGTGGAATTCGATCGCGGCGATCTTCTCGGGGGACGTGGAGGCCGGCACGACCGCGATGAACGGCAGGCCCAGCAGGCGCGCGAAGTACGCCTCCGACACCGCCGTCGAGCCGCTGGAGGCCTCGATGACCGGCGCGCCCTCGCGCAGCCAGCCGTTGGAGAGGGCATACAGGAACAGCGAACGGGCGAGGCGGTGCTTCAGGCTGCCGGTCGGGTGGCTCGATTCGTCCTTGAAGTACACGTCGATGCCCGGGTAGCCGGGCAGCGCCATGGGGATCAGGTGCGTGTCGGCCGACCGGCTGAAGTCGGCCTCGATCCGGGCGATGCACCCGGCTTCCCAGGCGCGCTGCCGGCTGCTGCGCCCGCTGGCCGGCACCGGGCGGAGAAGGGAGGCGGGAAGGGGCGCCATCATGCGGCCTCTTGGGCGGGGTATTCCGCCAGTTGCAGCGAGTGGCCCAGATAGTCCATGGCCGACCAGGCTTCCACGCGCCCGCCCAGGTGGCGGCCCAGGAAGTCTTCGCACAGGGCATTGAACGACATGCGGTTGGCTTCCCGCACGAAGCCGTGGCCCTCGTCCGTGTAGAGTGCGTAGGTCACCGGGATGCCGCTCTGCCGCAGGGCGGCGACCATCTGCTCGGACTCCGCCTGTTTCACGCGCGGGTCGTTGGCGCCCTGGGCGATGAGCAGCGGTGCACGGATCTGCGCGGCACGGTGCAGGGGCGAGCGCTCGCGCATCTGGGCCAGTCCCTCTGCGGTGGCCGGGTCACCTATCGCGCGGTGCTGGCGCACGCGGTCCGATTCCCAGTAGGCGGGAATGGAGGCCAGCAGCGTTTCCAGGTTGGAGGGGCCGACCACGTCGATGCCGCAGGCGTAGCGCGACGGGTACCGGGTGAGCGCCGACAGCACGGCATAGCCACCGTAGCTGGCGCCGAAGATGGCCAGGCGCTGGGGGTCGGCGATGCCGCGCTCCACGGCCCAGGCGACGGCGTCTTCCAGGTCCTCGTCCATCCTGCGGCCCCATTCGCCGTCCGCCGCGTTGACGAAGCGCTTGCCGAAGCCGGTCGAGCCGCGGAAATTCACGCTCAGCACGGCGTAGCCGCGGTTGGCCAGCCACTGGTGCATGGGGTTGAAGCCGAAGGTGTCTCGCGACCAGGGGCCACCATGCACCAGCAGCACCAGCGGCAGCGGCGCCTTGGTGCGCAGGTCGTCCACCTCGGAGTCTGCGGGCACCGTGAGGTAGGACACCAGCGAGAGGCCGTCGCGCGCCGGGATGACCACCGGCTGCATCCGCGCAAGCGGAGCCCAGGTGAGTTCGGGCCGCAGATCCAGCAGGTGCCGCATGGTTTGCGTCTTGCGGTCGTACAGCCAGGTGGAGGACGGCCGGGTGTCGGACGACAGGGCGACGACCCATTGCTGGTCGTCTTCGGTGCTTGAGGTCAGGCGCCATTCGCCGTCGCCGGCATGGCCGTCGAGGGTTTCGATGTCGCGCTCGATGGAATCGTCCAGCACATGCAGCTTGAAGCGCTCGTAGGTCACGCCGTAGGCCAGGGGGCGATAGCTGGCGGCGTCGGTGATCATGCCGCCGATGTCCGCGCGCGGGTTCTCGGCCAGCACGGTGATGGCGCCGCTGTTCCAATCGATCGCGACCAGCGCGGCAGTGTCGCGCCCTCGGCTGTCGTAGGCGTACAGGGTGCGGCCCTCGACGTCGAAATGGGAAGGACCGGAGCTGCGCCCGTCTTCGGCCGAGAAAACCTGCCAGGGCTGCCAGGCTCCGGACGCATCGCGCCGCAACCACTCGCTGCCGCCGTCCCGCGTATTGTGCACGGCCAGCTTCGCCTGGTACTGCGCATCCACCACGAAACCGGCGAAGCCGGTGTTCTCTTCCACGCACTGCATGTCGCCGGTGCGCAGATTCAGCACGTGCACGTCGAAGAAGCGTGCGTCGCGCGCGTTCGAGACGATGGCGATTTCTTCGCGCCGCTTCTGGCTGATGCTCTGCACGCCCGTGCGCACCCCGGCGGCCGCAGGGGTCAGTGCGCGAAGGCTGCCGTCCGAGAGGTCGGCGCCGAACACTTGAAAGTTCTCGTCCCCATCACGGTCCTGCGAGAACAGCAGCATGCCGGGAACGTAGGTCCAGTGGAAGCTCTGGATGCCGCGCCGCTTGTCATGGGTGATCTGCCGTGCCTCGTTCGGATTGCTGCTGGGCGCGGTCCAGATGTTCATCACGCCCTCGCCATCAGCCAGCCAGGCCAGCCACTGGCCGTCCGGGCTGATGCTCATGGCTGCTTTTGCCGGGTTGGCGAACAGGTGCTTGCGGGGGATGAGCGCTGCGGGCGCATCGCCATCGGCTGCATGCAGGATGTTCTGCAGCACCAGCGCTGCCTGGCGCCATTGCTTGCCGTACTGGCTCCTCTGGTATCGGTAGAAGGCCCTCAGCCGCCTGGCTTTCTCGGGATGCTTTTGCTCCAGCAGAGTGAAGACATTGGTGTAGTCGGTGTCCTCAGGCTCGCGGCTGGCCTTGTCTTCCGCATGCAGGGCGTCCAGCACCTGCTTCATGTCGTCGTTTTCCGCCTTGCCCCAGGGATAGACGGCCATGTTCGCCGCAATCCGTGCGTTCAGCCAGCCGCGCAGCGTGTCGGACACCGCGCTGCGGGACTGCATCGGGTCCCAGGCTGCGGCTTCGATGCACGATCCGATGGCCGCTGCGACCGAGTCGGGCTGCTGGGCATCGGTCTGCTCGACCGCCGCGCGGCGGGCCTTGCGCCAACTGGCACTGTCGATTTCATGGCCTTCCAGGCGTGCCGTGTGGAGCGCAGCCACGCCTTCCAGCGCCTCGGCGAGCTCGGCTGCCGCCTCCAGGCCGCCCAGCCCATGGGCCTTGTCCTTCAACAGTCCCAGCAGGCTGCGGCTACCCACCGCATCCATCGGCATACCGGGCGCAATGCCCTGCAGCAGGTGAATGCCCCAGGCGACGCCGAGGGTCGGGTTGGCGGCAACCATGGAATCGATCGCCAGGGCGAGCCATTTCGGAAGGCCGAAGTCAGCCTCCCAGCGCCGGAGGTCGTCGCCCTGCAGCAGACTGCCCACGAAGCTGCCGACCTCGCCGTTCCAGTAGAGGGGGCGGTGCTCCCACCGGCCCGCGCGTTCCAGCCGGTGCAGTCGGTCGATCACCCGCTCGCGCAGTTGCTCATCGCCGTGGTATGCGTTCATGCCCATGTCAGGCCTCCAGGCAGTCGTCGATGACCTGGGCGATCCGCGTCTTGGAAACCAGGCCCACCAGGCGGGCCTTTTCCTTGCCGTCCACGAAGAGGATCATGGTGGGCAGGCCGCGCACCTGGAACTGTTGCATGGTTTCCTTGTTTTCGTCCGCATTGATCTTGCAGATGAGGGCTTCGCCGGCGTACTCCTCTGCGATGTCGTCCACGATGGGCAGCAGCTGCTTGCAGGGGGCGCACCATTCGGCCCAGAAGTCCACCAGGACGGGGCCTGAGGATTGGAGGACGTGTTCTGCGAAGGTGGCGTTGGTGAGTGGGAGTACGTTGGAGCTCATGGTTCGGTTTCTGCGAGTGGTCGGAAAGTGAATGAGAGAAGAGGGGCCATTCAGGCGGGTAACGGAGACGGCCCGGAGCCGCTGCCGCCGCTCTTGCCAGCGCCTTCGCTGCGTTGCGGCGTGAGGTCCAGCACGTGGTCGTGGTAGAAGGCCAGCGATTCGCGGTGCGCGACGCTGATGAGGGTGCTGTCCGGCAGGGCATGCAGCAGTGCCTGGTAGAGCGCCTTTTCGGTGTCCGGGTCGAGCGCGCTGGTCGCTTCATCCAGAAAGAGGTAGTCGGGCCGGTGCAGCAGCGCGCGGCAGATCGCCAGCCGTTGCTGCTCGCCGCCCGAGAGCTTTTGCTGCCAGCGGTCGCTGTCGTGCAGCCGGTCGGCCAGGGCGGGCAGCCGCACTTCATGCAGTACCTCGCGCACGCGCCTGTCGTCGAAATCCTCGGGCTGCCCGGGATAGCACAGGGCGGCCTTGAGCGTGCCCTGCGGGATGTAGCTGCGCTGGGGCAGGAACATCAGCCCGCCGCTCTCCGGCTGCTGGATGTCTCCCTTGCCGTAGGGCCAGATGCCTGCCACGGCGCGCAGCAGCGTGCTCTTGCCGGCCCCCGAGGTACCGCGCACCAGCCAGCGCTCGCCGCGCCGCATGCGCAATGCAGGGATGGAGGCAAGGGGCTTGCCATCGGGCTTCGCGAGGGAAAGGTCCTGCGCTCCGATGGCGGAATCAGCAGCCTTCGCCACCTGGATGCCGGAAGGACGTTCGTTGACCTCCTGGATGGCGCCCAGCAGATCACGGAGCCGGTTGCCCAGCGCCCACCATTCGGTGAAGGTGATGTACGCATGGCTGAAGAAGGCCAGGCTGCTGCTGACACCGCTGAAGGCCCCCCCCACGCGTGTCACGTCGCCCAGCGTGATGGCACCCGAGAGATAGCGCGGCATTGCCGCCGCCGTCGGCAGGAGGTGGGAGGAGAAGGTGGTCGTATAGGTTTCGCGTGCCAGGATCAGTTTGACGTTGCGCACGATGATGTCCCGCCAGTTGGCACGCACCTCCTCGAAGGAGTCGTCCAGCCGCTGTTTTTCCTGCGCGCCGCCGTCGTAGAAGGCGATCTGCTCCGCGTTCTCCCGCAGTTGCATGCCGCGGTAGCGGAAATTGGCCTCCACGGTCTGGCGGCGGTTGAACAGGTAGATCAGCGGGCGGCCGGTGAAATGCGAAATCAGCAACGCGCCCGCCGAGTACGCATAGACCAGATAGACCATGTAGCCGGGAATGGCGAAGTCGGTGCCCCAGAGCGTGAAGTGCAGGGTGCCGGACAGGTTCCACAGGATCACGGTGAAGGATGCGGCGGTGACTACAACGTGGATGGGGTTCAGGAACAGTTGCAGCGTCAGTTCGATGAACCGGGGGATGTCCTGCGAGATGCGCTGGTCCGCGTTGTCCAGGCACCCGTCCCGCTCGATGGCGTAGTACGTGCGCCGCCGGGTCCAGGCATCCAGGAACTGGCGCGTCATGACGGTGCGCCATTCGTACTGCTGCAGCTCCGTTATGGCGAAGAGCAACACCATCGACACCAGCATGGCCAGCATGCCCGCGATCCAGGACAGGCCCAGGCTGCGCCAGATGCCGTCCCAATCCCGCTTGACCATCGCATCCACCACCTCGCCCGACAGCTGGTTGGCCCAGATCGCCACATAGATGCTGGTGAACATGAGCACCAGCCGGATCGCAAGAAGGATCCAGCCGCGCCAGCTCTCGCGCGAAGTCCAGTAGGGCAGGATCAGGTCGCGCAGACGGGGACGGTGATGGTGGATGGTCATGAACGGAGCGGAACTGGGGTATGGGCGCAGGTGCACGACAGCGTGTGCGGTGAGGCAAGGGAGTTGCGTCCCTTGCCCCGCCACCGCGCTGTCAGAGCTTGCGCTGGTAGGTCAGCATGAAGGTGCGCTTGTCGAAGACGGGAACGAACATGTTCGACGAGGAGTACCCGTACAGGGTGCGGTTCGCCAAGTTCTTCACGCCCAGCCGCAGCGACCATTCCGGCTGCGTGTAGGCGATGCCGGCGTCGATGCGGGCGCCGCCGGGTGCATGCGGGGCCGTGGCGGTGGTTCCCAGCAGCGAGTCGCTCCACGCGCTGATGCCGAAGGCGAGGCTCAGGTTCCGTAGCCGGTCCGACTGGAAGTCGTAGGTGCTCCACAGGCTGGCCTGGTTGCGCGGCTGCGCGCCGGGGCGCTGCGTCGGGTCGGACAGGCTCTCGATCTTGGTGTAGGAGTAGTTCATGATCAGGTTGAGCCCGCGCATGGGCTTGCCCGCTGCTTCCAGCTCCAGTCCCCGGGCTCTCTGGCCGTCGATCAGGTCATTGCAGTTGAGTGGGCGGTTGCGGCGAAGGAGGTTTACCTGGTCGATCTGGAAGACTGCGGCAGACCAGGAGAAGCGGTCCTCCACATTGCTCTTGATACCCAGTTCCTTGCTCTTCGACTGGGTCGGAGGCACGGACGTCGAATTGGTGCCGCAGATCTGCAGGTCGGAGAACAGTGGCGAGAAGCCTTCGGCGTAGCTGCCGTAGATGGACGTGTTCCAGTCCAGGTTGTAGATCAGTCCGGCATTCAGAGTGTTTTTGCTGAACGACTGCTTGTTGATGGTTGACACCGTGGCGGGCGCGGGCGGCGTCGCATACACGGTATTGGCACCGGGGCCGCTGTCTACGCTCGTGTGGCGCAGGCCGGCCACCAGCGACCATTTGTCCCATTTGACGGTGTCCTGCACATACAGGCCGTGCTGCTTCTGCGGCGAGTAGGTACCGAATGACCGGTTGTCGTCGCTGCGCACGAGCGCCGGGAAGGGGTACTGCGTGGGCTGGTCGAAGCGGGTCGTCACCCGCGGGCCGGAATATTGCGTCTGTTCGAAGGAATAGTCGCTGTGGTTGATGCCCGCCACCAGGCGCTGCTCCAGTGGCCCGGTCTTGAATTTGTAGCTGAGGTAATGGTCGCCGCTGGTGGTGGTCTGGTTCGAACGATTGAGGGTGCCGCTGTAGTTGAGGAGCAGGTCGGCCGTGCTGACGGGAAACTGCGCCGTCCACAGCGAAAGATCCAGGTCGGTGCTGGTGCGCTGCATGCGGCTGGTGAACTGCAGTGCGTCCGAGAAGGAGTGCTGCAGCGTGTAGAACACCGAGCGCGTGTCGGTATCGATGCCGTCGCCGCGGTTTCCGGGCAGCGTCGAGGGCGACGGCTCGATGAAGCCGCGGATCGCCACGGTGTAGCGGTCCGGCGGGACATGCGACTTGTCTGCCGAGGCACCGGCGATGAAATCCGTGTCCGCGGTCTTCCAGCGCACCTCGCCCAGGCCGTAGTTCTGCGTGCGCCCGTCGAACCCCGCCGAACTGCCGTGGGCGCGTGTCGCCGATCCGATCACGCGATAGCTGAGCTCCTTGCTGTCGCCGATGGCGCCGGCCAGGTCGATGGTTCCGGTGCGCTCGGCGTGGCTGCCGTAGCTGACCGACACATCGCGGATGGGCTCGGTCGTCGGTTTCTTGGTGACGATGTTCAGGGTTCCGCCGAGGGCGTTGGCTCCGGCCAGCAGGGCCTGCGGCCCCTTGAGTACTTCGACGCGCTCCACGCCAGCGATGTTGGTCTTGACGGAGTTGGGGTCGTTCAGCCCGTTGGACAACGTGGCGGTGCCAGCGCTGAATCCGCGGATGTTGAAACCGCTGGCTCCCTGTGCACCAGGGCGGACGATCACGCCGGCCACGTTCCGGAGCGCGTCTTCGACGGTTGCGGCCTGCTGCGTCTCGAACACCTTGGCCGTCAGCACCGTCACCGACTGCGGCACGTCGAGCAGGTCGGCACCGCCCCGCGTCGCGGTGGAGGAGCTGGACGCGCGGAACCCGGTTTCGGCCTCGTCGCGCTTGGCCGTCACGGCCACGGCCGCCAACTGCTGCACGAACACGCGGATCGAGCCGTCCGGGCCCGTGTTCATGGTCAGGCCGCTGCCCGAGATGGCGGCCTGGACGGCGCCCTGCTCGCTGGTTTGTCCGGAGATCGCGGGTGCCTGGAGCCCCTTCACGTCGGCTTCCTCGAACTGAACGCGCTTTCCGCTGATCCTGGAGATCGCCTGCAGTGTGGCCGAGAGGGGGCCCGCGGGAATGGAGAAGTCCCGCTGCGCAGCGGCCTGCGCCGCTGCCGCAGGTTGGCCCTGCTGCTGGGCATGCACGGCCGCCGGCAGTGCGAGGGCGAGGGCGGCGCAGACGGCGGTGGAGCGGAACGGAGCCGGGCGGAGCATCGGGGACGTGGTGGACAACATGGCGGGAATCCTCTGGAAGGGCATGGTTTGCGAAATCGCTCTCAACAGATGCAATTAGTGTTCCATACGCTTTTCATCTGGATTGCGCGGCCGTTGCGCTCCTGCATTTGGGCGGCGGCTTCTATTTGGATTCCGGGCTTGAAAAGTGTTTGGTACAGTTTTATTGTGACACTTTGTCCCTCGCGCAGGATCGGGGTATGTACGGATGGGCTGCCGCCGATGTCATGCGTGGGCCGGCAAGGTGCAGGGGGATGCACCATGTTGTGGCGGAACGGTGGCTAGGAAGGCGAGTGCTCTCTTCTGGCGCGTCATGGTGGATGACTGACTGTATGTGGCAGTTTCCCTGCGGCAGTCCTGCAACGGCTCCGGCGGTCTATCATCCGCTCACCCCTTCCACATCTCCATCCTTCCGACAGCGCACCGTCCATGCCAGCCACCCCCAAGCCGAAGCCGGGCCCCAGGCCGCAGAAAAACCAGGCCTCGCCACAGGCCGCCCGCGCCAGCGGAGCGCTCATCGACCGGATCTTCGATGACGTCAGGGGCCGGATCGAAAACCGGGCGCTGGCTGTCGGGGAGCGGCTGCCATCGGTACGCGCGATGGCAGCCAGCATGGACATCAGCAATGAAACCGTTCTGCGCGCCTACGACAAGCTGGTGGCAGCGGGCTACCTGGAGGCGCGCCGTGGCTCGGGCTTCTACGTATCGCCCGAGGCCCTTCAAGTGGGCAAACCGGCTTCGCCACAACGGTGGAACGGGCCGCCGGCCCAGAATGCCTGGGACCATTTGCTGTATTCCAGGGGGCCCGATGGCGATTCCGCACTCGGCACGCTGCCCGCCGAGTGGATCGGCACCGAGGTGCTGTCCGGTGCCCTGCGGTCACTGGCTGCCCGGCCACCTGCGAACCTGTCCGAATATTCGGACCACCGCGGGTGGCCGCCGCTGCGCGAAGCCCTGGTGGCCAAGCTGCGGATGGCCGGCATCGATGCCACGCCCGACCAGATCATGACCACGGCGGGGGGCGCCGATGCGCTGAATCTCGTGGTCTGGTCGCTGCTCTACCAGGGCCAGTACGTGGTGGTGGAGGAGCCGGCATCATTCATCCATACCCAGCGCCTGCTCGCCAGCGGCATCTGGATACTGCGTGTGCAGCGCCTGGAGGACGGTCCGGACCTGGAACGGCTCGCGGAACTGTGCGAGCAATACAAGCCCAAGGCCTTCCTCTGCAGCTCGGTGCTCCAGAACCCGACATCCACCAACCTGTCACCGCGCAAGGCCCACCAGTTGCTCAAGCTCGCGGAGCAGCACGACATGTGGATCGTGGATGACGACACCTACGGCGACCTGCTGCCACGCAGCCGGCTGGGCGAGACGGCACGCCTGGCGGCGCTGGACCATTTCGAGCGGGTGATCCATATCGGCAGTTTCTCGAAGACCGTGGCGCCGGCATTGCGGTCCGGCTTCCTGGTGGCCAACAGCCAGCGCATGAGGCGACTGATGCTGATGCGCTCGGTCAGCGCGATCCACTCCTCGCTGCTCACGGACCAGATCGTGCACCACCTGCTCAGCGAAGGCGGCTACGAGCAGCATTGCGAGAAGCTGCAGAAAAAGCTGGCTGCCCGTGGCAAGGCGCTGCTGGCGAAAATTCGCGCGCGGGGCTGGCAGGCGGCCGAGACGGGAGCGGGCATGTACCTGTGGATGTCTCCCGGCGAAGCCATCGATGGCGGGGCTGTATGGCGGGCTCTGGCCGCGTACGGCGTCATGGTCGCGAACGAAAGCATTTTCACGAGCGAGATGATCGAATCGCACGTGCGTCTCAACATCGCTCGCACCGACGATGCTCTGCTGGACCGGATCGCGGCCGCCATTGCCGGCATCGGGGGCGCAGCGGGCCCCGCCGGCATGCCCTGACCCGGATGTGACGTGCCCGCCGCACGCGGGTGCCCGGCTGCCGCTGGCTGTCAGCCATGCGTAAGGGGCATGCCCACAATCGACGGCACCGGGCGGGCGCATGGCGCCTCCCGGGGATTCGGGCTGTGACCAGGCCGTAGCGCCTGCCCGACTTGGGCCCGCCCTCCGTGGCGGGCATTTCTTTGCGCCGTCGTCAGGGCATGGACCTCTTCCTCTCCGTGCCCGGCGCATGGCCGTCCCGGGCCAGCGGCAACCGCACCACGGCATCGAGGCCGGCCACGCGGCTGCCGTCCATGCGGTTCGACAGTTCGATCTGCCCGCCGAGCGCCCGCACGATTTCCTGGCAGATGGCCAGCCCCAGCCCGGAGCCGGTCCGCACGTCGCCCGCGGAGAACGGCTGGAAGAGGCGCTGCGCCAGATCGGCGTCGATGCCCGGTCCGCTGTCGGCCACCGTCAGTGCCGCATGGCGCCCGTCCGTGACCAGTTCGACCGACAGCAGGCCGGATTCGGGCGTGTGCCGGATCGCGTTGTGCAGGAGGTTGCGGGCCAGTTCGCGCAGCATCCACTCGTGGGCCTGCACGGGAGCGGGCTCCGTGTGGATGCCGAAATCCAGGTCGCGCTGAGCGATCAGGGGCGAAAGCTCGAGCGCGATCGCGCGCAGCTCCTCGTCCAGGCGGGTCACGGGCGGCGCGCTCTGCTGGCGCAACTGCTCCACCTTGGCGAGCGCCAGCATCTGGTTGGCGAGCTGCGTGGCGCGGTCCACGGTGTCGCGGATTTCCAGCAGCGCCTGCCGGGGCGCCACGTCGCCGCGCAGCGCCGACTGCACCTGCACCTTCAGCACGGCCAGGGGCGTGCGCAGCTGGTGCGAGGCATCGCGCACGAAGCGCTGCTGGTGCGCCAGCAGGTGGGCCAGCCGGCCCATCACGTGGTTCGTGGCCTCGACCAGGGGCTGCAGTTCGCGCGGCGCACCGGGCGCTTCGAGGGGGCGCAGGTCCTCCTCGGGCCGGTTCTGCAGCTGCTCGCTGAGCTGCCGCACCGGGCGCACCGCCCACTGCACCACCAGCGCCACGATCAGCGCGACGACCAGCGCCAGCAGGGCCTGGCGGGCGAGGGTGGCCTGCAGGATCTGCAGCGCGAGGGTGCGCCGCAGCTCCAGGGTTTCGGCCACCTGGATCACCGCCATGCCGCGGCCCGTCGGGCTGGCGACCGGCTGCAGCAGCACGGCGACGCGCACCGGCTGGCCGCGGAATTCGTCGTCGTAGAAGTCCACCAGCGCGGCATAGGGCGGCCGTGCAGGAATGCGCCCGTGCCAGAACGGCAGCTCGGCGAAGCCCGACACCAGTCCGCCGTGCAGGTCCGACACGCGGTAGAACATGCGGCTCTGGTTGTCCGCCTCGAAGGCCTCCAGCGCGGAGTAGGGCACCGTGGCCCGCAGCCGGGCCTGCCCGTCGTAGCCCGACACGTCGATCTGCTCGCCGATCGTCTTGGCGGACGCCAGCAGCGTGCGGTCGTATGCCGTGTGCAGGGCCGACAGCGTCTGGCGGTAGAGGCTGGCCGTGTTGTAGGCGATGAACAGCGCCACCGGCACCAGGATGCCCAGCAGCAGCCGCCGCCTCAGCGACTGGGACCGGTTGGCCCGGCCGCGGTTCACGCCGTTTTCCCCCGTGCGCGCCTCATGCGTCGGCCTTGAGCAGGTAGCCCAGCCCCCGCAGCGTCATGAGCGTGAGCCCGGTACCTGCCAGCTTCTTGCGCAGCCGGTACACCACCACTTCGATGGCTTCGTACTGCACATCCAGCTGCCCCGGGAACACCAGTTCGTACAACCGCTCCTTGGCCACGGCGTGGCCCGGCTGGGCGAGCAGGGCGTGCATGAGGGCCAGCTCGCGCGGCGTCAGTTCCATCACCTCGCCATCGCGGTAGATGGCCCCGCTGTCCTTCTCGTAGCGGATCGCGCCGATGGACACCGTGGAGGGCGCGGCGGGCGGCCGCGCTTCCGACAGGTCCCCCAGCCGGCGCACCAGCGCGCGCAGGCGCGCCTCCAGTTCGTCCAGGTCGAACGGCTTGGGCAGGTAGTCGTCGGCGCCGGCATTGAGCCCCAGCACCCGGTCGCCCACGGTGCCGCGGGCGGTGAGCAGCAGCACCGGCGTGCGCAGGCCCCGGGCCCGCGCCTGCTGCAACACCTGCAGGCCGTCCAGCCCGGGCAGCGTCAGGTCCAGCACCACGGCATCGGGCGGGCGCGAGGCCCACTGCGCCAGCGCGGCCCGGCCGTCGCCGAGCGCGGTCACTTCCATGCCGCGGCGCGCGAGCGAACGCTGCAGCGTGGCCTGCATGGCGGGATCGTCTTCCACGAGAAGCAATTGCATGCGCGGGACCATAGCACCGGGCGCTGCCGGTGCCCCCATGGGTGTTTTCCCTGAGTCGGCGGACAGCCGTTTGACAGGAAGCGGGCGCATCATCGGCCCCGTTCGCCAAACCACAAGGAGACAAGAGACATGCGTCGCGATACCTTCCTCAAATCCCTGGCGGCCCTCGCGGCCGCGGGCACGCTGCCGCTGTCGGCCCGCGCCGCAGCCGCCATCCGGATGCTGCTGCCCGCCAACCCCGGCGGCGGCTGGGACACCACCGGCCGTGCGCTCGGCAAGGCGATGCAGGACGCGGGCGTGGCCTCGTCCGTCACCTACGACAACAAGGGCGGCGCGGCCGGCGCCATCGGCCTGGCGCAGTTCGTCAATTCCGCCAAGGGCGACCCCAACTCCCTGATGGTGATGGGCTCGGTCATGGTGGGCGGCATCATCACCGGCAAGCCGCCGGTCAACCTGTCGCAGGCCACGCCGATCGCGCGCCTGACGAGCGAATACAACGTGTTCGTGCTGCCCGCCAACTCGCCGTTCAAGTCGATGGCCGAGGTGATCGCCCAGCTCAAGAAGGACCCGGGCAGCGTGAAGTGGGGCGGTGGCTCGCGCGGCTCCACCGAGCACATCGCGGCAGCCATGATCGCGCGCGAGGTGGGCGTGGACCCGGCCAAGATCAACTATGTCGCGTTCCGTGGGGGTGGCGAATCCGTCGCGGCGATCCTGGGCGGCAACGTCACCATCGGCGGTGGCGGCTACAGCGAGATGGCCGAATACATCAACACGAAGAAGATGGTGCCGGTGGCCGTCACGTCGGGCCAGCGCCTGAAGGGCTCGAGCGTGCCCACGCTCAAGGAGCAGGGCATCAACGTCGAGATCGGCAACTGGCGCGGCGTCTATGCGCCCCCGGGCATCTCCGCGCCGCAGCGCAAGGCGCTCATCGACATGGTGGCCCAGGCGACGAAGAGCAAGAGCTGGGCCGAATCCATGGAGAAGAACGACTGGACCGCCGCCTGGCTCGCGGGCGATGAATTCGGCGCCTTCGTGGATGCCGAGTTCGCCAGCATGCGCGCCACCATGGTCAAGGCCGGCATGGTCTGACCGCCGCGGCGGGCGCCATGCCCGCCGTGCTTCCCGAGTTTTCCTCTTTCTCCTACCGCTTCGCGCGGCCGGGCGGCGCGCCTGCGCGCCACGGCCGTTTTCCCGAGGACACCCATCATGTCAGAGCCTCTTGCTCCTACCGCGGCGGATGCCGACAGCGACGAGGGCGCCGTCCCGTCCCGGCGCGCCCAGACCATCGTGGGCGGCGGCGTGCTGCTCGTGGCGGCGGCGCTCGCCGCGGGCGCCCTGCAGATCCCCGGCGACGCCGGCTACGGCGGCGTGGGCCCGAACTTCCTGCCCTGGCTGGTCGCGGCCGTGCTGGCCGTCTGCGGCGGATTCCTGCTCTGGGAAGCGGCCTCCGGCGGCTTCCGCTCCCTGGGCGCACCCGGCGGTGCGGCCCGCGCGGACAGGCAGGCCTTCGTCTGGGTATCGGCCGGGCTGCTGCTCAATGCCGCGCTCATCGGCACGGTGGGCTTCATCGTCAGCTGCACGCTCTGCTACGTGCTGGCCGTGCAGGGCCTGCGCCGCGCGGGCCGCCAGCCGGCCGCGGGCGCCGCACGCACCTGGGCCGTGGACGTGTTCACCGGCCTGGCCATTTCCGCGCCGGTGTTCTGGGCCTTCACGCAATTCCTGGCGATCAACCTGCCGGGGCTCACGCAAACGGGATGGCTGTGATGATGGATATTTTCAACGCCCTGCTGCAGGGCTTCGCGACGGCGGCCACGCCCGCCAACCTGCTGTGGGCCCTGGTGGGCTGCGCGCTCGGCACGGCCGTGGGCGTGCTGCCCGGCATCGGGCCCGCCGTGGCCGTGGCGATGCTGCTGCCCATCACGGCCAAGGTGGAGGTGACGGCCTCCATGATCTTCTTCGCCGGCATCTACTACGGCGCCATGTACGGTGGATCGACCACCTCCATCCTGCTGAACACGCCCGGTGAAACGGCCAGCATGGTCACCGCGATGGAGGGCAACAAGATGGCCAAGAGCGGGCGCGCGGGCGCGGCCCTGGCCACGGCGGCCATCGGCTCGTTCGTCGCCGGCACCATCGCCACCGTGGTGGTGACGCTGTTCGCGCCCTCCGTCGCCGAGTTCGCGGTCAAGTTGGGGCCGCCCGAATACTTCATGCTGATGGTGCTGGCCTTCACCACGGTGAGCGCGGTGCTCGGCCAGAGCACGGTGCGCGGCCTCACCGCGCTGTTCCTCGGCCTCGCGCTGGGCTGCGTGGGCATGGACCAGATCTCCGGCGCGGCGCGCTACACGCTGGGCCAGCCCGAACTGCTGGACGGCATCGACATCGTGCTGGTGGCCGTGGGCCTGTTCGCGGTGGCCGAGGTGCTGTATGCCGCCATGTACGAGGGCCGGCAGGTGGACACCCGCAACCCCATGGGCCGGGTCCACATGACGGCGCGCGACTGGAAGCGCTCCGTGCCCGCGTGGCTGCGCGGCACGCTGCTGGGCACGCCGTTCGGCTGCATTCCCGCCGGCGGCACCGAGATCCCGACCTTCCTCAGCTATGCGACCGAGAAGAAGCTGGCCAGGGGCGCGGACCGCGAGGAGTTCGGCAGCAAGGGCGCCATCGAAGGCGTGGCCGGCCCCGAAGCCGCCAACAACGCCACCGTCACCGCCGCGCTCATCCCGCTGCTCACGCTGGGCATCCCGACCTCCAACACCACGGCGGTGCTGCTGGGCGCATTCCAGAACTACGGCATCAACCCCGGCCCGCAGCTGTTCACCAGCTCGGCCGCACTGGTCTGGGCGCTGATCGCATCCCTCTACATCGGCAACGTGATGCTGCTGGTGCTCAACCTGCCCATGGTGGGCCTGTGGGTGAAGCTGCTCAAGATCCCGAAGCCGCAGCTCTACGCGGGCATCCTGATCTTCGCCACGGTGGGCGCCTACGGCATGCGCCAGAGCGCGTTCGACCTGTTCCTGCTCTACGGCATCGGCCTGCTGGGCGTGATGATGCGCCGCTTCGACTTCCCCACCGCGCCCGTGGTGGTCGGCATGATCCTCGGGCCGCTGGCCGAGGCGCAGATGCGCAATGCGATCTCGATCGGCGAGGGCAGTTGGTCGGTGTTCGTGACGCGGCCGATGTCGCTCACGCTCATCGTGATCGTCGTGGCCGTGCTGGTGCTGCCCCGCCTGCTGCGCGGCTGGGCCGCCCGGCGGTTGCGTGTGGCAACCCCCTGAGGCGCTTCGCGCCTTCCCCCTTCTCTCACGCTGCGCGTGGGAAGGGAGACGCAGCCAGCGCGGCGGGGCGGCCCTTGCGCGGCGGCCGCTGGCATGGCCTGCTCCGCGGCCTTCCGAGTGGTCGTGCCCGAGGTGGCTTTTGCGCTGCTGGCCCGGCGTTGTCTCGTGAGTTATCAGTTCCCCGCGGTGCGCGCCGCGGACGGCTCCAGCGGGGCGCCTTCGGGCGCCCCGTCGCGCTGGCGGCGGGAGGCCGTGTCCTTCTGCGTGGCGCCCGAACCCTTCTTCAGCCACAGGTAGAGCCCGCTGCCGAGCACGATGATGGTGGCGATGTCGAGCAGCGCCCAGAGGATCTGCATCGGCATGCCGGCATAGTCGCCGAAGTGCAGCGGCTGGGAGATGAGCAGGGCGGTCAGGTACCAGGGCAACTCCGGCGCAGCCGTGACCTGCGCCATGCGCGCGTCCACCAGCACGGGCTGGTAGAGCCGAGACGTGAGCGGTTCGTTGCCGCGCAGGAAGAAGGTGTTGTGGTGCGGGCTGGAGAACGCGGTGCCCGGGAAGGCGATGAACGACAGGCGCATGCCCGGGGCGCGCTCCAGCGCCGCGTCCAGCGATTGCTGCAGCGAGCCGCGTTCGGCCTGCGGGGTGACGGGCTGGCCCGCATAGGGCGCCAGCAGCGACGAAAGCTGGTCGTGCTGCCAGTACTTGATGACCAGGTCGGCCCAGGTATTGATCATGCCGGTGCCGCCCACCACGAAGGCCCACACCAGGGTGACGATGCCCAGCAGGTTGTGCAGGTCCAGCCATTTCACGCGGGTGGAACGCTGCTCGCGCACCGTGCCGAAGTCCAGCTTGCGCATGAAGGGCGCGTACAGCACCACGCCCGAGACGATGGCCACGAGCAGCAGCAGCCCCATGAAGCCCAGGAAGAGCTTGCCCGGCAGCCCCGCGAACAGGTCCACGTGCAGCTTGTACATGACGTACATGAAACCCTGGTCGAAGCGCGGCTGCGCGAGGATGGCGCCGGTGCGGCCGTCCACCGCCACCGAGCGGAAGTCGGTGGTCGGAGCGGGCGTGTGCGTGAGCGTGACGAACCACACGTTGGGGTCGTCCGCGTCCTGCGACGCGAACTGCACGATGCGGTCCGGATGCTGCGCGCGTGCCACCTCCAGCACCCGGTCCAGGCTGACCCGGCGCGTTTCCCCGGGCATCGGCGGTGCCTCGACCTCCGTGCCCAGCAAGTGGCCGATCTCGTGGTGGAAGATCAGCGGCAGCCCCGTCAGGCAGAGCAGGAGCATGAACACGGTGCACACCAGGCTGCTCCACTTGTGCAGCCAGGACCAGGTCTTGAGGGCTTTGGGGGTCATGTCGTCGTCCTGCTCCGGCGAAAATCCGCGCTCAGAAATCCACGCTGGCGCTCAGCGTGAAGGTGCGCGGCCCGCCCACCACGAGGTAACCCGAGCCGGGGTAGCCGCCGGACGAGGCCCAGTAGTTGCGATCGGCCACGTTGTCCACGCGGGCGCGCAGCGTCACGAGGCGGCCGCTCCATTCCGTGGCGTAGCGCACACCCAGGTCCAGGCGGGTCCAGCCGGGCACGCGCAGGGCGTTGGCGCCGTCGGCATAGCTGGCGCCCGTGTAGACGGCGCGCGTATCCAGCGCCAGGCCGGGCATGCCGGGAACGTCCCACTCCACGCCGGCATTGGCCTGCACGCGCGGCACGCCGATCACGCGCTTGCCGTCGGTGGCTGCGCTGCCCGTCCTCTGCTGCTTCGCGTCCAGCCAGGTCACGCCGCCCAGCAGGCGCAGGCCGCGCATGGCTTCGCCCTGCACGTCCAGTTCCACGCCCTGGTGGCGGTCCCTGCCGGAGGCGCTGAACACGTTCGAGGCATCCACGTAGGCGCGGGGCTTGGTGGTGCTGAAAAGCGCCAGGGACCCGCGCAGGCGGCCGCCGTCGTACTTCACGCCCACTTCCTTCTGCTTGGCGACATAGGGCGAGAGTTGCTGCCCGCTGTTGGCCACGGGCGCGCCGTTGGCGGTCGCCGGAGCGGTCTGGCCCTGGCTCAGGCTCTCGATGTAGTTGCCGTAGAGCGACCACTGCGGCGCCATCTTGAAAACGAGGCCCGCCATGGGGCTGTTGCGGCTCTGCTCGTAATGTGCGAGCAGCGCGGAGGTGCCGTAGGCGAAATCGGAGGTGTCCAGGCGCTGGTGGCGCAGGCCCACGGTGAGCAGCACCGTATCGTCCAGGAAGGAGAGCGTGTCGCCCAGGGCGTAGCTGAGCAGCCGCGTGCGGCCGGTGAGACGGGGGCTGGCCAGCGTGCCGCCATACAGCGTGGCGGCGCTGAAGGCCGGCTGCGCGGTGGGGCGGTACTGGTAGAGGTTGGAGGCGATGGTGTTGCGCCAGTCCATCGCGTACGCGTTGTCTTTCTCGGCCTCGAAATATGACACGGCCGCCACCCATTCATGGCCCACCGCGCCGGTGCGCAGCTTGCCGCGCAGGCCGATTTCGCCGGTGTCCACGCGGTCCTTGCGGGTGTTGTCGAAGCGGTAGGCCGTGCCCGCGCCCGTGGCGGCGTCGGTCACCGTCAGGTTGGCGAGCGAATTGGCTTCCTTGCCGCGACGCATGCCCCAGGCACCCCAGGCCGTGATGCCGGGCGACAGGTCCACCTCGCCGCGGAACGTGCCGAACACGTCGCGTTCGTTGGAGTACGCCCAGGGCTGCGAGAAATTGGCGGAGGCATCCGGCGCGGCGGGCACGGCGGTGGCGCCGGACAGCGACACGTTCGGCCGCGTGCCCTTCAGGCGGTGGTCCTGCCAGCCGATGTCGCCCGACAGGCGCACGTCGCGGCTGCGCCAGTCCAGGCCCAGGGCCACGAGGCCGAGCCGGCTCTTTTCATGGTCCACGGCGGTGTCGCCGTCCTGGTAGGCGGCATTGAAGCGGATGCCGGTGCTGCCGTCCGGCCCGAAGCGGCGGCCGATGTCCACCCCCGTCTCGATGCGGCCGCCCGACCCCGTGCCCACCGTCACGCGCGACAGCGGCTCGTTGGGCGCCCGCTTGGGCAGCAGGTTGACCGCGCCGCCGATGCCGCCGCCCGACGGCGTGGCGCCCGACAGGAAGGTGGAGGCGCCGCGCAGCACTTCCACGCGCTCGAACAGTTCTGTGGCGATGTACTGGCGCGGGAGCAGGCTGTAGAGGCCGTTGTAGGCCGTGTCGTCGGAGCCGAGGACGAAGCCGCGGATGAAGTACGCCTCCTGGAAATTGCCGAAACCGCGGGCCAGGCGCACGCCGGAGTCGTTCTGCAGCACCTCCCCAACGCTCCGGGCCTGCTTGTCCTGGATCAGCTCATTGGTGTAGCTGGTGATGCTGAAGGGGGTGTCCATCGCATCCTTCGTGCCCAGGATGCCGGCGCGTCCGCCGCGCGCCACCTGCCCGCCGGGATAGGCGGGAGAGAGGCCCTGGGCCGAGGCATCGGCGCTGGCGTTGACGGTCACCGTCGACAGCGCCGGCGCGTCGGTGGCGGCAGGCGCGGCGGATTGCGCGCCGGCCTGGGTGCCGAGCAGGGCGAGGGAAGCGGCAAGGGCAAGGGGATGGGGGCGGAACATGACGGAGGGCCTGGATGGGTGGAGCGCGAGACGCGGAGGGAGTGGAGGGGAAAGCGGGGAAGGGCCGCGGTCGGTGTGGCGCACGGCGGCGCAGCGGGGAAGGGGGCCGGACGGAAGCCCTGGAGGGCGCCGGAGTCAGCCGCGCCGCCGCAGCCAGCCGAACCACGCCATCACGGCCACGGGCACGCCCAGCGCGACCCACGACCAGGTATCGCCCCAGCCGTCCGATACCAGGGCGCTGACCAGTCCGCTGGCCGTGAGCACGCCCAGGGCGATGGGCCATCCCCACACACGGCCCGGACGGGCCGCTTCCGCGTGCGGCGCGGCGAACGCCTGGGAATCGGAGAGACCTGGGCTGGCCGCAGGGGATTGCGGCCCGGTGAGGGAGGCGGGCGTCGAGGGCATGGGCTGCTGGGGCTGGAGGGCGTGCCGGCCGGGGGAGCGAGAGGCGCCGACGGGGTCGGCACAGCAGGCCCCGGGGACGGGAGCGTCCGCCGGGGCACCCCACCAGGGCACTGTTCGCAAACCGCCATTCTAAAAGATATTGCGAATGGTTCGCATTGAAATTTATGGAATGTATGAAAGGGCCGACCCGCTGCCTGCCGGGCAGCGCTGCGGCGAACCGGTGGCCGGATGCCCCCTGGCGGGCGCGGATAGCCTCATACTCCGGCCACCCCAGAGAGGAGATTTCAGCCCATGACCGTCGTCTTTAAAACCGTCCCCCTGTTCATCGCCGCCCTGGCCGCTTCCTCCTGCGGGGGCGGGGGCAGCGGTGCATCGGTCGATTACGACTTCAATGCCCGCCCGTCCTACCTGAACGACCTGCGCCAGGCCAGCTACGACGGCGTCGGCGACGACCTGCTGACCGGCGGCCTGGGCCGCTCCGGCCTGCAGGACGATGCACCGCCGGGCTACGCGGGCAGCCAGCCCACGGCGGATGAGCTGCGGCGCAATGCCATCTACGTGAACTACCGGGCGCTGGTGGACACGACCTCCGACGGGGGCTACGGCCGGCTCTACGGTCCGAACGTGGACATCCAGGGCCGCGCGACAGCGGGCGAGGGCATGGTGGCCGGCACGGAAGCCATCGCCTATTCGGACGACGGCTCGGGGCGCCGCAACGTCACCCTGATGGTGCAGGTGCCGGATGCCTTCGACCGCACGCGCCCGTGCATCATCACCGCCACCTCGTCGGGCTCGCGCGGCATCTACGGCGGCATTCCCACCGGCGAGTGGGGCCTCAAGCGCGGCTGCGCCGTGGCCTATACGGACAAGGGCACGGGCACCGCGCCCCACGACCTGCAGGCCGATACCGTCGCGCTGATCGACGGCACGCGCACCAGCGCCACGCTCGCGGGCACGCGCGCCGCCTTCAACGCGGGCCTGTCGGCAGCGGACCTGGCGGCCTTCAATGCGGCCACGCCGCAGCGCCTGGCGTTCAAGCACGCGCATTCCGGGCAGAACCCGGAAAAGGACTGGGGCCGCTCCACCCTGCAGGCGGTCGAGTTCGCGTTCTATATCCTCAACGAGCGCTTCGGCGACCGCTCACCGGGCGGGCAGCCGCTGCGCACCTTCACGCCGGCCAACACGACGGTGATCGCCTCCAGCCTGTCGAACGGCGGCGGTGCGGCGATCGCGGCCGCCGAGCAGGACACCCAGGGCCTGATCGACGGCGTGGCCGTGTCGGAGCCGTCGGTGCAGATGCCGGCCAACGCGGGCATCACCGTGCAGCGCGGCGGGCGCACCGTGGCCGTGAACGGCCTTCCGCTGATCGACTACACCACCCAGGCCCATCTCTACCAGGCCTGCGCCGCGCTCGCGCCCTCGCTGGCCTCCACGCCCTTCGCGGCGGCCTTCGCCATCCGCTTCGCGGACCCGGCCTTCCCGGTGGCCGCCAACCGCTGCGCCGGCCTGAAGGCCCAGGGCCTGCTCTCGGCCACCACCACGGCCGCCCAGGCGGAAGAAGCCCTGGCGCGCCTGACGGCCTATGGCTGGGAGCCCGAGTCGGGAGCGCTGCACGCCTCGCTCGCGGCGTTCGAAGTGGCTCCGTCCATTGCCGTCACCTATGCCAACGCGCTCTCGCGCGCCAGCGTCCAGGACCGGCTGTGCGGCTACAGCTTCGCGACCACGTCGGCCATCGGCGCGGTGCAGCCCACGCCCGCCGCGGTGACGAACACCCTGTTCGCCACCGGCAACGGCATCCCGCCCACCGCCGGCGTGCAGCTTGTCAACGACCGCAGCCGCGGCGTGCCGGTGCGCGACCTGTTCTCGTTCAACGCCGCAGGCGTGCCCACATGGAACCTGGAAGGCGCGCTCTGCCTGCGCAGCCTGGTGACGGGCACCGACACGGCCGCCCGGCGCCTGCAGGCCGGCCTCGACGAAACCCGCCGCACCGGCAACCTGCAGGGCAAGCCCGCCATCATCGTGCACGGCCGCGACGACGCGCTCATCCCGGTCAACCACACCTCGCGCCCCTACGCCGCCCTGAACCGGCGCGTGGAAGGTCCGGCCAGCCGCCTGAGCTACATCGAGGTCACGAACGCCCAGCATTTCGATGCCTTCATCGGCCTGCCTGCCACGCTGCCGGGATACGACAGCCGCTACATACCCCTGCACCTGTACCTCAACCGGGCGCTGGATGCCATGTACGCGCACCTCGTGAGCGGCCAGCCGCTGCCGGCCAGCCAGGTGGTGCGGACCGTGCCGCGCGGCGGCACGCCGGGCAGCGCTCCCGCGATCACCGCCGCGAACGTGCCACCCATCGCGGCCACTCCGGCGGCGGCCGATGCCATCGCCATCACCAGCGGTGCCATCGCCGTGCCGGACTGACCTGCGGCAGCCCGGCCTCCCCTGCGGGTAAACCCCCGCGGCGCGCGCGGTTGCTCGGAGCCGGCGCCCGGGCCGGCCGGTAGAGTGGGGGGCCGCCACTTCGAGGAATGCCCATGTCCGGTCCTTCGTCCCGCCGCACCCGTTCCCTGGCACGCCAGGGGGCCGAACTCGCCATGGCCGTGCCCCCCGTCGTCGCGCACCGCGTGGCGCGCATGGCCCTCGCTGGCGCCAACCCCTCTCAGCGCGACCGGCGCGAATTCGGCCGCATGGTCGCCGAGAAGCAGTGGGCCTTCATGCAGTCCTGGGCCGCCATGGGCATGCAGGCCCTGCTGGCCCAGCAGGCCATGGCGGCCAGCATGATGCGGCTGTGGTGGACGCCCTGGACAGCGGCCACCGGCCCGCAGCTGGCGCGCCAGTGGCAGGACGCGGCGGCCGGCGTGTTCGGCAAGGGGCTCGTCCCGGTCCACCGGGCGGCGGTGGCGAACGCCCGCCGCCTGGCGCGCACGCCCCTGGTGTGAGGGCCGGACTGGCTGCAGGTGCTCAGCGGGCAGCGGCCGCGAGAGGCGGCATCCCGGTATCCCAGCCCGACAGGTGCTCCTGCGCGATCCGGCTCAGGGCCGTGATCCAGGTGCTGTCCGCGTTCAGGCAGGAGATATAGCGGAATTCCTTGCCGCCCGCATGCAGGAAGGCCTCGCGCGCCTCCTGGTTGATTTCCTCCAGCGTTTCCAGGCAGTCGCTGGTGAACCCCGGGCACATCACATCCACGCTGCGCGTGCCGCCCCGGGCCATCTCGATGAGCGTCGGCTCGGTGTAGGGCTCGAGCCACTTGGCCTTGCCGAAGCGGGACTGGAAGGTGACCCGGTAGCGCTCCGGCGCCAGGCCCAGCGCCTGTGCCAGCAGCGCGGCGGTCGCCAGGCACTCCTGCTGGTAGGGGTCGCCCAGGCGCACGGCGCGCTCCGGGATGCCGTGGAAGCTCATCACCAGCTGTTCTGCCGGCCCGCCCTCGCGCTGCCAGTGGGCGCGCACGCTGCGTGCCAGCGCGTCGATGTAGGCGGGATGGTCGTGGTAGCTGTTCACGAAACGCAGCTCCGGCAGGCGGCGCGTGCGCAGCGCATAGGCGCACACATCGTCCGACACGCTCGCGGTGGTCGTGCCCGAATATTGCGGATAGAGCGGCAGCACCAGCACGCGGTCCACGCCCCCGGCCTGCAGGGCCTTCAACTGGCCGGCGATGGACGGCTGCCCGTAGCGCATCGCATGCCGCACCTGCACCCGCAGCCCCGCCTCGCCCAGCCATCCACGCAGCAGCGTCGCCTGGCGCTCCGTCCACACGGCCAGGGGGGAACCCTCGGGCATCCAGATGCTGGCGTACTTGGCTGCGGATTTGGCCGGCCGGATGCGCAGGATGATGCCGTGCAGGATGGGCAGCCAGGCGGCGCGGGGAATCTCCACGATGCGCGGGTCGGACAGGAACTGTGCAAGATAGCGCCGCAGCGCGGGCGCGGTGGGCGCCTCGGGCGTGCCCAGGTTGCACAGCAGCACGGCGGTGCGGGGCATCGGGGCGGTCTGGGAGCGGTCGGCGGCGGATGCGTTCATGGGCGCGTAAGGGATGGGGGGGAGGCAATGGTTGCGCTATTCTCGGCCACCATGCTCGATACCGCCCGCATCCGCGCGATGACCCTTGATCTCGACGACACCCTCTGGCCGATCTGGCCGGCCATCCGGAGGGCCGAGCAGGTGCTGCGGGACTGGCTGGGAACGCGCGCCCCGGCCACGGCCGCCTTGCTGGCCGATGCCGAAACGGCCGCCGTGATCCGCGCCGATGTCGTGCAGGCGCATGCCCATCTCTCCCACGACCTGAGCGCCCTGCGGCGCGAAAGCATCCGCGCGGCGCTGCGGCGGGCCGGGGAGGACGAATCCCTCACCGAAGCGGCCTACGAGCTGTTCTTCGCGGAGCGCCAGCGGGTGGACCTGTACGACGACGCCATCGCCGCCCTCGAATTCCTCGCGCCGCGCTATCCGCTCGTGGCGCTCACCAACGGCAATGCGGACCTGCAACGCATCGGACTGGGCGGGTATTTCCAGGGAAGCGTGACGGCCCGCACCTTCGGCGTCGCCAAGCCCGATCCGCGCATCTTCCACGAGGCCGCGCAGCGCCTCGGCGTGCTGCCCGAGGCCGTGCTCCATGTGGGCGACGACGCCACCCTCGACGCCCACGGCGCCCTGCAGGCCGGCATGCAGGCCGTCTGGATCAACCGCACCGGCATCGCCTGGCCGCACGAGGGCCCGGAGCCCGCCGTGGTGGAAGACCTCACCGGCCTGTGCCGGCTGCTCGCACCACAGCTGTCACAGGCCCACCAGCAGGGCGGGGCGCTGCCCGCAGGCGCCGACCGCCGCTCGTAGCGCATCCCTTCGGGCGTCCCCTGCGGCGGCTCCGCTTTCGCGGAAAAGGCCCCCCGCGAGGGTCACCCTCAGGCGCCCAGGAAGGCGCGCAGCGTGTGCAACGTTTCCTCCGGCGCCTCCGTCATCAGGGAATGGCCCACGGGCAGCATCTCCACGCGCACGTCCCGCCCCGCCGCGCGCGCCGCCGCGATCAGGCCCTGGGCCGCGCGGGGCTGCGTCATCTGGTCCTGCGCACCCAGCGCGAACAGCACCGGGCAGGCGAGGGCGGCCACGGCGGCTTCTGCCCCCGCATAGCGGTCGCAGGCCACGAATCCCCGGTGGAACACGTTCACGTGCGGATTGCTGCGCAGCACGCGGCGGCCGAGCGCCATGCCTGCGCCGAAGGTCCAGAAGCCCGCGCCCGAGGGCGACACCAGGCTGCTGCGGGAGAACACGTTCACCATCCGCAGCGCCTTCTCGGGTTCGGTCAGCGAAGCTTCGATGAGCGCAGGGGACACCTTCATCGGGTAGGCCGTGCCCACCAGCGCCAGGTGCGTCGCGGCGGCACCCAGGCGCGCGGCCGCCTCCAGCGCGATCAGCGACCCCCAGCTGTGGCCCACGAGCGCCGCCCGCTCCACATCCAGCGCGCGCAGCAGCGAGACGATGAAATCCGCCGCCTCCTCCACGCTCTGCGGCGCTTCGCCCGCGCTGCGGCCATGGCCGGGCAGGTCCACCGCCAGCACGTTCCAGCCGTGGTGCGCGAGATGCCGGCTCTGGAATCCCCAGACGCTGTGGTCGTTGAGCACGCCGTGCACCATCACCACGGTGGGCCGCGCCGGGTCGAAGGGCCTGCCGCCCGTATAGCAGTAGGCCGAGTGGCCGTTGACGGTCACCTGCATCACGCACCCGCCTTTCCGCCGGCTTTTTCGGCGACCTTCAGCGCACGTTTCAGGTCGTCGATCAGGTCGTCCGCATCCTCCAGCCCGATCGACAGGCGGATCGTGCCCTGCGCGATGCCGGCCTGCGCCAGCGCCGCGTCGTCCATCCGGAAGTGCGTCGTGCTGGCGGGGTGGATCACCAGGCTGCGGCAGTCGCCCACGTTGGCGAGGTGGCTGAAGACCTTCAGCGACTCGATGAAGGCCCGGCCCTGCGCCCGGTCGCCGCGCAGGTCGAAGCTGAACACCGAGCCCGCACCGCGCGGCAGCAGGCGCTTCGCGAGCGCATGGCTGGGGTGCGACTCCAGCATCGGGTGGCCGACGCGGGACACGAAGGGGTGGCTCGCCAGGAACTCCACCACCCGTTCGGTGTTGCGCATGTGCCGTTCCATGCGCAGCGGCAGCGTCTCGATGCCCTGCAGGATCAGCCAGGCGGTGTGCGGGCTCATGCACGCGCCGAAATCGCGCAGCCCCTCGCGCCGCGCGCGCAGCAGGAAGGCGCCCACGGTGGACTCCTCGGAGAACACCATGCCGTGAAAGCCCGCGTATGGTGCGCAGAGCTCCGGGAAGTGCCCCGAAGCCTCCCAGTCGAAGCTGCCGCCATCGACCAGCACGCCGCCGATCACCGTGCCGTGGCCGGAGAGGAACTTGGTGGCGGAGTGACAGACCAGGTCGGCCCCGTGCTCCAGCGGGCGCATGAGCCAGGGGGAGGTGAGGGTGGAGTCCACCAGCAGCGGAACACCCGCCGCGTGGGCGATCTCCGCCACGGCCGGGATGTCCAGCACCTGCAGGCCCGGGTTGCCCACCGTTTCGCCGAACAGCAGGCGGGTCTCGGGCCGGATGGCGGCGCGCCAGCCGTCCAGGTCGTCCGGCTGCACGAAAGTGGTCTCGATGCCGAAACGACGCAGCGTGTAGTGCAGCAGGTTCTGCGAGCCACCGTAGAGCGCCGTGCTCGCCACGATGTGCCCGCCCGCGCCCGTCAGCGTGCTGACGGCCAGGTGCAGCGCGGCCTGGCCGCTCGCCACCGCGATGGCCCCGGCGCCGCCTTCGAGCGCCGCCACGCGCTGCTCCAGCACCGCGTTGGTGGGATTGCTGATCCGGCTGTACACGTGGCCGGGCCGTTCGAGGTTGAACAGCGACGCCGCATGGTCGCTCGATTCGAAGACGAACGAGGTCGTCAGGTGGATGGGCACGGCGCGCGCGCCGGTGGCCGGATCGGGCACGGCGCCCGCATGCAGCGCCAGCGTGTCGAAGCCGGGGTCGGAATAACCGGGCATTCGTTGTCTCCTGTGTGTGATCGCAGCGCAACATTGTGGGCTATATTGCGCAGGAAACACCGATCGGCCCGCCCCCGCGGCGCGGCGCCCCCCTGGAGACCTCCCATGAAAGTCAGCGACATCCTCCGCGTCAAAGGCAACACGCTCTTCACCGTCACCGCCGACGAACCCCTGGCGAAAGCCGTGGAGGTCATGGCGGACAAGGACATCGGCTCGCTGGTGGTGATGGACCACGGCGACCTGGTCGGCATGCTCACCTTCCGCGAGGTCATCCAGGCCGTCGTGAAGAACGGCGGCACCGTGGGCACCATGCTCGTGCGCACCGCCATGGACGACGCGCCCCTCACCTGCACGCTCGAAACCGAGATGGACGAGGTGCGCCGCATGATGCTCAACCGGCACGCGCGCTACATGCCGGTCATGGACAAGAAGATGCTCATGGGCGTGGTCAGCTTCTACGACGTGGCCAAGGCCGTGGTGGACAGCCAGAACTTCGAGAACCAGATGCTGAAGGCCTATATCCGGGACTGGCCAGAAGAAAAGGAAGCTACCCCCTGAGGCGCTGCGCGCCTTCCCCCTTCTCTCGCCGCGCTGCGCGCGCCGGGAAGGGGGACGACCCCAGGGGCCCGGCGAAGCCGGTTCCCCGGGGTCTGCTGGCCTGGCCTGCTCCGCGGCCTTCTGATGGGTGAGGGCGTGTTCGTTCAAAGGCCGCGCCTGCTGGCGGATGTTTGAACTGGCTGCCTGGTGCAATGGCCCGAGTCGAATGGCCCGGCTCAGCGGATGGCTCTGGGATAATCCGGCGCCATGAGCGGCAACACACTCGGCACCATCTTCGCAGTCACCAATTTCGGTGAATCCCACGGCCCGGCCATTGGCTGCGTGATCGACGGCTGCCCACCGGGCATGGAGCTGGCGGAGGCCGACATCCAGGCGGAGCTGGACCGCCGCCGGCCGGGCACGAGCCGCCATGTCACGCAGCGCAACGAACCCGATGCGGTGGAGATCCTGTCCGGGGTGTACGAGGGCCGCACCACCGGCACGCCGATCGCGCTGCTGATCCGCAACACCGACCAGCGCAGCAAGGACTACAGCAACATCGCGCAGAGCTTCCGCCCGGGCCATGCCGACTACACCTACTGGCACAAGTTCGGCGTGCGCGACCCGCGCGGCGGCGGGCGTTCGTCGGCGCGGCTGACGGCGCCCACGGTGGCGGCCGGGGCGGTGGCGCGCAAGTGGCTGCAGGCGAAGTACGGCGTCGAGCTGCGCGCCTGCATGACGCAGCTGGGCGAGCTGGAGATTCCGTTCGAGAGCTGGGACCATGTTCCCCGCAACCCCTTCTTCGCGCCCGTGGCCGATGTCGCCCGCTACGAGGAGTACATGGACGCGCTGCGCAAGGCCGGCGATTCCTGCGGCGCGCGCCTGCGCGTGCAGGCCCGCAACGTGCCCGTGGGCCTGGGCGAGCCGCTCTACGACAAGCTCGATGCCGACATCGCGCATGCCATGATGGGCCTCAATGCCGTCAAGGGCGTGGAGATCGGCGCCGGCTTCGCGAGCGTGGCGCAGCGCGGCACCACCCATGGTGACTCGCTCACGCCCAAGGGCTTCGCCAGCAACAATGCCGGCGGCGTGCTGGGCGGCATCAGCACGGGCCAGGACATCGAGGTGTCGCTGGCCATCAAGCCGACCAGCTCCATCATCAGCCCGCGCGAATCCATCGATGTGCATGGGCAGAGCACCGAGGTGGTCACCAAGGGCCGCCACGATCCCTGCGTCGGCATCCGCGCCGCGCCCATCGCCGAGGCGCTGCTGGCCATCGTGCTGATGGACCATGCCCTGCGGCACCGGGCCCAGTGCGGCGACGTGGTGCCCGCGGTGCCGCCGATCCAGGCGTCCTTCCTGTAATCGACAGGCGGGCTGCGGCCCGGGCTCAGGGCCTCAGGGCGCCGACGCGGGCGCGGCCGGGCCGCTGGCGGCGGGCGAGGCCGGTACTGCCTGCGAGGTCGCAGCTGCATTGGCCGGCGCGGCGGGGCGGTGGTGGAACCAGCCCATGCGCCATGCCAGCACGCCCGCCACCACCAGCACCACCGCCAAGCAGGCCGCCGTCCAGGCCGGCTTGCGCGACTCGGGGAACGGATCGTTCAGCATCCGGCGCGCCCCGGGCGGCACGTGGGCCGTCTGCGACAGCGATCCGCCCAGGCGGGTGTTGATGCGCATCCGGCCGTTGATGGCCCAGCCGCTCGCATCCAGGATCGGGCCCAGGCTGCGCTGGCGCAGCTTGAGCCAGGCGATCAGCATGCTCGGCCCCGAGATGGCCACGACGATGCCGAGCAGCGCGATCGGTATCCAGGCGCCCAGGTCCACGAACTTCGCGAAGATGCCCACGGCGACGGCGCTCAGGCTGCCCAGGGCCACGCCCAGCGCGGCCACCGTGCCCACGTCCATGCGGCGCTGGGTGTCGGATGCGCCCGCCGGCGCCGACGGCGCCGCGGCGTTCGCCAGGGTCTTGCCAGGCGCGGTGGCCAGGTTGCCGGCCGTGGCACCCAGCGACTTCTCCACCCGGGAATCGCTCGCGGCCGCCCGCTTGGCCACCTGTTCCTCGATCATGCGCAGGAACTTCTTGTAGGGCGAGAAGAAAGCCTGGGCGATGCTGGTAGGGTTCTCGATGATCTTCGTGATGGTCGCATCCCAGTCCAGGCCGTCGCGGTCGTAGAACACGCCATTGCGGCCGACGAAGAGGAAATCGACATCCCCGGCCGTGAAGGCCGCGACGATGCCCATCTTCCGGCCCTTGCGCGTGCAGTCGCAGTAGGCGAGGTAGGTCTTGGCCAGCCCCGCCAGCTTGGCGTGGCGGCCCGCGTCGGCCACCTGCACCGTCAGGTCGCAGCTGCGGGCGTCCAGGTAGAGCGTGCCCGCCTGGAAGATCGCTCCCTCGCGCTGGTAGAAGGCCGAGAACGAGACGAAGTTGTTCAGCAGCCGCAGCAGGTCCCGCTTGAAGCGCAGCAGCTTTTCCAGGGCCAGCGTGTGGCCGTTGTGCGCCTTTTCGGCCTCGTCCTGCGCGATCAGCGCCATCACCCGTTCGCGCACGCCGCTGCCGTGCAGCTGGCGCACCGTATCGGCATCGAGTGCGTCCAGGTGGGTCGCGGGGCGTGCCGACAGCTGCTTCAGGCAGGGCTGCAGCGCCTCCAGCGTGCGCTTCCAGTCCGCCTCCGACAACGACGCGCGTGCTGTTTCGCCCAGCAGCGGCACCAGGGCCTTGTCGCGCAGCGCCTGCACGGCGCCGGCCCAGGCGGGATTGATGCCGCGTTCCAGCGGCAGGGTGCCATCGGGTGTGAAGGGCGCCAGCGGCAGGGCCGCCACGGCGTCGGAGGCGGGCGAGAGCTCCAGCCGTGCCAGCGCGGCATAGTCGTCGTCCGACGGGTGCATCGCCGTGCGCACGCGTGGGTCGTAGGCGGCCAGCCGTGCCCGCGTGAAGAAGTCGTCCACCTTGTGGCGCACCGCCTGCACGGCCTGGGCTGCCTGCAGCGTGCGGTCTCCGAGCGGCATTCCCTCCGGATGCGCCTGCACCCCGTCCGCCCATTGCTGCAGCGCGTCCACCTCGGCGAAGAATGCCTCTGCCGTCTTGCGGTCCACCCCCGCCGGCTGGTCGGCCACCGCCGGCACGCTGCCGTGGGTGGCCATGATGCGCTCCAGCGCCTCCCGGGCCTCCGCATCGTCCTCCGCCGTGGCGGGAGACACCACGCCGTCGCCATTGAAGCGCTGGGCATTCAGCTTTTCGCTGCGCGCCAGCACCTCGTCCAGGGTGATGGATTCCGCATCCTCGCGCCCCGCCAGTGCCAGGATGCGCCGGGCCTGCTCGGCCAGGGCCGCTCCGTCCTCGGTGGAGCCGTCCAGGGCCGAGAGGGCCAGCGCAGGTCCCGGCCGGGCCAGCTCATCCGGATCGCGCAGCCGTTCGCAGGCCCACGCGCAGGCCGCCAGCAGTTCGGGCGGGCGGATGCGCCCGTCGCCGTCGGTATCGATGAGGTCGAGCGTGCGCGGGTCGAACTCCACGCCCCGCGTGGGGCAGGCCAGCGCCACCCAGAGTTTCTGGTCCAGTTCGGCCAGGTGCGCGATGTCCGCGCCCGTGCGGATGATGACCTGGTCCACGCCGCCGGCGCGGAAGAATTGCCATGGATATGCGGAAGACGGGGAAGTCGGTGCGTCGGACTGCATGGATCAATGCGGGGGATCGGGGAAGGGGCCGGGCTGTCGCCGCAGGCGCGGCCGGGCCGGTCGATTGTGCAGCGCGCGCGGCGCCCCGTGCGTAGGACCACGGCCGACGCGCCGTGCCTGGCCGGCACCGCCGGGCACGCGCAGTCTACTTGCGCACCTCGTCCACGAGCGCCCGGAACTCGTCGATGTCCTCGAAGCTCCGGTACACGCTCGCGAAGCGGATGTAGGCGACCTTGTCGAGTTTCTTGAGCTCGCGCATCACCAGTTCGCCGATGCGGCTGGACAGCACTTCGCGCTGCCCGAGGTTGAGCAGCTTTTCCTCGATGCGCTCGATGGCGCTGTCGATCTGCGTGGTGCTCACCGGCCGCTTGCGCAGCGCGATGCTGAACGAGCCGATGAGCTTGCTGCGGTCGTATTCGATGCGCCGGCCGTCCTTCTTCACCACGTTGGGGAAGCTGACTTCCGGGCGCTCATAGGTCGTGAAGCGCTTGTCGCAGGCCCCGCACTGCCGGCGCCGCCGCACGAAGTCCCCGTCCTCGGCTACGCGCGTCTCGACGACCTGCGTCTCGGGGTGGCTGCAGAACGGGCACTTCATTGCGGGGGGCGGCGGTCTCGAGGCTGCGCTGCGGTCAGCGATAGACCGGGAAGCGGCTCGTGAGCGCGTGCACCTTCTCGCGCACCGCGGCCAGGTTGGCTTCGTCGTGCGGGTTCTCCAGCACGTCGGCCACCAGGTTCGCGGTGATGCGCGTTTCCTCTTCCTTGAAGCCGCGCGTCGTGATCGCGGGCGTGCCCACGCGGATGCCGCTCGTCACCATCGGCTTTTCCGGATCGTTCGGGATGGAGTTCTTGTTGATGGTGATGTGGGCCTGGCCCAGAGCCGCTTCGGCCGCCTTGCCGGTGATGCCCTTGGCGCGCAGGTCCACCAGCATGACGTGGCTTTCCGTGCGGCCGCTGATGATGCGCAGGCCGCGCTCGATCAGCGTCTCGGCGAACACCTTGGCGTTCTTCGCGACCTGCTGCTGGTAGGCCTTGAACTCGGGTGTCAGCGCTTCCTTGAAGGCCACGGCCTTGGCGGCGATGACGTGCTCCAGCGGGCCGCCCTGCAGGCCCGGGAAGATGGCGGAGTTGATCGCCTTCTCGTGTTCGGCCTTCATGAGGATGATGCCGCCGCGCGGGCCGCGCAGGCTCTTGTGCGTCGTGGAGGTGACCACATCGGCGAAAGGCACGGGGTTGGGGTACTCGCCCGCGACCACGAGGCCCGCGTAGTGGGCGATGTCCACCCAGAAGATGGCGCCGACTTCCTTGGCGATCTTCGCGAAGCGTTCGAAATCGATGCGCAGGGAATAGGCGGATGCGCCGGCGATGATCAGCTTGGGCTTGTGCTCGCGGGCCTTGGCTTCCAGCGCGTCGTAGTCGATCTCTTCCTTCTCGTTCAGGCCGTACGACACGATGTTGAACCACTTGCCGCTCATGTTGAGCGGCATGCCGTGCGTCAGGTGGCCGCCTTCGGCGAGGCTCATGCCCAGGATGGTGTCGCCGGGCTTCAGGAAGGCGAGCAGCACGGCCTGGTTGGCCTGCGAGCCGGAATTGGGCTGCACGTTGGCGGCATCGGCGCCGAAGAGCTTCTTCACGCGGTCGATGGCCAGCTGCTCGACCACGTCCACGTTCTCGCAGCCGCCGTAGTAGCGCTTGCCGGGATAGCCTTCTGCGTACTTGTTGGTGAGCTGCGAGCCCTGGGCCGCCATGACGGCGGGCGAGGCGTAGTTCTCGCTGGCGATCAGTTCGATGTGCTGCTCCTGGCGCAGGTTCTCGGCCTGGATGGCGGCCCACACTTCGGGATCGGCTTGTTCGACAAGAATATTGCGTTGGTACATGGCGTGGCAGTCCTGTGAATGGTGTCCCTTGGAAAAACAAGGGCTGCCCAGGCGAACGGCGGAACACAACGGGCCCTGCAGCCCGTGCGGCACGCTTCCCAGTGGTTCGCAGGATGAAGTGCCTGCCGGTTTCCACGTCAGCGGCGGTGCCCGCCTTCGCGGATGCACCGCGCCTATCGCCAGTCGCGTACCCCTCGAGTGTAGCGGACGGCAGGGCGGGATGGCACCGCCGCGAGCGTCAGAGCCCCGGGGTGAGCATCGCGAGCTTGTCCTCGCCGGAGGAAACGGCGGGCGACGCATCGGCGGTGCCCGCGGCCTTGGCCGGCAGCGTGGTCTGCGCCGGGGCCTGGGTGGACAGCATCGGGGGCGTCGTCGCGGGAGCGGCCGGCGCGGGCGGCGTGAAGATCGGCACGTTGCGGCCGTTGGCCACCTGGCGCAGGCGCATGTGCTCCGCCATGACCTTGATCGCGTACCCGCCGTCATCGGCCAGGTTGGCCGCGCCCACGTAGTAGCGCAGCCCGCCTTCGAGGGAGCCGGCGCGGGCGATGCATTCCTGCAGCACGCGGACCCCGACGCGCAGGTTGCTCACGGGATCGAAGGCGGCGAAATGGCCGCCGAAGTTCTCGTATTTGTCGGTGTGGACTCGCGTCATGACCTGCATCAGGCCCTGGGCGCCCACGGCGCTCTGCGCGAAGGGATTGAAGCTCGACTCCACGGCCATGATGGCCAGGATGAGCGTGGGATCGAGCTTGGTGCGGCCGCCGATCTCGTAGGCCTCGGAGACCAGCGCGGCGAGGGGTTCGGGCGCCACCCGGTACTTCTTGCTGAGCCAGAACGCGACGGCGGCCTGCTCCTTGGGCAGGTCCTTCGGGTTCGTGGCCGTGGCGCGCTCGCTGGCCTCGGGCTCCATGGGCACGCCGATCATCGCCACCTGGCGCGCCTGCAGCCAGCCCATGAGCTTTTCCTCTCCGGCCTGCCGCAGGTCCGGGCGGGCGGTGAGGGTGATCACGCCGAACGCGACCGTCAGCCCGACCAGGGCGAAACTGCTGTGGGTGATTTCGAGGAAACCGTCGATCACATCGGATGCGAAGGTCTGCACTCCGCCGATCACCCGTCCTGACGCTGTCATAGCTCTTCCTTTCTGAGTCGAGGCCTGTTGCGGGCGAACCCCGTAGTGGGGTCTCCCGTGCCAGGCATCTCGCCTGGATTGGTACGCCATCCAGTTCCCGTGGAAACAGCCTGCGCAGCGGTGCAGGGGGAACGACTTCGCCGGATTCGGCAGCGATGGAGATAGTGGTCAGCCTCGGTTTTCGAAGCTGGCGGATTCTAGGAGGGGTCCAAATGCCGGGTCAATACTAAGGCTGCTATCCATTAGATCAATTTATTCTAAAAAGCATGGATGCAAACACAGCTTTCGGATCTCGAACAATGCTTTCGTGCACTCGACCGTGAAACCCTAGTGACACTCCTCGCGAGTGAGGAAGTTTTGGACAATCGCAATGGTGTGATCGATTGCAAATATCGTTTGGACGCACCCCGCGGATTGGGTAAATTGGAGGCGTCTGGCAGTGACCAGGCATCGCCCGACGAAGCGGAAACCACCATCCATGTGGCATGCAGTGCCCTGGTTGGGCAGGTGGAATCTTCCACGGCAAACCCTCGGAGGCAATACCTTGCCTCCTGCCCCATGGACGCTCACCCTCCATGGCGCAAACGATGGCAAAAGACCGTTGTGTCAGCCGTCAAGCCCGGCAGTGGCCAGCAGGCCCTGCCGGGCTTTCTGTTTTTCACCTTGTTACGCTTTGCCGGCCTGCCCATCTGCTGCAATTCCGGCCATGGGTGCAATCGAATCAAATGTGGAGCCGGCGAAGGATCCCGCAGGCGGACGCCGGCATGCTCGCAGGGCCGCTGCCGCCATCGCCGCGCGCTGGGTAGCCGCCGGCATCGCCTTGCTGCTGCTGGTGTGGGGGTTGGCCTGGCTGGCCGTGCCGCCCCTGGTGCGCTGGGGGCTGGAGCGCTGGGGCAGCGGTTTCGTGGGACGCGCCGTCACGGTGGGAAAGGTGGATTTCCGCCCCTGGACGCTGGAGCTCACCGTGCATGACATCGCCCTGGCGGCAGCGGCTCCCGGTGCGCCTGCCCAGGCAGAAATCCGGCGCCTCTATATAGACATGGAAATGCAGTCCCTGGTGCGCCGGGCGCCGGTGCTGGACGCTCTGGAAATCGACGCACCGCGGCTGCGCGTGGTCCGCGGACAGGATGGCCGCTACGACATCGACGACCTGCTGCAACTGGGCGCCGCGCGCCCGGCAGGCGGGGAAAGTGGTGGCGGCGCCCGGTTCGCGCTCTATAACCTGGCGCTGCGCGATGGCGCGGTCGAGTTCACCGACCGGACGACGGGCCAGACGCACCGGTTGACGGGATTGGAGCTCGGCATCCCCTTTCTCAGCAACCTGCCCGCCGATCGGCAGGTCACGGTGACGCCGCGGCTCGCTTTCAGCCTGGATGGAAGCACCTTCGATACCGGAGCGCGCAGCACGCCGTTCTCGGAAGACCGCAATACGCAGGCCCGGCTGCGGGTCCGGGGGCTGGATCTGTCTCCACTGCGTGCCTACTGGCCCGCGGGAGCGCCCCTCCGGCCGCAGGCCGGGACGCTGGAGGCCGAACTGGACATCGGATTCCTCCAGGGGCCGGAGCCGCGCCTGACCGTGGGCGGGCATGCGCGCCTGTCCGGCGTTCGCCTGGACGGGCCGCCGGGCTCCGGGGCCGTCGCGTTCCAGGCGCTGGATGTCCATGCGGCATCGGTGGAGCCGCTGCGCAGGTCGGTGCACCTGGCTTCGGTCGAGTGGTCCGGGCCGGACGTCGCGGTGCGGCGCGACGCCCGGGGGCAGTGGGACTGGGCCGCCGCGGCGGGTGCCGGCAGCACGCAGGGCGCTCCGGCCGCCACGCCGAGCGGCGGTGCGGGCCCGCCTTCCGGGGCCTGGCAGGTGGCGATAGACCGGTTCGTGGTCCGGGAAGGGCGCGTGGCGTGGCGCGACGAGGGCGCGGCCCGCCCGGTCGCCATGGCATGGGAGGGCGTCCATGCGCAAGCGCAGTCGCTGTCCTGGCCGTGGAAGGGAGGGATTCCGTTCCGGCTGCAGGCCCGCATGCGGCCCGCCGCCGCCGGGGACGACGGCAGGTCCGGCGCCACCGGGCGTGCGGAGGCACCCACCACGCTGCGGGTGGCGGGCACCGCGTGGCCCGGCCGGGGGCAGGTGGCGGCATCACTGCGCGGCCTGCCGCTTTCGGCTGTCGAGGGCTATGCGGCAGGTGTGTTCGCGCCGCGCGCCGGGGCGTACATCGAGACCGACGCCGGTGTCGCCTGGAACCACGCCAACGGTGCCCTGGTGGCGAAAGTGGCGCGCTTCGTGGCGGATGGGGTCACGCTGGCCTGTCCGGCCGGCGGGCCGTGTGCCGCGCCATCCGCCGAGGCAGGTCGTCCGCAGGACGGCACGGCAACGCCGCCGGGCGCATGGGTGCAGGCAGAGCGGCTGGAACTGGAGAATGCGTGGATCGACGTGCCCGCCCGCGCGGTGTCCGTGGAGCGGGTCCTGGCCCGGGCACCGCGGCTGCGGGCGGAGCGCGACGCGCAAGGGCGCTGGATGTTCGATGCCTGGCCGCTGCAGGGCGCGGCCGACCGGGGCCCTTCCCGGGAGGCGCGGCCGGCAGATGGCGGTACTCCCTGGTCCGTCCGGCTCGGCGAGGTGTCGGTGGAGCGCGGGGCGGTGGCCTTGCGCGACGCGGTGCCGGCATCCCCGGTGGATCTGCGCTGGTCCGCCATCGCGCTGCAAGCCCGTGGGCTGCGCTGGCCGCAGGCGGCCGCCGGTCCGGCTGCGCCGGTGCAGTTGTCCCTGTCCGGGCAGTGGGACGCCGGCCGGCGCGAACCCGGCCGCCTGGCATACGAAGGCCGGCTGACGATGGCTCCGCTGGCCGTGCAGGGCCGCCTGCAGGCCCAGCGGTTGCCGCTGCACCTGCTGGAGCCGTATGCCGCCCCGTGGCTGAACGTGCGCATCGTGCGGGCCGAAGCGGGTTTCGAGGGCGACGTGGACTATGCCGCCACGGCCGGGGGAGCGAAGGCCTCGTTGCGTGGCAATGCCGCGCTGGACGAGGTGCGCGTACGTGCGCCCGCCCCGACCCCGGCCCTGGTGCCGGCAACGGATGCGGGATCTCCGCCCGCACAGCCCCGGGGCGAGGAACTGCTGCGCTGGCGCAATCTGGCGCTCCAGGGCGTGCAATGGGAGATGGCGCCCGGCGCGCCCTCGCGCGTGGATGTACGGGAAACGGCATTGCGGGATTTCTTCGCGCGCATCGTGTTGCAGAAGAACGGGCGGCTCAACCTGCAGGACCTGGTCCGCAGCCCGGATGTCTCCTCCGGGCCGGAGCCGGTGCCCGGGCCCGCCCCGGCCCAGGCCGCCGCCAGCGGGGCCGCCGGGGTCCGCCCCACGGCCACCGGCGGTGCAGCCACCGACCCGGCAGCCCGGAAAGCCGCGGCGCCCCACGGCGGCCCGGTGCTGCGTTTCGGGCCGGTGGTGCTGTCCGCGGGGGCCGTGCGGTTCACCGACTACTTCATCGAGCCCAACTACTCTGCCGACCTCGGTGATCTGGCGGGACGCATCGGCGCGTTCTCCTCCGAGCCTCCGCCCGGGGGCGGGGAGCCCGCGATGGCGGAACTGGAGCTCAGCGGGAAGGCGCAGGGCTCGGCGCCGCTGGAGATCTCGGGACGCATCAACCCCCTGGCGAAGCCGCTGGCGCTGGACATCCAGGGCCGGGTGCGTGATCTGGAGCTGCCGCCGCTGTCGCCCTATGCCGTCAAGTACGCCGGCCACGGTATCGAGCGCGGCAAGCTGAGCATGGACGTGCGCTACAAGGTGCTGCCGGACGGGCAGCTCACCGCCGGCAACCGGCTGGTGCTGCACCAGCTCACCTTCGGCGAACCGGTGGGGGGCGCTCCCGCCAGCCTGCCGGTGCGGCTGGCTGCGGCGCTGCTGGCAGACAGCAACGGGGTGATCGATCTGGACCTGCCCATCAGCGGCTCGCTCAATGATCCCCAGTTCAGCCTCGGACCGGTGATCATGCGGGCCATCGGCAGCCTGGTCCTGAAGGCCGTGACCTCGCCGTTTTCGCTGCTGGCCAAGGCCTTCGCCGGCGGGACGGCGGAGCAGGGGGCCGTGGCTTTCGCACCCGGCAGCGCGATACTGGATGCCGCGGCCCTGCAGGGGCTGGACAAGATGGCGCAATCGCTGCGCGACCGGCCGGCCCTGCAACTGACCGTGACGGGCCATGCCGTGGCGGAATCCGAGGAAGACGGCTGGAAGCGCGAGCGCCTGCGTTCACAGGTGCAGGCGCTGCAGCAGCGGCGCCAGCCCGCGCGCGCGGATGCGGGCGTGCAGGGCGCACCGCTGGCCCCGGGTGGTCCTGATGCGGCCCAGGCGCAGGCCTATGCCGATGCGCTGCGGGAGTTCTACCGCCGCATGGACATCCCCAAGCCCCGCAACCTGCTGGGCATGGCACGCGACATTCCCGTCCCGGAGATGGAGGCGTTGCTGCTGGCCCAGATGAAGGTGCCCGAGGGCGCCCTGCGCGAACTGGCCCAGGCGCGCGCGGTGGCGGTGCGCGACGAACTGGCGCGCCGCGGTGTGCCGCTGGAGCGGCTGTTCGTGGCGGCTCCGCGCGTGGATGCACGCGGAGAGGGCGCCGCGCCGCAGGCGCAACTGGCCCTTTCCGCGCGCTGAAGCGGTGTGCGGAGGGTGGTTGTACCCGCGCGGCCCGGCCCCATATGGCATGCTCGGGCCGCATTCCGGGCCTCCGTTTCCCGGCCGCGGCAGGCGTATCTCCAGACCGGCGGACAAAACCGGGCCAAAATAGCGCCTTCGACGCTGGCCGGGCCGTGACCCCGGCGTACGGGCGCTGGTGCTTCCGGCACCTGGCCCCTCCTGACCAGAACCATGTTTCCTTTTTCTTCTCGCAACAAAATGTCTGACGCCCCTGAAGTGACCCCGGCCCCGGCCAAAGCCTCCGAGCCGCATCCGCTGGACGCGTTGACGGGCGGGGCCTTTTCCGCCGCCACGTCGGGCGAGCGTGCCTCGCGCATCCGCGACTGGCTGGCCACCCAGCCCACGCCCGAGCAGTTGCAGGAAGTGTTCAAGGAACTCAGCGGACGCGACAAGGGCGCGGCCCGTGCCGTGCGCGAGCGCCTCGACGAGATCCGCCGCGCCAAGGGCCAGGAAGCCATCGCTGCCGAATGGGCCGACAAAGCCACCGCGTTGCTCGATGCTTCCCGCTTCCACATCGCGGACGCGCTCGCCTGGCAGCGCGATGCGGCCAAGGCCGGTGCGCCGCTGTCCCGCGAACCCCTGGCGTCGCTCAAGGCCCGCCTGGCCGAGCGCATGAAGGTCATCGAGGACCTGCAGCACCGCGTGCAGGTACAGCGCGAGGCGGCCGTGCTCCTGGCCCAGCGTATCGACGTGCTCTCCACCAAGCCCTGGCGCGACGCGCAGGCGGCGCTGGAAGCGCTGCGCGCCGATGTCGAGCGCTGGCAGCAGCAGGCAGACGAACTGTCGGGCGACCCTGCCTGGCCCAGCGTCGAGGCCCGCTTCCCGCCCCAGCTGGAGGCCTCCCGCACGCAACTCCTCGTGGTGTGGAACGCCTTCCAGCCGGCCATCGCACAGGCCGCAGCGGCTGCCGAGAATCCCGAGGCGCCGCTGCCCCCCGTGCCGGTGTGGGCGGAGGAACTGCGCATCGCGCGCGGCGGCGAGCCGCTGGCCGAGACGGCGGCTTCCGGTGCTGCGCCGGCTGCCCCCGCCCGCGCGGCGGCCAAGACCGATCCGGCGGTGCGCGAGAAAGCCGAACAGGCCGTGCGCGCCGCGCTGGCCAGGCTGCAGGAAGAAACCGCCCAGGGCCACGGCAAGGCGTCCGCAGGTGCGGCCACGGCCCTGCGCACCGTGCTGAAGCAGCACGGCCGCCATATCGACACGGCCCTGGAGCACGACGTGCACACCGCGCTCGTCGCCGCGGGCGAACTGCAGGGCTGGCAGCGCTGGAGCGCCGACCAGGTGCGCGAGGACCTCGTGGCCAAGGCGGAGGGGCTGCTCAAGCGTCCCGAAGGCCAGGCACTGGGCGGCCGCAAGATCCAGGAAAGCCTGCGCCAGCTGCGTGAGCAGTGGAAGCAGACCGACCAGGGCGGCCCGGCGAACCATGCGCTCTGGAAGAAATTCGACGAGGCCTGCAATGCCGCCCACAAGGTGGTGGAAGCCTGGCTGGAAAAGGTGCGTTCCGACGCGGCCGAGCACAAGGCGCAGCGCCTCGCGCTGATCCAGGAGCTGCAGGCCTGGACGGCCGCGCAGGCAGCGGGAGGCGCGCAGTCCGACTGGAAGCAGGTGGGCCGTGCGCTGCACCAGTTCTCCGATCGCTGGCGCGAGGGTGGCCACGTCAACGAAAAGGTCTATGCCGAACTGCAGCCGCAGTGGAAGCAGGTCATGGCCGAAGCGGCCGCGCCGCTGGAGGCAGCCCAGAAGCAGAGCCTGGCACGCCGCCATGCCATGATCGAAGAGGCCGTGGCGCTGGGCGCGGCACCGGCGCTGCGCATCGATGCCGTGAAGGCACTGCAGCAACGCTGGCAGGCCGAGGCCCAGTCCGTGCCGCTGGACCGCAAGCAGGAACAGAAGCTCTGGGATGCGTTCCGCAAGCCCATCGACGAGGCCTTCAACCGCAAGACGGCCGATCGCCAGAAGGCCGCGGGCGAAATGAGCGCCCACGACCGGGCGGTTCTGGAGGCGTCCAGGGCGGTGGAGGAGGCCAATGCGTCCGGCGATGCCCAGCGGATCCGCACGGCGCTGGCCGCGCTGGAAGCAGCCATCCGCGGCCAGCAGCAGGCGGCGGCCGATTCAGCCGCCGCCACGCAGGCTTCCGCCGCCACCGAGTCGGCCCCGGCCGAGGGCACGGAGGCGGCTGGCGATGCCGGCGCTGCGCCCGCCGCGGCGCCGAAGCCCGCTCGTCCCGTGGTGGCGGTGCGGGGCGATGACCGTCCGGGTGCCAAGCGTGATGTTCCCGCACCGGCGGGCCGCCCGGGCCGCCCCGGCGAGCGGGACCGCAGGGACGGCCGTCCGGGACGTGACGGTCGCGACGGCCGGGACGGTGGTGACCGTGGCGGCCGCTTCGGCGACCGCGATCGCACGGCGCAGGCCCGTGGCCCGCGCCTGGGCGACGCTGCCTTCCGCGCCCAGCGCGAGGCACAGGAGCACGCCCAGGCGGCGCTGCGCAGGCTGGCCGCGCAGGCGCATGGCGAAGCCCTGACCCAGCTGCTCGCGGCCTGGGAAAAGCGCGATGCATCGCAGCTGCCGTCCGCACAGGAGCTGGGATCGCAGGTGCCTGCCGGCGTGCGCAGCAGCTGGGCGCAGGCGGTGTCGTCGGGGCCGGCGGGGGATGCGTCCGAGGCATTGCTGCGTCTGGAGATGGCGGCCGAGGTGCCCACGCCCGCGGAGCAGTTGCCCGCGCGCCGCGCCCTGCAGCTGCAGCTGCTCACGCGCCGCAACGATCCGCCGCCGGCGCAGACCTGGGCCCAGGATGCCGCGCGGGTGCTCGCCAGCGCGAGCGAGCCCGGCAATGCGCGGCGCTTCCAGCAGGCGCTGAAGGCGCTGCTCAAGGGCTGATCGCCCCCTCTGCTCTGGCTGCCGGGGGCTGGTCCGTGCCTCCGGCGGGCCGCTGCACCGCTTGGCGGTGGGTGGCGAGCTACAGCAATTGCCGCCGTGCTGTCGCGGCCTGTGCCCAGCGCTCCGGGCGCATTCTGTTGGTCCTCATCTTTCGCATCGCATGCATCGCAGGGTGCATGCATCCTGTCCCTTGCCGTGGGAGGTACGGCTGCGCTCGTGTGCCAGCGGCTGGCGCGCCACGTATCTCATTGGAGGGGGGATGTATGGGCGGAGCCCCAGGGGAGCCATGGCCACGCTGCAGCATGGCTGCCTGCTGGTCTGGCGCCGACGGGAGAGTCTGGCGCCGGATAAGTCGAGCTTCCCGCGGGCATGCACATCCAGGCCGGAGGCCTGTCGCAGCCGGAAAAAGAAAAAGCCGCTGGGTAAGCAGCGGCTTTTGAATTTTGGTGCCCAGGAGAGGACTCGAACCTCCACGATGTTACTCGCTAGTACCTGAAACTAGTGCGTCTACCAATTCCGCCACCTGGGCATCTCAGGAATCCTTGAATTCTAGCGTCTTTTTTTGCCGTTCCAGGCAAGTTGGCGATTTTTTTAAAAAAACTTTGGAGCCGCCTGCTTCCGGGAACCTCGCGGCCTGGAACGGCAGCCCGGCGGCTCCCACGCAAACAAAAAAGCCGCTTCACAAGGGAAGCGGCTCGATTGCCGAAAAACCGGTCTGGTTCTCGTTAAACTTGGTGCCCAGGAGAGGACTCGAACCTCCACGATGTTACTCGCTAGTACCTGAAACTAGTGCGTCTACCAATTCCGCCACCTGGGCATTTCAGGAAAGACTCAGATTGTATATCAAAAAAACCAAAGCCGTTGCAAACGTCGCGCACTCCGATGACGAAATCGAAGGCAGCGTGCAGGGCCACCGCGACGGCCACGGATTCGTGCAGCGCGACGACGGCGATGCCGACATCTACATCCCCGCGAACGAGATGCGGGCGGTGCTTCACAAGGACCGCGTGCGCGTGCGCATCGCGCGGCACGACCGGCGCGGCCGGCCCGAGGGCCGCATCGTCGAGATCATCGAACGCCCCCAGCACCCGATCATCGGGCGCCTGCTGCAGGAAAGCGGCGTGTGGCTGGTGGCGCCGGAAGACAAGCGCTACGGCCAGGATGTGCTGATCCCCAAGGGCGCTACCGGCTCGGCCAAGACCGGGCAGGTCGTGGTGGTGGAGCTGACGGAGCCGCCCGCGCTGTTCGGGCAGCCCGTGGGCCGTGTCACGGAAGTGCTGGGGGAGGTGGACGACCCGGGCATGGAGATCGAGATCGCCGTGCGCAAATACGGCGTTCCGCACGAGTTCTCGCAGGAGGCGCTGGCGCAGGCCAGGGCCCTGCCCGACAAGGTGCGCGCGCAGGACAAGCGCCACCGCATCGACCTGACCGACGTGCCGCTGGTGACCATCGACGGCGAAGATGCCCGCGACTTCGACGATGCGGTGTATTGCGAGCCGGCGCGCGTCGGCCGCGCCAAGGGCTGGCGCCTCCTGGTCGCGATCGCCGACGTGAGCCACTATGTGGAGACGGGCAGCCCCATCGACGTGGACGCCTACGACCGGGCCACGAGCGTCTATTTCCCGCGCCGCGTGATCCCGATGCTGCCCGAGAAGCTGTCCAACGGGCTGTGCTCGCTCAATCCGGAGGTGGAGCGGCTGTGCATGGTGTGCGACATGCTGGTCACCGCCAAGGGCGAAGTGCATGCCTACCAGTTCTACCCGGCGGTCATGTTCAGCCACGCTCGCTTCACCTATACGGAAGTGGCCGCGATCCTCGCGAACACGCGGGGGCCGGAGGCGACGAAGCGCCGGGCGCGCGTGCAGGATTTGCTGAACCTGCACGACGTGTACCGCGCGCTGCTGTCGTCGCGGCACGCGCGTGGGGCGGTGGATTTCGAGACCACCGAGACGCAGATCGTCTGCGACGACAACGGCCGCATCGAGAAGATCGTGCCGCGCACGCGCAACGATGCCCACCGGCTGATCGAGGAGGCCATGCTCGCGGCCAATGTGTGCAGCGCGGACTTCATCGCGCAGGGTGGCCAGCCCGGGCTGTACCGCGTGCACGAAGGCCCCACGCCGGAGAAGCAGGAAATCCTGCGCAGCTACCTGAAGGCCATGGGGGTAGGCATGACGATCGGCGACGATCCGAAGCCCGGCGACTTCCAGGCCATCGCCGAGGCCACGAAGGACCGTCCGGACGCGCAGCAGATCCACACGATGCTGCTGCGGTCCATGCAGCAGGCCATCTACACGCCCGTGAACAGCGGCCATTTCGGGCTGGCCTACGAGGCGTACACGCATTTCACCAGCCCGATCCGCCGCTATCCCGATCTGCTGGTCCACCGCGTCATCAAGGCGATCCTGGGCCAGACCAAGTACCGGCTGCCGGCGCTTCCCGTGCCCGGCGAAGCCCACGCCAAGCTCGCCAAGCGGCTGGCCGCACGCGTGCCCGCGCCCACCCAGCAGCCGCGCAAGCCGCTCTCCGCCTCGGCGGCCCGGGAACTGCAGGCCTGGGAGGCCGCGGGCCTGCATTGCAGCGCCAATGAACGCCGCGCGGACGAGGCCAGCCGCGACGTCGAGGCCTGGCTCAAGTGCAAGTACATGCGCGAGCACCTCGGCGAGGAGTTCAGCGGCCTGGTCACGGCCGCGACCAGCTTCGGCATCTTCGTGACGCTGGACGCGATGTACGTCGAGGGGCTGGTGCACATCACGGAGCTGGGCGGCGAGTATTTCAAGTTCGACGAGGCGCGCCAGGAGCTGCGCGGCGAACGCACGGGCATCCGCTATGCCATCGGCACGCGGGTGCGCGTACAGGTCAGCCGCGTGGACCTGGATGGGCGACGCATCGACTTCCGGCTGGTGCGCGAGGGCGAGGAGTCGCTGTCACCCGCGCGCGCTTCCCGCGGCCGCGGAGGGCGCGAGCCGTCGGAGCCCATGCTCCCGGCATCCGCCGATGGAGCGGGGGCAGAGCGCAGTCGCAACAAGGCCCGCAAGGGCGCTTCGCGGGCCGCCCGCCCGCAGGACGCCCCCGCGGCGCCGCGCAAGGCGGCGGCCAAGGGTTCCGGACGCCGCTCCGGGGCCGCCAAGCGGGGCAAGTCGCGCCGCTGAGCCCTGGCGGGGCGTCGGGATGCCGCGGGCGTCCGGCCCCGCCCCGGGGATGTGCATCCAGCAAGAGGACAAGATCGATGAAGGTTGCGAACGGAACGCCGCGTATCGCGGTGGTGACGGGTGCCGGCTCGGGCATCGGCAAGGCGGCGGCGCTGGCCCTGCTGGGTGCCGGCTGGTCGGTGGTGCTGGCCGGGCGCCGCGAAGCGCTGCTGCAGGCCGTGGTGGAGGAGGGGGGTGGAGCCGACCGTGCTTTGGCCGTGCCCACGGACGTTGCGGATCCGCAGGCCGTGGAGCGGTTGTTCGCCCAGGCCGTCCAGCGGTTCGGCCGCGTGGACCTGCTGTTCAACAACGCCGGGGTGGGCGCGCCTGCGGTGCCGCTGGAAGACCTGCCGATCGATGAATGGAAGCGCGTGGTGGACATCAACCTGAACGGGATGTTCTATTGCCTGCGCGAGGCGTTCCGGGTGATGAAGGCGCAGAGCCCGCAGGGGGGGCGGATCATCAACAACGGCTCGATCTCGGCCCATGCCCCGAGGCCGAACTCCATCGCCTACACGGCCACCAAGCATGCCGTCATGGGCCTGACCAAGACCGCCTCGCTGGACGGGCGCAAGTACGACATCGCGGTCGGGCAGATCGACGTGGGCAATGCGGGCACGGAACTGGCGCAGCGCATGACGCAGGGCGTACCCCAGGCCAATGGCCGGATCGCGGCCGAGCCGCTGATGGACGTGGGCATCGTCGCGCGGTCGGTGCTCTACATGGCGGAGCTGCCGCTGGAGGCCAATGTGCTGTTCCACACGGTGATGGCCACCAAGATGCCCTTCGTGGGCAGGGGATGAACTGTCCCGCCTTGCGGCGGATGGCGGAGCCTGGCGCTTGCCCGGAACGGCAGGCCTGGAGCCCCGCTGGAATCGCCGGAACGGCGGTGCTTCAGCCTGCGCAGGCAGACGCCTGCGACGGGCTGCCCTGGGAAACAGGGCTGCCCATCATGGCGGCATGGGCGGGCCGGATGCGGGACCTTGCATCGGCGTAAGCCGCCGGGAGGGCGGACGACGTGTCGGCAGGCTCGGCCGATGCCGGCGCCACGGTGTCGCCGATGTCGTCACGCTCCTGATACGACGACAGGAAAGGCCAGGTTTTGCGGATCATGTCGGGCTCCTAGAGAACGCGGGGAGCGCCGGTGTGTGCCGGCGTGGCATCAGTATTCCGCCGCGGGCCGGGGCTTCCTGTAGGACAAGGCTGAGGCCGTTTGCGGGCGGGTTTCCGCACGGTTACGTGCGGCGCCATAGGCCTGGAGGTACGCCCGGGCCGAGGCGGTCCATCCGAAATCGCGTTGCATGCCGTTGCGCTGCAGGCGGCGCCAGGCGTCGGGCGCGGTTTTCCAGAGGTGCAGGGCGCGGCCTACGGCCTGGTCGAACGCGGCCTGGCTCGACCCGCGCAGCACGAAACCCGTGCCGTTGCCCGCCGGGTCGTCGGCATCCACCACCGAATCGGCGAGGCCGCCGGTGGGAGTGACCACGGGCGGCGTGCCGTAGGCCTGGCTGTACATCTGGTTCAGGCCGCAGGGTTCGAAGCGGGAAGGCATGAGGAAGCTGTCGCTGCCGGCCTCGATGCCGTGGGCGAGGTCTTCGTCGAAGCCCACGGTGACGTGCATGTGGCGGGGATGGTGCTTCGCCAGTGCCCGCAGGGCGTTTTCCAGGGCCGGGTCGCCGCTGCCCAGGATGGCGAGTTGCGCGCCCTGGCGCAGCAGGCGCTCGGCGCCGCCGATCACCCAGTCGATGCCTTTTTGCTCGGTCATCCGGCCGACGAGGCCGAACAGCATGCGGTCACCATCCTGCGCAAGTCCCAGCGTCCGGCGCAGTGCGGCCTTGCAGGCAGCCTTGCCCTCCAGGCGGTCGGCGGAGAAGTGCGCCGGGATCAGCGGGTCCTGCGACGGATTCCACAGCGCGGTGTCGATGCCGTTGAGGATGCCCTGCAGCCGGTCCGCACGGGCGCGGAGCACGCCGTCCAGGCCGAAGCCGAGTTCGGGCGTCTGGATCTCGCGTGCGTAGGTGGGGCTGACGGTGGTGATGGCGTCCGCGTACTGCAGGCCGGCCTTGAGCATGGAGAGCTGGCCCCAGAATTCGGCGCCCTCGATACCCAGGTGCCGGTCCTCGATGCCGAGGCGCTGCGCCCAGTCCATGGGGAAAACGCCCTGGAAAGCCAGGTTGTGCACCGTGACCATGCTGCGCGCCACGGTATCCCCCCGGGGGCCGGCCGCGTCGCGGAACTGCCGCAGGTAGAGCGGCGCCAGTGCGGTGGGCCAGTCATTGGCGTGGACGATGTCCGCGGTCCAGCCGCACGGCGATTGCGGCGTGCCGATGCGCGCGGCCACATGGGCGAGCAGGCCGAAGCGCAGGGCATTGTCCGGGTGTTCCCCCTGCGCGCCGGCGTAGGGCGAACCGGAGCGCGCGTAGAGCTGCGGGCAGGAGAGCAGCAGCAGGGGCACCTCGTGCCCGCCGCGGTCCACGCGCAGCAGTTGCGCGGCGGGCCAGGGGCCTTCGGCGGGCAGCGAGTGCCAGCCGGTGATCCGGCCCTGCAGGGGCATGTCCGCATATGCGGGCATGAGCAGCATCACCTCGTGGCCCAGGGCCGCGATGGCGGGCGGCAGCGCGGCGCTGACGTCGCCCAGGCCGCCGGTCTTGACCAGCGGGGCGCATTCCGATGTGGCGAAGAGAATCTTCATGCGCCGGATTCTCCGCCCACGAGCACCGCGAACGGCAGGCCGGGACGGTCCGGAAGCACTTCCCCGAGGATTTCCTCCACGCTCCATCCTTCCCCGGTGTCGGCGCCGATGCGCCGGCCCGTCATCCATTCCTGCCAGACGCCGGCCTTGGCCAGCACGGGGTGGGCGGACGCGACCGCGATCCGGGTGCCGCGCCACCCGGCCGCTGCCAGGCCGTAGAGCAGGCGCGCGCAGATGACCACGATGGCCCGGCCGTCCCGGATGCGGGCGAAGGCGAACGCATGCTCGGCACCATGGCCTTCCAGCGTGAGCGGCAGGTAGGTGGACTGGCGGAACAGGTCGGGCAGGGCCTGCCGCAGGTGCAGCAGGCGCCAGGTGACCAGTTGCTTCGCGTCCGGGCCGGGCACCGGGCCCATGAGGCGTTCCCAGTCCGCCTGCGACGGATGGGCGCCCTGGCCGTAGAGCGCCTGCACCTGCTCCAGGGCCCGTGCCATGGCGCCGAAATCCACGGGGCGGCGGTTGTCCGGGTCCACGAGACTGAAGTTCCAGTGTTCGCAGCCCTGGTAGATGTCCGGCACGCCGGGCACCGTGAGCTTGAGCGCGAGCTGGCAGAGGCTGTTGCGGAAGCCATAGGGCGCGATGGACTGCACGAACCTTTCGAGCTCGCGCACGAAGCGCTCGGTCGAGAGCGCACCGTCGATATAGCGCGCCACCGCATCTTCATAGGCCGCGTTCGGGAACAGCCAGTTGGTCTGTTGCTTGGCCTCGCGCATGGCCTTGACCATGTACTGCTGGATGCGTTCGCGCAGTTCCTGGCGCTCGTCCGGCTCGGTGGCATGGGTGGGCCAGATGCCGACCAGTGCCTGGTAGAGGGCCCAGAGGTCGTGCGGCCGCGGGGCCTGCATACCGTCCACCTCGGTGGCGAAGCGCGCGCCCAGCTCGTGCAGCTGCAGGGCGGTGTCTTCCCACAACGCGGGGATTTCCGAAAGCACGTTGAGGCGGGCGCGGAGGTCTTCGGACCGCTTGCTGTCGTGCGTGGAGGTGGCCAGCAGGTTGTGCGGGCGGTGGCGGGCGCGCTGCAGGTTGGCCTGGTGGAAGGCCGCGCAGGTGAGGCCGAATCGGCGCGGTTCCGAGCCGACATCATTCAGCGAGACGAGGCGCACGTAGCGGTAGAAAACCGTGTCTTCCACGGACTTGGCCATGACCGGGGCCGTGAACTGCTGCCAGCGGCGGATGAAGCGCGCGCGCAGGGGCGGGGCCGCGCCTTCGTCGCCGAGCAGGACGCTTTCGAGATAGGCCAGCACGCCACCCTCGCTGGTGCCCATGCGGCGGCGTGCGGCCGCGATGGCCCAGGCGACGTGGCGACGGTCGGTGTCACTGGGGGGCGTGCCGTCGGGCACCAGGTAGGTGCGGTAAACGGGGAAGACCGCCGCCACTTCCGTCAGGGCGATGCGCAACTGGTTGCGCGTGAAATCGAAGGTGCGCCGGTCCGCCTGGGCGATGCGGTAGAGCGTGTCGGCCAGCCATCCCAGGTCGCTGTAGAGCGAGGTCTCGATGATGTGCTTCTTGCACTCGTACACCGCTTCCTCGAAATCCTTCGTGTCGCCGGTGAAGCTGGTGTAGGCGTCGTCGAAGGCGGCCTGCGATGCGGTGTCCACGAAGAGGCCGTTGACCAGGCTGCTGAACCGGTAGCCCGTGGCGCCGTGTACGGGCCAGTAGGCCGGCAGGGGTTCGTGGTCCGCCAGGATCTTTTCCACCACGAGGTAGAGCGCCGTGGGCTCGCGGCCGGCGGCGCGGGCGAGGGCCGCATGGCGCCGCTGCAGGCGGTCGAAGTACTGCGCGGGATCGGCCAGGCCGTCCGGGTGGTCGATGCGCAGGCCGGTGATGCGGCCCTCTGCCAGCCAGCGGAAGATGCAGGCGTGCGCAGCCTCGAACACGGAGGTTTCCTCCATGCGCAGCGCAGCGAGGGAGTTCACGTCGAAGAACCGGCGGTAGTTGATGTCGTCGCCGGCCACGCGCCAGTCCGCCAGGCGGTAGGGCTGGTCGCGCAGCAGGCCGTCCAGCGCGTCGAAGCTGCCGGGCTCTTCCTTCCGGCCGTTCCAGTGGGCCAGGCAGGCGGCGACCCACTGGCGCAGCCACGCATGGGCCCCGGCCAGTTCCGCGAGGCGCCGCTGGTGGAGGGGGGCATCGCGCAGGCGCATGGCGCGCTCGCCTTCGTCACCGGTGTCGCGGTCGGGCAGGCGGCCGAAGGCATCGATGAGGGAGTGCACCTGCAGCGCGCTGTCGCCATCGGCTTCGCCGGGGGCCGGTGCGGGCACGGCCGCGAAGATGCGGGCGTAGTGCCGGGGGTCCACCGGCAGCCGGTGGTCCCAGTAGCACACCAGGAAGCGGCCGGCCTGTGCGTCGAAATCCAGGCGCAGTTCGCCGGCTTCCACCACGTGGCCGTACTGCCCGCCGAGCATGGGCAGCAGCACGCGGCCCTGCAGGCTGGCGGTGGCGGGCTCCCATTCGATGTCGAAGAAGCCGGCATGGGCGGCGGACCGCCCGTGTTCCATCACGTCGTCCCACCAGGGGTTGGGGGCGTCGATCACGCCCATGTGGTTGGGCACGATGTCCAGCAACTGGCCGAGGCCATGCGCCTGCAGGGCATCGCACAGGGCGGCATGGCTGGCCTCGTCGCCGATTTCCGGGTTCAGCTGCGTGGGATCGACCACGTTGTAGCCGTGCGTGCTGCCGGGGGCGGCCTTGAGGTAGGGCGAGCTGTAGAGATGGCTGATGCCCAGCGCGTGCAGGTAGGGGACGGCGGCGGTCATGGCCGCGAAGGTGTTGTCCTTGTGGAACTGCACGCGGTAGGTCGCGAGCGGAACGTCCGCGGTGTCGAGCGCGGGCAGTTCTTCCACGGGGGCCTGCATGGCGGGGCGCCCCCGGTGCTCGCGCATGGCGGAGGCCACGGCGGCGAAGCAGGGGTGCGTGGCCAACCGGTCCAGCGGCACGGCGAGGCGCCGGCGCCAGTTGGGCTGCATGTCCTCGGTGGAGCCGGGCACGTTGACCTGTTCGAGCTGTGCGATGGCATCCTCGATCTGCACCGCCGCGAGCCAGCAGGGGGTGCGCGCCAGGTAGGCATGCACAGCGGCCGTGAACTCCGGCGTGGCCTCGGGCACGGATTGGGCATCCACCGTGGCGCCGGGGGGCAGAAGGCCTTCTTCCTGCAGCGCCATCAGCAATCGGACACGGTCCTGTGCGCGCTCGATCAGGCTGCGCGCGTGGGCTTCCGAATCCGGCAGCCAGCCCAGGCGCTTCTGCACCTCGATGTCTTCGCCGGACCAGTAGCCGCGCAATGTGGGCAGGTCGTGCGTGCTCACCACGGCCAGCGCCTGCGCCGGCCACTGCGCGGGCGGCCGGAAGGCGCCGCCATCCATGCGTTCGAAGATGAGCGGGCGGTAGGAAAGGACGGTGCGCTGCGCCATGGCCTCGCGCATCTGCGGCGCCACGTTGCCCAGGTCTTCGCCGATGACCAGGCACTGGTGGCGATGGCTTTCGATGGCGAGGACCGCGAGCAGCGCCTGCAGCGGGTAGGCGACGTAGGTGCCGGCGCCGCCGTGGGTCCAGAAAAGGCGCATGAGCGCCATCACGTGGTCCATGCGCAGCGCCCCGGCGGGCTGCATGACGGCATGCAGCAGGCGGCGCACCGGCATGAAACGGGCAGCGGCCAGCGCGACGGGGTTGAGCGGCGGCAGGCCCCAGTCCTGGCCCTGGGTGTTCAGCGGATCGGGCGGCGCCCCGATGTTCATGCCGCGTGCATACAGCTTCTGCGAGGTCCAGGTTTCCGAGCCGCCGTCGCTCGCGCCCACGGCCAGGTCGCAGTACAGGCCGAGCGGCATGAGGGCGCGGGCGCGCTCGCCCGCCTGCCCGAGCTGCAGGTGGGCTGTCCACTGCAGCCACATGTGGTAGGCCACGGCTTCCGCATGGTCCTTGGCGAAGGCCTGGGCGGCCGGGCCCTGGGGATCCCGCAGTTCCTCGGGCCAGGCAGGCCAGCCCCAGGTGTCGGGCGACGTGCGCACGAGATGGCGCTGGATGGCTTCGAACAGCGCATGCGGTGCCAGCGTGGCGGCATGCTCCTTCATGAAGGCCTGGAAGGCGAGGCCGCGCGGGCTCAGCGATTCCCAGTCGCCCTGGCGGAACTCGTCCCACAGCAGGGCGAGCATTTCCTCCTTGGCGGCGGCGACCTCGGCATACTGCACCGTTTCCGCGGCGCGCAGGGCCTGCAGCCGCTGCTGGAACACGCCGTCGGCGTAGAGCGACTGCGCCGGGCCGCTGCGCAGGAATTCCGGCATCGCGGTCACGTCGATGAACAGCGGGTTGAGCGCCAGGCGGCTGGACGGGCTGTAGGGGCTGGCCAGGTCCGGCCGGTCCATGCGCAAGGCGTGCAGCGGGCTCAGGCCGACGAAGGCGGCGCCCTGGGCAGCGGCGGTCGCCACCAGGTCGCAGAGATCGGAGAAGTCGCCGATGCCCCAGTTGCGGTCCGAGCGCAGCGAATACAGCTGCACGCTCAGGCCCCACCAGCGCTCACCATGGCGCAGCGGATCGGGTGACCAGCAGCGCGCGGGCGCGACGATGACGAAGCGCTCTTCCTGCGTTCCAGGCCCTGTGAGGCGATAGTAGCCCGCGCGCAGCGTGGCCGGCAGCCGCGCGACCGGGCCCCGGCCCTCGCAGACGGTTTCCTCGGCCTCGACCTCGCTGGTGACCAGCCGCCAGGATGCGGCGCCATGCCATTCGATCTCGGCCGGCTGGCCTTCTTCCACGACGATGGGGGAGGGTAGCGCACCAGCGTCTGCGTGCGATCCCATGGCCGACAGCGCGCGCTCGAGCACCTCCGGCGGCACCTCGCGGTGCTCACCCCAGAAGCTGGCGTACTGGAGCGCGATGCCTGCCCGGCGGGCGCGTTCGTGCAGGCCGTCGTGGCCCTCGTGGTGGTGGCCGTTCATGCGGGCACCTCCTGCAGCATCCACCGCGCGGACCACGGGGCCCAGGCGCCACCGCCTTCCCAGCGGTGCTGGAAGACGGGCGTGCCGGACGCGCTGGTCCCCTGCCCGGGGTCCTCATCCACGGATTCCGTGCCCAGGTTCATCTGCATCACGAGGCGTGCTCCATCGTCGTAGTCCCATTCCACCTGCAGCCCGGCCGCTCCCACGCGGCGCGCCGTGTGCGTTCCGGAGCGCAGCCGGCACAGGCGCGGAGCAATCCACTGCCGGCGCGCGGACAGGGCCGCGCGGACCAGCGCGAGCCGCTCCTGTCCTGCGGGGCCTTCCGCCTGGCGCCAGTCGAGGCGGCTGCGTTCGAGGGTGGCGGCGTCGCAGGGGTCGGGCAGTTCCCTGCCGGAACCGGCTTCGAGCCGGAATTCGCGCTGGCGTCCCTGGCGCACCGCCTCGCGGAGCTCGCCTGTCCAGTCGGCGAAGTACAGGAACGGTGTTTCCGCGCCGAATTCGTCGCCCATGAACACCAGCGGCGTGGCGGGCGTCAGCAGCGCGGACAGCAGCGCCAGTTCGGCGGCGGGCTGCGGCACCAGGTGCGAGAGGCGCTCGCCGAAGGCGCGGTTGCCGATCTGGTCGTGGTTGCCGCAGAAATTCACCATCGTGGCCAGTGGCTGGGGCGCGGCAGGTGTCCGCTCCAGGCGCCGGCCATCCCCATCACGGTGCGAGGGCGCGAAGACATAGCCGCCCGCGAAGCTGTGCGCGAGCCCGTCCAGCGGTGCATGGGCGTAGTCGGCGTAGTAGCCCTGGCGCTCGCCGGTGAGGGCGACGTGCAGGGCATGATGGAAGTCGTCGTTCCACTGCGCGTCGTAGCGCGTCGGCTCGGGGCGGGGGGCCAGGCGCTGGCTCTCGTTCTTCTCGTTCTCGAGGACGAGGTGGACGTGCCGGCCTGCGGTGGCCTGCCGCACGCGCTGCGCGAGGTCATCGAGCACGTGGGGAGAACCATCGTCCACGATGGCATGGACGGCATCCAGGCGCAGGCCGTCGATGCGGAATTCCCGGACCCAGTAGAGCGCATTCTGGATGAAGAACTCGCGCACCGGCCCGCTGTCCTCGCCGTCGAAATTGATGGCCGCGCCCCAGGGACTGTGGTGGGTTTCCGAGAAGAAGGCCGGGGCGTAGCTGCCCAGGTAATTGCCGTCCGGGCCGAAGTGGTTGTACACGACATCCAGGAACACCATCAGGCCGAGCGCATGGGCCCGGTCGATGAAGCGCTTCATGTCGTCCGGCGTGCCGTAGGCCGGGTGCGGCGCGAACGGCAGTACGCCGTCGTAGCCCCAGCCATGCCGCCCGCCGAACGTGGCCACGGGCATGAGCTCGATGGCGGTGAAGCCCTGCCCGGCCAGCCAGGGCAGCCGCTCCATGGCCGCGGCGAACGTGCCATCGGGCGTGAAGGTGCCCACGTGCAGTTCGTAGAGCACGGTTTCGTTCCACGGCCGGCCTGTCCAGCCCTCGGTCTTCCACTCGAAGGCAGCCGGGTCGGTGACGCGGCTCGGGCCGTGGGGACCGTCGGGATTGCTGCGTGACGCGGGGTCGGGCACCAGCGGGCCGTCGTCCGCCTGCCATTGGTAGAGCGTGTCGGGGCCGGCTTCGGACACGGTGGCCTGCCAGAAGCCGTCCGCATCCTGGCGGGCCGGAGCCTGCATGGGCTGCGCGCCGGGTGCTCTGCGGTGGTGGAGGGTGAGCCGCGAAGCGGCGGGGGCCCAGAGGGTGAAGTGGACGCCGCCTTCAGGCAGGAGGCGGGCGCCGATCGGCATGTCGTGCTGGTGCTTCATGGAGAGGGATCGCCGGAAGCGCCCAGTGCGGTGAGGATGGCCATGGCATGCCCCGGCAGCACGTACGGGTCTCCGGAAGGCACCGGCGCGGTATCGGCGGGCGGTACGTCGGCAGTGCGGGTGTCCACGCGCACGGTCCAGGAGCGGGCCTGCTCCTCCTGCGGGAGGGTGAAGGTCGCGTCTTCGCCGGTGGCGTTGAAGAGGACGAGGGCTGCGCAGCCGCCGGCGTCCGCCTCCATCAGGGCGGCGACACAGCGCGATTGCGGGTCGTCCCATTCCTCTGCCGTCATGGGCAGGCCCCAGACGCTGTGCCAGTGCACGCCCACGCAATCGGCCCGGCCGCCGTAGGCGACCGCGGTGCGCAGGGCCGGCAGCTCGGAGCGCAGGGCGATCAGGGCCGCGGTAAAGCGGCGCTGCGCATCGTTGCGGCCGGCATGCTCCCAGTCGTACCACGACAGGGGGCTGTCCTGGCAGTAGCCGTTGTTGTTGCCCTGCTGGGTGCGGGCATGCTCGTCGCCGCCCAGCAGCAGCGGTGTGCCGTGCGATACGAAGAGCGTCGCGAGGAAATTGCGCATCTGGCGCTCGCGCAGGTCCAGGATGGCGGGGTCTTCGGTCGGGCCTTCGGCGCCGCAGTTCCAACTGCGGTTGTGGTTTTCGCCGTCGCGGCTGTCTTCCTGGTTGGCTTCGTTGTGCTTCTCGTTGTAGCTCACGAGGTCGGCCAGGGTGAAGCCGTCGTGCACGGTGACGATGTTGACGCTGTCCGTCGCCGGGCGGCGGCGGGCCTCCAGGATGTCGGCGCTGCCGCAGAGGCAGGCGGCGAACGCGGGCAGGCTGCCGTCGGTGCCGCGCCAGTAGTCGCGCACCACGTCGCGGTAGCGTCCGTTCCACTCCATCCAGCCGTCGGGAAAGCCGCCCACCTGGTAGCCATCGGGGCCCAGGTCCCAGGGCTCGGCGATGAGCTTGACGCGCGCGAGCACGGGATCCTGCGCCACCGCGGCGAAGAAGGCCGCGCGGTGGGTGAAGGCGCCCGAAACGTCGCGCCCCAGCGAGCACGCCAGGTCGAAGCGGAAGCCGTCCACGTGCATCTCCGTGACCCAGTAGCGCAGGCTGTCCATGACCAGTCGCAGGGCGGCGGGGCTGCTCGTGTCCACGGTGTTGCCGGTGCCGGTGTAGTCCACGTAGAAGCGCGGATCTTCCGGGGAGAGGCGGTAGTAGGCGGCGTTGTCGATGCCCTTGAGGCTGAGCGTGGGGCCCAGGTGGTTGCCCTCGGCCGTGTGGTTGTAGACCACGTCCAGGATCACCTCGATGCCGGCGGCGTGCAGGGCCTTGACCATGGCCTTGAACTCGTCCGTGCCGCCGTCGCCGCGGCTGGCGGCATAGCGGGGTTCGGGCGCGAAGAAGGCGATGGTGTTGTAGCCCCAGTAATTGGCCAGGCCCGCATCCACGAGGCGCTTGTCGTCCACGAAGGCTTGCACGGGCAGCAGTTCCACGCTGGTCACGCCCAGGTCCTTCAGGTAGGCGACGGCAGCTTCCGATCCCAGCCCCGCATAGGTGCCGCGCTGGCCTTCCGGAACGCCGGACAGCGTCTGCGTGAAGCCCTTGACGTGCATTTCGTAGAAGACGGTCTTGGAGGGCGGGACGCGGGGCGGGGCGTCGTCGTCCCAGTCGAAGCGCGAGCGCACCACGATGGACTTGGGCGCGGTGGCGCCGTTGTCCACCTCGCTGACGGCATGGTCCTCGTCCTCGTGGCCGAGTTCGTAGCCGAACTGGTCGTCGGCACCGAGCACGGGCCGGTCGAGCGCGCGGGCGTACGGATCGATGAGCAGCTTGGCGGGATTGAAGCGCTGCCCCTGCCCGGGAGCGTAGGGCCCGTGGACGCGCAGGCCATAGCGCTGGCCCGGCTTGAGTCCCTTGACATGCCCATGCCACGTGCCGGCGGTGAAGGCCGGCAGGGCGATGCGCTGCGTCTCGTTCTCGCCATCCGCGAAGAGGCAGACCTCCACGCGTTCCGCGCCCGGCGCGTGCACGGCAAAGTTCACGCCGTTGCGGTCGGCCGTGGCGCCGAGCGGCAACGGCCGGCCCGCCTCGGCGACATGCCGGGTGGCGCGTGGGCGGCGGGAGGTCATGTGTGGAGCAGCGTCGCCTGCCTTCATGCGGCCACCTTCAGGCCGGATCCCTCGGATGCCGACGCCACGGAGGGACGCGCCCGCCCGATGCTGGGGGTGGTGGATTGCAGGCCCTGCGGCTTGAAGAACTGGCGGGGCACGACGACGATGCCGCTCTCGGTCACGTGGAAGCGCTTGCGGTCCGCTTCCAGGTCGAAGCCGATGCGTTCGTGCGCAGGGATGTCGTTGTCCTGGTCGATGATGGCACGGCGCACCTGGGCGCCGCGGCCGATGCGCGAGCGCTCCATGACGATGCAGTGTTCCAGGCGGGCATCGCGCTCGACGACGACGGAGCGGCGCAGCATGGCGTTGTCCAGGGAGGCGCCGTCCACGATGCTGCCCGAGCCCACCACGGAGCGGTGGATGACGCCATTCTCGATCTGGGCCGACTCGGCCTGGTCCGGGCTGGCGTAGATGGGCCAGTGGCGGTTGGTCATGCGAAAGCGGGGCGTTGCGCCCAGCGTGTCGAAATGCGCCTGGTAGTAGGCATCGATGGTGCCCACGTCGCGCCAGTAGCCGTGCTCTTCATAGGGCTCGGTGCCGGGAATGGTGTTGGTGTCGAAGTCGTAGGCCATGAGGCGGTGGGACTTGAGCATGGCCGGCAGGATGTGCTTGCCGAAATCGCTGTGGCCGGTTTCGTGTGCTTCGCGCAGGGCATCCAGCAGGATGTCGGCATTGAAGAGGTAGTTGCCCATGGAGGCGAGGGCGTGCGTCGAGCTGCCCGGCATCGGGCGCGGCGGCGTCTGCGGCTTTTCGACGAAATCGACGATGCGGTGGCTGTCGTCCGTCTCGACGATGCCGAACTGGTTGCAGTCGGCCAGTTTCACCGGCAGCGTGGCCACGCTGACGTGGGCGTCGTTCTTCACGTGGAAGTCGATCATCTGGCGCACATCCATGCGGTAGATATGGTCCGCGCCGAAGACGGCGACGATGTCCGGCTTGAACGACTCGATCAGGTGGATGTTCTGGTAGACCGAATCCGCGGTGCCCTGGAACCACTCCGGGCCGTTGCGCATCTGCGGCGGCACCACCGTCACGAAGTGCTGGGGAATGAAGCGCGTCATCGTCCAGGACTGGCGGATGTGCTCGATCAGTGACTGCGACTTGTACTGCACCAGCAGGTAGATCGAGTAGATCTCGGAGTTGACGAGGTTCGAGAGCACGAAATCGACGATGCGGTGCTTGCCGTTGAAGGGCACGGCCGGCTTGCAGCGCTCGGCGGTGAGCGGGTGCAGGCGAGAGCCTTCGCCGCCGGCCATGACGATGGCGAGAACGTTCTTGGTGCTGGACATGGTGGGACTCCCGAAGGATCAAACGTGGAAGGGCGCGGAAACGGGGGATGCTGCTGCCGGACCGCTGCCGTCCACGCACGGCCGCGCGCGCCGGTCGGGGCGTCGCGCAGGCAGGGCTGGGAGGATGGATTGCGTCATGGCAGGAGGGCTCCCCGCCATGTTCTGTTGCGCCGCAACAAAAGGTTGCAGGAAGTTCCTACGACGCGCTGTCAGTGGCCACCTACGTGCAGATGGGCGGGCACGGGCGTGGCATGCCGGCGTGGGTGCGGACGGACGCCGGCGGCCGGAGCGGTGGGCCGGAAAAGCCTGCGGGAAGCGGCGTCAGGTGCCGCCGGGCTGGCGCAGGCTGGCGAGCGAGCGCTCGATGAGCGCGTCGAAGGTGTCGAAATCCAGCGGCTTGCCGAGCACGTGGTCGAAACCGCCCAGGGCTGCGCGCTCGGCTGCGCTCAGGCCGGTGATCCCGATGGCGATGCACGCGGGAAGCCCGGCGGCGGCGGCAATGTCCTTCAGCCTTGGCACCAGTTCCGCACCGAGCATGTCCGGCAGGTGCTGGTCCACCAGCAGCAGGGACGCGGGCTGCGCCTGCATCAGCGCGATCGCCTGCGCACCGTTGAGCGCCACCCGCACGCGGTGGCCGTTGAGTTCCAGCAGGTCACTCAGCAGCTCGGCCGCTTCGTGGTTGTCGTCAACGATGAGAATGTCTGCGTGCATGAAGTGGCGCGGTTCCTCAGCCGGAACGGCCGTTTTCAGGAACCGGCGATTGTGCCCGAGCCCGCCGGGGGAATCCGTACCGAGAAAACCACATGGCCGTCATCGTAGGTATAGGCGATGGTACCGCCATGGCCCCTGACGATCTCATAGGCAATGTAGAGCCCCAGGCCCATGCCGGAGCGGTTGCGGGCGTTGCCGGCCGAGGAGGCCTTGAACGGGCTGAACAGGTTGCCCGCGATCGCGTCGGCGATGGGCGCGGCCACGTTCCGGACGGCGATGGCGGCGCTCCCGTCCGGCAGCGGATGGGCGGCGACATGGATCGGATGCCCTGGCCGGCCATGGTGGCGCGCGTTGCTCATGAGGTTCACGAACACCTGGGCGATCCGGTCGGCGTCCACGCCGGCTTCCAGCAGGGGCGGCAGCTGGGTGCGCAGTTCGATGTCGGGGTGGGCCGTGCGGGCTTCGTCGACGAGGTCGGCGAGCAGGGCGGAGAGGTCGGCGCGGGCGATCTGCAGGTCCAGGCCGAGCCCGCTCTGCAGCCGCGACATGTCCATGACCTGGCTCACGAGGCGCTGCATGCGGCTGCTGGACGACTGGATGCGCTGGCCCAGCCGGCCGGCCCGCCCGCTGGCGTCGCCGTCCTTTTCCAGCACGCGCGCGGCCATGCTGATGGAGTGCAGGGGGTCGCGCAGGTCATGGCCGAGCACCGCCATGAGCTGGGTGCGGGCCCGGTTGAGTTCGGCATGCCGGGCATGCTGGGCGCGCTGCAGTTCGTCCAGCACCTGGCCTGCGATGTCGAGTTCCACGCCTTCCCACGGCTCGGCCGTGGCGCGGACGGTTTCCTTCCACAGGTCGAAGGAACCGCGGGGCGTGAGCCGCGGGCCCAGCGGGCCGGGGCGGACTTCCTTCTCGGGCCGGCCGCCCCAGTGGATGGTTTCGATCTGCTCGCGGCGCAGGAAGAGCGCCCAGCCGCCTCGTTCGCGGTCGAAGGGCAGGGCCAGCAGGCCGCACCACGGCGCCGCCCGCCCGGCCAGCGCCGCCATGCGCAGGGGCAGGGAATGGGTATGGAACAAGCGGTCCGGGGCGACGTCGTCCGGGCCGGAGTTGAGCCATTCCAGGATGGCCTGCGCGGCCTCTTCCTGGATGCCGCCGAAAAGCTGCAGCTTGGCGCCCGTGGCCACCACGGCCGCTTCGGCGTGCAGGGTGATGCAGAGCTCGGGTGCGTGGCGCGCCAGCGCAGCGTACTCGTCGTCGGAATGCAGGATGTCCGCGATGAGGCGCGAGCGCACGGCGGAGGCGGCCTCCGTGCGTTCCGTCTGGGCGCGCAGCAGGGAGTTCTGGATATTGGACGACAGCACCTGCGCGATGACGTCGCAGGCCATGCGCACGCTGTAGGGCACCTGGCGCGGCTGCATGTGGTGGCAGGCCAGCAGGCCCCAGAGCTGGCCGTTGATGACGATGGACACGCTCATCGAGGCGGCCACGCCCATGTTGGCGAGGTACTCGATGTGGATGGGCGAGACGCTGCGCAGGATGCTGGCGCTCAGGTCGAGCGGCGCCACTTCCCGCTGCAGCAGGGGCACCACGGGCGCGCCCACGTCGGCGATGAGGCGCAGGGTGTTGACGACGTACAGGCGCCGGGCCTGGGCGGGGATATCGCTGGCCGGATAGCGCCGTCCCAGGTAGGGGTCCAGCGTGGAAATGCAGGACTCTGCAGCCACCTCGCCGCTACCGTCGGGCCGGAAGCGGTAGGCCATCACGCGGTCGAAGCCGGTCAAAGCGCGCAGCTCTTGCGTGGCGAGCTGCAGGAGATCGTCGATGGCGCGGGGCCTGCGCAGCTTTTCCATGGCACGGTGCGCCTGCACGGCGAACACGGCCAGTTCGGCGCTGCTGTGCCGGCGTGACTCGAATTCGGCCACGAGCAGCTTGTCGCTGATATGGAGCACCACGTCGAATTGCCGGCTGCCCACCTGCAGTTCCGCGGGCATGGGGACTTCGGCTTCGCCATGCAGTGCCAGCAGGCCTTCGCGCACCTTGCCGGCGACGGCCGAGCACGGCGCCTGGGGCAGCAGCCCTTCGAGCACGCTGCCCGGCGTCAGGGGGCAACCCAGGAAGTCCTCCGCGTTGGCGCTTGCATAGCGGACGACGCCGTCGCCATCGAACGCGACGAGCGCACCGTGGTCCTGGATGCTGCCGGGAATGTGGATCGGCTCGCGGTCGCAGTTGTCGAGGGTCGCTGCCGCGGGGGCCGCGGTGTGGAGCGGGAGGTTCATGGGAGGGGCTCCGTCGAGCCGCATCGCGCCGGGGCGGCCACCGATCGGCCGGCGCGGAGGGGAGGGCGGGGAGCGGTCATGCGGGTGTTTCCTGACGATCGTACAGCCGTTGCAAGGCATCGAAGGCCGCGCGCGCTCCGGCGCAGGCCGCTTCGATGTCGGCCGGCGTCCGCACGTTGCTGGCCAGGCGGGCCGTGAAATCCTTCCAGCGCTCCGCCGTGCGGGTGCCGCTGCCCTGCAGATACCTCAAGGGATGGGGTGCCAGGGGCTGGGCCAGTCGCCGGTAGAGCCATTGTCCTCCGAGCTGAGACCCTTCCACCACGTAGGCCATTCCCCAGGCCACGGCGGCGTGCTGCCCGGGACATGCCGCGAGCGCCGCGTCGATGGGCGAGCGTGAGTCCGGGGCTCCACAGGGCGGCAGGGCGGCCCCGGCATCCGCCAGATCGTCTTGCAGGGCGTCCCGCCGCGCCGGATCGTCGAGCGGCCAGGCAGGCGCTCCGCCGTCGAGTATGCGGAGCAGCGGAGACAGCGCCTGGAGCCAGGCCGCCAGGGCACATGCATGCCGGATGTAGTCGTCCAGCGTCGCCCCCGGACGGGCGATGGGCAGCGCCGCGTCGAGGCGCTCGTGCCGCGTGCGCGTGGCCTCCCGCAGTGCGCCCAGGCAGCCGGCCTCGGGCCCGCCCTGCGCGTGGATGGCGTCGCCGGGCGGGGCCGGGGCTTGGAGCGCGGCAGGCCTCATGACGGTTGCCGGATGAGGGTGCGCACGCGGTGGGCCAGCGCGTCGAGCGTGAAGGGCTTGGTCAGCACGTGCATGCCGCGCTCCAGGTGGCCGTTGCCCACGGCCGCGTTCTCGGCATACCCGGTGATGAAGAGGATCTGGAGGTCGGGCCGCGTGAGGCGCCCGCCGTCGGCCAGCTGGCGTCCGTTCATGCCGCCGGGCAGGCCGACATCGGTGATCAGCAGGTCCAGGTGGGTGCGCGACTGCAGCACCTGCAGGGCCGAGGGGCCGTCGTGCGCCTCGATGGTGTGGTAACCCATCTCGTGCAGCACTTCCACCACCAGGGAACGCACGCTCGGTTCATCGTCCACCACCAGCACGACGCCTGATCCCTCGCCGGCCTCGGGAAGGTGCAGGGCCGGGACGTCGGACTCCTCGGGCTGGGCTTCGTGGCGGGGCAGGTAGATGCACATCGTCGTGCCCATGCCCGGTTCGGAATACGCGCGCACCTGCCCGCCCGACTGCCGCGCGAATCCATACACCATGGACAGGCCCAGGCCCGTGCCCATGCCGATCGGCTTGGTGGTGAAGAAGGGTTCGAAGATCCGGCGCATCACCTCGGGCGCCATGCCGGTGCCGGTATCGGTCACGCACAGCGACACGTACTGGCCCGGCGGCAGGTCGCGCTCGCGGCCGGCCCGCTCGTCCATCCAGGCGTTGGCGGTCTCGATGGTGAGCCGGCCGCCGCCGGGCATGGCATCGCGGGAGTTGATGCACAGGTTCAGGAGTGCGCTCTCGAGCTGGTGCGGGTCCACGTGGGTGGTCCACAGGCCCACGGCATTGACGACTTCCAGTTCCGTCTCGGGGCCGATGGTGCGGCGGATGAGTTCCTCCATGCCGCGCACCAGGCGGTTCACGTCGGTGGGCTTGGGGTCGAGCGTCTGCCGCCGCGAGAAGGCCAGCATGCGGTGGGTGAGCGAGGCGGCGCGCCGCGCTGCGCCCTGGCCGACCGTCACATAGCGGGCCAGGTCGTCGAAGCGCCCCTGCGCCACGCGCCGGTTGATCAGCTCGAGGCTGCCGCTGATGGTGGCCAGCAGGTTGTTGAAATCGTGCGCGAGGCCGCCCGTGAGCTGGCCCACGGCTTCCATCTTCTGCGACTGCCGCAGCGCCTCCTGGGCGGCTTCGCGCTCGCGGGATTCGGCGGTGAGGCGCGCCAGGGCATCCTCCAGGTCGCGGGTGCGCTCGGCCACCCGGCTTTCCAGGTGGCTGTTGAGGGCGCGCAGCTCCTGTTCTGCCATGCGCTGGTCGGTCACATCGTAGCCTTCGGCGAAGATGCCGTTCACCGCTCCCACGCCGTCCAGGGTGGGCTGGTAGATGAAATTCAGGTAATGCTCGGTCAGCGGGCCGCCCGGTTCGCGCTGCAGCAGGACCTTGAGGTTCTTGCCGATGTAGGGCCGGCCGGTGCGGTACACCTCGTCGAGCAGTTCGTGGATGCCCTGGCCCTGCAGTTCCGGCAGGGCTTCCCGGATGGATTTGCCCTCGATGTTCCTGCGGCCGATGAGCTGCTGGTAGGAGTCGTTGACGAACTCGTACACGTGGTCGGGTCCGCGCAGCACGCACATGAAGCCCGGCGCCTTGCTGAACAGTTCTCGCAGGCGGTCGCGCTCGGCCGTGCGGGATTCCAGCGCCTCGGCCTGCGCGATGGCGGGCGCCACCTGCCCGGCGAGCAGTTGCACGAACGACCGGGTCTCGGCGTCGTCCGCGGGACGAAGCGGATTGGCGCCGCACACGAGGAAGCCCGCGGAGCGGGCATCTCCCTGCGGCGGCAGCGGCACCACGAAGGCGGTGTGCGGGGGAACCTGCCATGCGCCGGTGGGCGTGTCGGCTGCCGGTTGCAGGGGCACGGCGAACGCGGCCTCGCCGGCGGCGAGCCGGTCCAGGTGCCAGGGCCAGGGCGTGCCGGGGGCCATTTCGCGCGGCGCCAGCCGGTGGCCCGAGGGCACGCCGGCATTGCAGGCCAGCCGTGCCGTCCCGTGGGCATCGTAGAGATAGATCAGCGAGAAGGGCAGGTCTTTCTGCGCGCTGGCCAGGGTGGCGCAGGCGCCGTCCACGACCTGCTGGCGGGTGCCGCCCAGCGACATGGCTGCGCCCAGTTCGTGCAGTATCGCCAGGCGGCGCTCGCTGATGACCCGGCCCGTGTCCTCGGACACTGCGCAGAACAGGCCGTTCACGCGTCCGTCGTCGTCCAGCAGCGGGCTGTACGAGAAGGTGTGGTAGGTCTCCTCGAGCGTGCCGGTGCCGGCGCGGTCGATGAGCAGCATGAGGGACGAATCCCAGGTGGACTCGCCACGCTGGTACACCGCGTGCATGCGGTCCTTCACGTCGTCCCAGATCTCGGCCCAGATCTCCGCGGTGGGGCGCCCGAGCGCGTCGGGGTGCTTCGTGCCCAGGGTGGGGCGGTAGGCGTCGTTGTAGAAAAAGGCGATGTCCGGGCCCCAGCCCACCCACATTTCGAAGCGCGAGGTCAGCAGGATGCGCAGCGCGGCCTTGAGCCCCTGCGGCCAGCGTTCGGGCGGCCCGAGCGGCGTCGCTTCCCAGTCGTGCTGGCGCATGCGGCGCGCCATCTCGCTATGGCCGATGAAGATGTCGGCATGGCGTTCGGCGGGCGGGTGCGGTGGGGGCGTCATGGCGTCGGGGGACGTCGGGCCTCAAGCCTGGCGGGCGGCCATCAGGCGCACGATGGTGGCCATCAGTGCATGGGGCTGCAGGGGCTTGCCCAGGTGCGCGTCGAAACCGGCTTCCAGGGCCTTGTTCGCATCCTGCGGGCGCGAAAACGCGGTGAGCGCGATCGCGATGGGCGGCTTGAGCCCCTGCGGCACGGGCATGTCGCGCAGCGCCCGCGCGAATTCGTATCCGTCGCGCCCCGGCAGGCCGATGTCGCTCACGACAACGTCGGGCCAGCGCTCGCGCAGCGCCTGCACCGCGGAGTCGAAATCCACCGCCTGGCGAGGCCGTGCGCCTCCGTCCGAGAGGACCACGGCCAGCATTTCGCTCGCGTCCGGGTGGTCTTCGACGGTGAGGATGTCCAGGCCCCTGAGCGGGCGCTCGGCCTCGGCCGGCTCCGGGGCCGGCTCGTCGGACGCCAGGACGGCAGGCATGCTGGCGCCGGCGCCGCCTTCATAGGCCTCGGTGAGCGTGACCGTGATCGTGGTGCCTTCCCCGGTGCCGGCGCTGTAGGCCTCGGCTCCGCCGCCATGCAGCTCCGCGAGGTGCTTGACGATGGACAGGCCGAGGCCCAGGCCGCCGTGGCGGCGGTTGTCCGGCGAATCGCTCTGGGTGAACCGGTCGAAGAGGTGCTCGATGAATTCGGGCGAGATGCCGCGTCCGAAGTCCTGTACGGACAGCGTGAGCGCATCGCCGTGGCGGGACATCGATACGTCGATGCGTCCGCTGTCGTTCGAGAACTTGATGGCGTTGGTCAGCAGGTTCCAGAAGATCTGCTGGAAGCGCGTCGGGTCGAGCCATGCGGGTCCGGTGTCTTCGCCCGCGCTCAGGACGATCTCGAGGTGCTTCTCCGCGATGGAGGCCTGCAGTGCATCGATCGCGGAGCGCACCACCTCGATGGGCTGTGTCCATTCGCGCTCCAGGTGCAGCTTGCCGCTGTTGATGCGAGAGACGTCGAGGATGTCGGAAATGATGCGCGCCTGCGCCTTGACGTTGCGGTGGATGGAGTCCAGGCCCTTGATGAGTTCCGGCGTGCCGCCGCGCCGCTTGAGGATGTGCACCCAGCCGGCGATCGCGTTCAGCGGCGTGCGCAACTCGTGCGACAGCACGGCGATGAAGTCGTCCTTGGTGCGGCTCAGGCGCTCGGCCGTGGCGCGGGCCGCCTGCTCGCGTTCCAGCACCTCCTGGCGGCGGCTGTCGAGTTCCACCCGCTCGGAAATGTCGGCGGCGAGCGCCATGCGCATCCCGGGTTCCACGTGCGCGGAAATGCTCCATTCGAGGTACACCCATTGGCCCGAGGGGCGCATGAGCGGGAACTCTCCCCGCCAGGTGGCCGACTGGCCGGTGTCCACGGTCTTGTCCCTGACGAAGTCCACCCAGCCGGGCGGGGCGAAGTCGCTGATCGCGCGGCCGAGGACTTCCTGGCGGGTGCGCCCGAGCACGCGCGCCATCGCCGGGTTGACGTCGGTGAAGCGTCCGTCGCGCTCCAGCAGCCCGATGCCGCTGAGGGCCTGGCTGTAGATGGCGCGAAAGCGCCGGTCGCTGCGCCGCAGGCTGTCCTCCGCGGTGCGCGCGCGGATGAGTGCCTGCAGGGTGCCCACCAGCACCGCCGGCTCCACGGGATGGGTGAGGTAGGCGTCCGCCCCTGCGTTCAGTCCGGTGACGCGGTCCTCGGCATGCACGTGGGCCGCCGAGAGGTGCATCACGGGCAACTGGGCCGTGTCCTCGCGGGCGCGCAGCGCGCGGCAGACGGCAAAGCCGTCGAGGTCCGGCAGATGCACGTCCAGCACCACGGCCGAGATGCCTTCGCCCGCCATCTGCAGGGCCTGTGCGCCGCTCTCGGCCTCCACGGTCTGGAAGCCCGCCGCGCGCACGACGCGCGTGGTGGAGTAGCGGGTGACCGGGTTGTCGTCCACCACCAGCACGGTGTGGGCCGAGCGTTCGATGGTCGCGTGGATGGCTCCGACGTCCAGCATATGCGTCACTCCGCGATCCCGGTGGCGGGCGCCGGCTCCGGCAGGCGCACGGGCAGCGTCACGGAGAACACCGATCCTTCGCCCGGCGTGCTCTGCAGCTCCACGGCGCCCCCGAGCAGTTCGGCGAGCTGGCGGCACAGCGCCAGGCCCAGGCCGGTGCCGCGCAGGCGCTTCTGCAGCGGCGAGCCCACCTGCGAGAAATCCTCGAACACGCTGGCATGGAACTCGGGGGCGATGCCGATGCCGGTGTCGGCGACGGAGAAGCGCACGCGGTCTCCTCCGCAGGCCTGCGCGGACACGCGAACCTCGCCGCGCGGCGTGAACTTGAGCGCATTGGAGATGAAATTGCGCAGGATCTGCGACAGCTTGCGGTCGTCCGTGAAGAGCGGCGGAAGGTTGTGGGGCTCCTCGAACACCAGGTTGAGCTCGGGGTTGGTGGCGACCGGCTTGAACATGCCGCGCAGGGCCTGGAACAGGTCCACCATCTCGAACCAGGCGGGCGAGATATCGACGCGGCCGGCCTCGATCTTGGCGAGGTCGAGCAGGTCGTCCACCATGTCGGAGAACTCTGCTGCCGTCGCCTGGATGAAAGCCACCTGCCGCGACTGCTCGGCATTCAGCGGGCCGTCCACATGGTCGGCCAGCAGCCGTGCAATGCTGCGGATGGAACTGATCGGCGTGCGGAACTCGTGGCTCATGTATGCCAGGAACCGGCTCTTCATTTCGGTGGCCTTGCGCAGCTGCTCGGCCTGCGTGTCCAGTTCCGAATAGAGCGCCACCACGCCGCGGTTGGTTTCCTCCAGTTCCGCGCGCAGCAGTTCAAGCTCCTGCTGGCTCGCCGCCAGGGCAGCACGCAGCGCCTCGGGGGCGGCGGCGGCAGTCTGGTCTTCTTGCTCGGATGTCATCGTGCGGGTCCTCGTGTGCGCGGGCTCAGCCAGTGCGCTGGACCACGACGACGGTGGCGTCGTCGCGGGCCCGGTGGTGGTCGCGCAGCAGCACTGCGGCCGCGAGCGCAGGGTCGCGGCCGAGCAGGGGATGGAGGGCGGCGGGAGGCCAGCGCGATTCGATGCCGTCGGTGTGCACGACGGCGAGCGCATGCGCAGGGGGCTGCGTGGCGGTCTCGCCGCCCTTGCGGATGTGCAGCCCCACGGTGCCGTGCAGCGCGGGCACCGAGCGGTCGGCCACGCCGGAGACCAGCCGCGCCGCCACGTTGCCGATGCTGGCGCTGTGCATGGGGGCTTGCGGGCCGTCCCAGCGCAGGCTGCACATGGCAGCGCCGCGCGTGCCCTGCAGCGCCAGGTGGGCCCGGTCGGTCACTCCGCCGAGCTCGCCGAACGGCGATTGCAGGAAGACCGACAGCGCCGCCTGCGCGGGCCGCGCCGCCTCGGGGCCGTGTCCCAGGCCGTCGGCCACGCACAGTGCCATGCGCTCCCCGTCGATGGCGGCCGCCCACGCGTCGCCGCAGACGGTCTCTCCCCGCAGCGGCAGGCAGATCGCGCCGATGCGGACCGCAGGGAGGGGCGCCGCGCGGCGCGCAACGGCATCCGCGGCGGCGAAGCCATCCTCTTCTTCCTGCGGACGTTCCTGCACCCGTGCAACGCAGACGGTGCCCTGGGGCGTGGAATGGAGATCGAAGCTGTCCGAGAGGCGCCGGACGGCGCCCAGCCCCGTGCCGGGCGATCCACCGGTGGAATAGCCGTCGCGCATCACCAGCCGCAGGTCGGCGATGCCGGGGCCGTTGTCGATGGCGATGACCTCCACCGTGCGCCGTCCGGGTATGGCCGCGATCAGCAGCCGGCCGCCCCGGGCGTGCCGGCGCAGGTTGGTGGCCAGCTCGGTGACGACCAGCGACAGCCGGCCGGCATCGGTGGCGTTCCAGCCCAGTTCCCCGCTGGCGTGCGCGCCGAAGCGCCGCGCCTCGCCGACGCGGCTGGCGTCGTCGATCGGGAAGGCCACGTGGGTCCAGCCGTGCAGGACCTCGGCGGAGGCATGGGGCGTCGCGTCCATCACTTCCATTTCGTGATGGTCACGCAGGTGCCCTGGCCGGGGGCGGTACGGATGTCGAAGTCGTTCACCAGCCGGCGGCTGCCCGGCAGGCCCAGGCCCATGCCGCCCCCGGAGGTCCAGCCATCCGACAGGGCGAGCTGCAGGTCTGCAATGCCCGGGCCTTCGTCCTCGAAGTGCATGCGCAGCCCGGAGCGCCCGGCCTGGTCGAGCAGTTCCCAGCGCATGCGGCCTCCGCCGCCGTGGATCAGGGTATTGCGCGACAGCTCGCTGGCCGCGGTGATGACCTTGGTCTGGTCCACCAGCGAGAACCTGAGCCTGCCGCACAGCGTGCGGACGGCCTGGCGGCACAGCACGATGTGCTGCTCGGATTCGAGGGGCAGGGTGCCCGAGGTGTCATCGGCCAAGAGGGGCCTCCTCGCGGATGCGGCGCAGCAGTTCCATGCCGCGCTCCACGTTGAGCGCGGTGCGCACGCCGTCCAGCGACAGGCCGAGTTCCACGAGGGTGATGGCCACGGCCGGCTGCATGCCGACCACGACCGTATGTGCAGAAAGAATGCGCGCGATGCCGGAGATGCTGCTGAGCATCCGGCCCACGAACGAATCCACGATCTCCAGTCCGGAGATGTCGATCATCACGCCCGTGGCGCCGGTGTCGGCGATGCGCGTGGCGAGGTCTTCCTGCAGGGCGAGGGCGGTGCGGTCCTGCATGTCCACCTGGATGGTGACCAGCAGGGTGTTGCCCATGCGGAGAATCGGTATGCGTTCCATGCCGTTCCCTGGTCAGTCGCGCACGCGGTCGATGCGCCAGCCGTTCTTTTGCAGCGCGAGGGAGAGGGCGTCCGCGAGCGTGGCACGCGTGTGGATGCCCTGCAGGTCGATGCCCAGGTGCACGATGGTCTGCGCGATCTGCGGCCGGATGCCGCTCACGATGCAGTCGGCGCCCATGAGCCGGATGGCGGCCACCGTCTTGAGCAGGTGCTGGGCTACCAGCGTGTCCACGGTGGGCACGCCGGTGATGTCGATGATGGCGATGTCGGATCCGGTATCCACGATGCGCTGCAGCAGCGTTTCCATCACCACCTGGGTGCGGTTGCTGTCGAGCGTGCCGATCATCGGCACGGCGAGCACGCCGTCCCAGAGCTTGACCACCGGGGTCGAGAGTTCCAGCAGTTCTTCCTGCTGGCGGCGGATGATGTCCTCGCGCGCCTGCTGGAAGGTGTTGACCGTGTGCTGCGCCATGCGGTCCACCAGGGCGGTGGTGTTCCACAGCGCGGACTGCAGGGTGGTGGTGTCCTGCGATGTCGCCTGCAGCTGGGTGAACAGGGCCTTCTTGAGCGCCAGCACGAACAGGCTGGTGTCGCCGGCTGTCTCGCCGCGGGCGGCCCGGGAGCGCGACAGGGATTCCAGCACGCCGTCGAGCGTGTGCCATGCACTGCCCGCCTGCGGGTGGCCGGCGGGTGGCGGCGCGCTCTGCAGCGCGGTGCGCAGCGCCTGCAGGATGTCCCGCGCATCGGAGACGGCGCCAGCGGAATGCAGGGCGTCGCCCTGGGCCGCCTCGGCCAGCCATTCCTGGAGGATGGTCTCTTCCTTGCGATCCAGGATGGCCGCGAGGGCCTCGTACTGCAGAGTCATGGCCAAGGCCGCTTTCGCTCGATGTTGTAGATGTGTCAAATTCTAAGGGCGGGGGCATGTCCGTCCGGGGGGCAAGGGCTGCTTTTACGGAACTCTCCGACACGGCCTGTCCATGCTGTCGCACGCTTGTGGTGTGCAGGGGACAGCCGGCGCACCGGTCCGGGGATTCGCGGACTGCATCCGTGCCCCGGGGACGCCGTTGCAGCCAGGGTTTCCCCGGAGGAAGCCCTGGTCTCCTTCTTGCATGGAGGGACCCTGCGGCTTGACCGCCCGGCCTTGCTGCTCGCCATGCAGCCGGATGCGTGCGAGTTAACCCTGTATAGACAGCATGAGCAGGGGGCAAGAATGGGCGGGCAGTCGATTTTCCAGGTGCATTCATTCACGAGGAGCAGGACGATGGGCAGAACGGTATGGAGTGGTGTGTCGCGGCTCGCCGCGGCGGCGGGCATGGTCGGGCTGGCGATGTCCGCCCAGGCCCAGGAGACGAAGATCGCGCTGGGCATGTCCGGCTGGACCGGCTTCGCGCCGCTGACCCTGGCCGACAAGGCCGGCATCTTCAGGAAGAACGGCCTGGATGTGGAACTGAAGATGATTCCGCAGAAGGACCGCCACCTCGCACTGGCATCCAAGGCCATCCAGTGCGCCGCTACCACGGTGGAGACGCACGTCGCCTGGAACACCAACGGCGTGCCCATCGTGCAGATCTTCCAGATGGACAAGTCCTACGGCGCCGACGGCATCGCCGTGCGCAACGACGTGAAGAGCTTTGCCGACCTCAAGGGCAAGACCGTGGCCGTGAGCGCGCCGGGCACCGCGCCGTATTTCGGCCTCGCCTGGATGCTGTCGAAGAACGGCATGACGCTCAAGGACGTGAAGACCGTGTCGCTGGAGCCGCAGCCGGCCGCGCAGGCCTTCGTCTCGGGCCAGAACGATGCCGCGATGACGTACGAGCCCTACCTGTCCACCATCCGCGCCAACCCGCAGGCGGGCAAGATCCTCGCCACGACCATCGACTACCCGATGGTGATGGACACGGTGGGCTGCGCGCCCGATTGGCTCAAGGCGAACCCGAAGGCCGCACAGGCGCTCACGCAGTCGTATTTCGATGCACTGGAGATGATCAAGGCCGACCCCGCCAAGGCCAACGAGATCATGGGCGCGGCCGTCAAGCAGACGGGCGAGGCATTCGCCAAGTCGTCGGCCTACCTGCGCTGGCAGGACAAGGCCGCCAACCAGAAGTTCTTCGCGGGCGAACTGCAGCAGTTCATGAAGGATGCCGGCGCGATCCTGCTGGAGGCGGGCGTGGTGCGCAAGCAGCCGGACAACTTCGGCGCCATGTTCGATGACAGCTTCATCAAGTGAGGTGACGCAATGGACCGCCGAGCCTTGCCGTGGGAGCCCCGCCGATGAGCCGGGTGATGGGCGCCGTGCCCGCTGACGACCAACCCGCCGCGCTGCCGGCGGCCCCGCTGCGACGCCGGACCCTGCGACCGCTGGAGCCGGTGGCCCCGCGCACGCGCTGGCTGCTGGGCGCGGCCTTCTTCGTGCTCTTCGTGGCCGCGTGGTCGGTGGCCACGCTGGGCGGCTACGTGTCGCCCACCTTCCTGGCGAGCCCGGTCACCATGGTGCAGGAGGGCTGGCTGCTGTTCACGCAGTTCAACTTCCTGCACGACATCGGCATGACGGTGTGGCGCGTGCTGGGCGGCTTCGTCCTGGCCGCGCTGGTGGCCGTGCCGCTGGGCATTGCCATGGGCGCGCACAAGGGGGTCGAGGCGTTCCTGGAGCCCTTCGTGTCCTTCTGCCGCTACCTGCCGGCATCGGCCTTCATCCCGCTGCTCATCCTCTGGGCCGGGCTGGGCGAACTGCAGAAGCTGCTGGTGATCTTCATCGGCTCCGTATTCCAGATCATCCTGATGGTGGCCGTCATCGTGGGCAACGCCCGCAAGGACCTGGTCGAGGCCGCGTACACGCTGGGCGCCACGCCCACGGGCATCGTGCGCCGCGTGCTCATTCCGGGCGCCGCGCCGGACATCGCCGAGACGCTGCGGCTGGTGCTCGGCTGGGCCTGGACCTACGTGATCGTTGCCGAGCTGATCGGCTCGTCGTCCGGCATCGGCCACATGATCACCGACAGCCAGGCGCTGCTGAACACCGGACAGATCATCTTCGGCATCATCGTGATCGGTGTCATCGGCCTGGTGTCGGACTTTCTCTTCAAGGCGCTCAACCGCCGCCTCTTCGCCTGGAGCGCCATCTGAAATGAAACGACACCCCCCTGAGGCCCTGCGGTCCTTCCCCCCGCTCTCGCCTTGCTGCGCAAGGCGGGCAGGGGGACGCAGCCCTCGCAGCGGGGCGGCCCTTGCTCGGCTGCCTGCGCGCGGGTCGCGCCAGTTGCGTGGACTGTGGGTGGCGCATCGTGTTACGGAGAACCGGGATGAGTGAGTTGCATATCCAGGGTGTGTCGCGCACCTTCACCTCGGCCAAGGGCCCGGCCACGCAGGCCCTGATGCCGGTCGATTTCCACGTGGCCGACAACGATTTCGTCACCATCCTGGGCCCTTCGGGCTGCGGCAAATCGACCATGCTGCGCATCGTGGCGGGACTGGATCAGCCCACCGGCGGCCGGGTGCTGCTGGACGGCCGGCCGGTCGAGGGCCCGGGCGCTGACCGGGGCATGGTGTTCCAGAGCTATACGCTGTTTCCCTGGCTCACCATCGAGCAGAACATCCGTTTCGGCCTGCGCGAGCGCGGCATGCCCGAGTCGCAGCAGAAGGAGCGCGCGGCCTATTTCATCGCCAAGGTGGGGCTGCGCGGCTTCGAGCAGCACTATCCCAAGCAGCTCTCGGGCGGCATGCAGCAGCGCACGGCCATTGCCCGCGCGCTGGCCAACGACCCGAAGATCCTGCTCATGGACGAGCCCTTCGGCGCGCTCGACAACCAGACCCGCGTGCTGATGCAGGAGTTGCTGCTGGGCATCTGGGAAGCCGAGCGCAAGACCGTGATGTTCGTCACCCACGACATCGACGAGGCCATCTTCATGGCGAGCCGCGTGGCCGTTTTCAGCGCGCGGCCGGGGCGCATCAAGACGGAGATCGCGGTCGACCTGCCGCACCCGCGGCACTATCGCGTCAAGACCTCGCCGGAGTTCATGGAACTCAAGGCGCGGCTGACCGAGGAAATCCGGGCCGAGTCCATGGCCGCCGAGGCGCATTGATGCGGGGCCGGCCACAGCACAGTGCGCTGATAGAGTCCCGCGCATGACGACGACCGCCCGCAAGGGCCCCCGAACCGCCCGCCTGCCGGCCGCCGCCGAACCGGCGCTCGCCCTCTACCAGCAGATCAAGGACCACATCGTGCGCAGGATCCAGGACGGATCGTGGCGCGCGGGGGACCGGCTGCCGTCGGAGAGCGAACTGGTACAGCAGTTCGGCATGTCGCGCATGACCGTGAACCGCGCGCTGCGCGAACTGGCGGAGCAGGGCCGCATCGTGCGCGTGGCCGGCGTGGGCAGCTTCGTGGCGGAGGACAAGCCGCAGTCCACGCTGCTGCAGATCGCCAACCTCGCGAGCGAGATCCGGCAGCGCGGCCACGACTACCGCTGCGACGTACTCGCGGTGGAGCGTGTTTCCGCGCCGCTGGACATCGCGGCCGCCCTGGATTTGCGCACGGGCGAGTCGGTCTTCCATGCGGTCTGCGTGCACCGCGAGGACGGCGTGCCGGTGCAACTGGAAGACCGCTACGTGAACCCGCGCGCGGTGCCGCAGTTCGGCGCGCAGGACTTCACGCGGATGCAGCCGTCCGAGTACCTGGTACGCAATGTGCCGTTCGACCAGATGGAGCACGTGGTGGACGCCGTGCTGCCCACGCCCGAGCAGGCGCGCCTGCTGGAAATGGCCGGAGGCGACCCCTGCCTTCTGCTCACGCGCCGGACCTGGACGCGGGGCATGCCGGTCACGCTGGTGCGCTGCCTGCACCCGGGTTCGCGCTACCGGCTCGGCAGCCGCATACGGGCCGACGGCCATCCGCTCGTCGGGTGAATGCATGGAGGTCAACCTGTATATACAAGTTGACGGTTCCGTGGTTCAATGCGCCCGCCGCCGGGGAAAAGATCGCCGGAACATTTTGCAGATTGACTTGTATATACAGGAAGAGCCATGAGCGCCATGCCCCCCCTCGTACTGCACCCCGGCCGGGTCACCCTGGCCGAACTGCGCGCCATCGCCGCTGGCGGCCGGCGGCTGGCACTGGATACCTCCGCCCTGGCCGGCATGCAGGCCGCCCAGGCGACGGTGGACCGCATCGTCGAGGAAGACCAGGTGGTCTATGGGATCAACACCGGTTTCGGCAAGCTCGCCAGCACGAAGATCGCCCACGACCGGCTGGCCGAGCTGCAGCGCAACCTGGTGCTGTCGCACAGCGTGGGCACGGGCGAGCCGCTGCCCGACGACGTGGTGCGCATGGTGCTGGCCACCAAGGCCGTGAGCCTGGCGCGCGGCCATTCGGGCGTGCGCCCGGCGCTGGTCGATGCGCTGCTCGCCCTGGCCAATGCCGACGTGCTGCCGGTCATTCCCGCCAAGGGATCGGTGGGCGCCTCGGGCGACCTGGCGCCGCTGGCGCACCTGGCCTGCGTGCTGATCGGGGAGGGCGCTGCCAAGGTGGGCGGCCGGGTCGTCCCGGGCCGCGAGGCCATGGCCGCCATCGGGCTGGAGCCCTTCGTGCTCGGCCCCAAGGAGGGGCTGGCGCTGCTCAACGGCACGCAGGTCTCCACTGCGCTGGCGCTGGCGGGCCTGTTCGCGGCCGAAAGCGTGTTCGCCGCCGGCCTGGTGTCGGGCTGCCTCACGCTCGAAGCCATCAAGGGATCGGTCAAGCCCTTCGACGCGCGCATCCACGAAGCGCGCGGGCAGGCCGGCCAGATCGCCGTCGCCGCTGCCGTGCGCGCGCTGCTGGAGGGCAGCGCCATCGACCCGTCCCATCCCAACTGTGGCCGCGTGCAGGACCCGTATTCCATCCGCTGCGTGCCCCAGGTCATGGGCGCCTGCCTGGACAACCTCTCGCATGCCGCCCGGGTGCTGCGGATCGAGGCCAATGCCGCGTCGGACAACCCGCTGGTGTTCACGGACACGGGGGAAGTGATTTCCGGCGGCAACTTCCATGCCGAACCGGTCGCCTTCGCGGCGGACATCATCGCCCTGGCGCTGTCGGAGATCGGTGCCATCTCGGAGCGCCGCCTCGCGCTGCTGCTGGACACGGGCCTGTCGGGCCTGCCGGCCTTCCTCATCCGGGACAGCGGCGTCAACTCCGGCTTCATGATCGCCCAGGTCACGGCCGCGGCCCTGGCCGCCGAGAACCAGTGCCTGGCACACCCCAGCAGCGTGACCAGCCTGCCCACCTCGGCCAACCAGGAGGACCACGTCTCCATGGCCACCTACGCCGCGCGGCGCCTGCTGGACATGGCACGCAACACGGCGGTGATCGTGGGCATCGAGGCCATGGCCGCCGCGCAGGGCATGGAGTTCGACCGCAGCCTCCAGTCTTCGCCGCTGATCGAAGGCCAGTTCACCGCCATCCGCGAGCGCGTGGCCTTCCTGGAGCAGGACCGCTACCTCGCACCAGACATCGAGGCCATGCGCCTGTGGGCCAGCACCTCGGCGTGGCCCGCGCCGCTCGCGGCCATCCTGCCCAGCTTCCAGTAATTCCCGCCTGTACCCGAACGCCCCAAGGAGCGATGCCATGAACGCCAACGACGCCATCCTGTCCGCTGCCGCCAACGCAGACCCGCGCCACGACCCCACGCGCGTCATCCGCGCGCCGCGCGGCAGCCAGCTCACCTGCAAGAACTGGCTGGCCGAAGCCGCTTACCGCATGCTGCAGAACAACCTGGACCCGGACGTGGCCGAGAACCCGCAATCGCTGGTGGTCTATGGCGGCATCGGCCGCGCGGCGCGCAACTGGGAATGCTTCGACCAGATCCTGGCATCGCTGAAGGACCTGGAAGCGGACGAGTCCCTGCTGATCCAGTCCGGCAAGCCCGTGGGTGTGTTCAAGACGCACGAGAACGCGCCGCGCGTGCTGCTGGCCAATTCCAACCTCGTGCCGAAGTGGGGCACCTGGGAGCACTTCAACGAGCTGGACCGCAAGGGCCTCTTCATGTACGGCCAGATGACGGCCGGCAGCTGGATCTATATCGGTGCCCAGGGCATCGTGCAGGGCACGTTCGAGACCTTCGTCGAGGCCGGCCGCCAGCATTACGGCAACGACCTGTCGGGCCGGTGGATCCTGACGGCGGGACTGGGCGGCATGGGGGGAGCGCAGCCGCTGGCGGGCGTGTTGGCGGGGGCCTGCGTGCTGGCCGTCGAATGCAAGCAGTCCAGCATCGACTTCCGCCTGCGCACGCGCTACGTGGACAAGCAGGCGAAGGACATCGACGATGCGCTGGCGCTCATCGCGCACCACACGGCCCGGGGCGAGGCGGTGTCGATCGCGCTGCTGGGCAACGCCGCCGAGGTGCTGCCCGAACTGGCCAGGCGCGCGAAGGTGGGCGGCCCGCGGCCCGACATCGTGACCGACCAGACCTCGGCCCACGACCTCATCAACGGCTACCTGCCCGTGGGCTGGACCGTGGAGCAATGGCAGGCCGCCGCCGCCGACCCGGCGCAGCATGCCCGCCTGAAGCAGGCCGCCGCGCAGGGCTGCGCCGTCCACGTCCAGGCCATGCTCGACTTCCAGGCCATGGGCATCCCCACGGTGGACTACGGCAACAACATCCGCCAGGTGGCCTTCGACCAGGGCGTGAAGAATGCCTTCGATTTCCCCGGCTTCGTGCCCGCGTACATCCGGCCGTTGTTCTGCGAAGGCAAGGGCCCGTTCCGCTGGGTGGCGCTCTCCGGCGACCCTGAAGACATCTACAGGACCGACGCCAGGATCAAGGAGCTGTTCCCCGAGAACAAGCACACCCACCGCTGGCTGGACATGGCCCGCGAGCGCATCGCCTTCCAGGGCCTGCCCGCGCGCATCTGCTGGCTGGGCCTGGGCGAGCGCCACAAGGCGGCGCTGGCCTTCAACGAGATGGTGAAGAACGGCGAACTCAAGGCGCCCATCGTGATCGGCCGGGACCACCTGGACACGGGTTCCGTCGCCAGCCCGAACCGCGAGACCGAGGCCATGAAGGACGGCACCGACGCGGTGAGCGACTGGCCGCTGCTGAACGCGCTGCTCAATACCGCCGGCGGGGCCACGTGGGTGAGCCTGCACCATGGCGGCGGCGTGGGCATGGGCTATTCGCAACATGCGGGCGTGGTGATCGTGGCCGACGGCACCGACGAGGCTGCTGCGCGCCTGGGCCGCGTGCTGTGGAACGATCCGGCCAGCGGCGTGATGCGCCATGCCGATGCGGGCTACGACATCGCCATTGCCACGGCGAAGAAGCACCGCCTCCACCTGCCGATGGTGCGCTGACAGGGGGCGCGGAAAAAATGGAATGTGGACGCAAAGCCCGCGAAAGCGCAAAAAAGGGACGTCCATTCCCATTTTCCGGGAATGAAAGGCTGTGACGCACGTCGGCTTCCTTTGATACTGCCGGCATGCCCAAGAGCGCCTTGCCCGCCGCCGTACCCACCGCAGACCGTGTGCTGCAGGTGCTGGCGGTGCTGGCCCAGCAGGGAAAGGCTTCGTCGGCGCCGGAGCTCATGGAACTCACCGGCCTCGCGCGCAGCACGCTGTACCGGCAGCTCGCGCGGCTCAAGCGCTGGGGCTTCGTGCTCGAGAGCGATGGCTTCTACGCACCCGGCCCGCTGAGCCTGCAGCTCGCTCTCGGGTTCGACCTGGCTTCGCACCTCGTGCGGCAGGCGCGGCCCGGCATGGTGGAGCTCTCGCAGCAATCGCACGAAAGCGTGGGCCTGATCGTGGCCGTGAACGACCAGGCGATCTGCCTCGACATGGTGGAGAGCCACCATTCGCTGCGCTGCTCGTTCGAGAAGGGGCGCAGCGTGCCGCTGCGCGCGGGCGCCTCGGCCAAATGCGTGCTGGCCCACCTGCCCGAAGCCGCACGCGACGCTGTGCTCGACGCCCAGTGGGGCCCGGGCACGCCGGGCCGCCGGGCCGCGCGCGACGAACTCGACGCCATCCGCACGGCAGGCTTCGCCGTGAGCGAAGGCGAGGTGGACCCGGGCGTGTGGGGCTGCAGCGTGCCGCTCTTCGGCGCTTCGCGCCAGGCCGCCGGCGCCATCACGCTCATGGCGCCGATCCTGCGGGCGCAGGGCCAGGAGCAGACGCTGATCCGCATGGCGGTCGTCGCCGCCGCGCGCATCTCCCGGGAACTGCTGCTGCACTGATTGCTTTCCTGGTTTCCTTCCGTTTTCCCGTTTCCCAGACCCTTGAACCGAGACCTGCCATGATGACCTTCCGCCGCCGCCTTCTTCTCTCCAGCATGGCCGCCCTGGCCCTGGGACACGCCAGCGTGCATGCCCAGGACAACGTGCTGCGCGTGGGCACCGACGCCACTTTCCCGCCCATGGAATTCGTCGAGAACGGCAAGCGCACGGGCTTCGACGTCGAACTCGTCGAGGCCGTCGGCAAGGCCCTGGGCAAGCGCGTCGAGTGGGTGGACATCGACTTCAAGGGCCTGATCCCGGGCCTGATCTCCAGGCGCTTCGACATGGCCGTGTCGGCCATCTACATCACCGACGAGCGCAAGAAGGTGGTGGACTTTACCGAGCCCTACTACGCGGGCGGCCTCGTGGCCATGGTGAAGGACGGCAACACGTCCATCAGGAAGCCCGCCGACCTGGACGGCAAGAAAGTTACCGTACAGGTGGGCACCAAGTCGGTGGGATTCCTCACGCAGAACTATCCCAAGGTGCAGCGCGTCGAGGTGGAGAAAAACCAGGAAATGTTCAATCTGGTGGACATCGGCCGCGCCGATGCCGCCGTCACCGGCAAGCCCGCAGCCTACCAGTACATCCGCACGCGCCCCGGCCTGCGCGTGCTCGAGGAGCAGCTCACCACCGAGGAATACGGCATGGCCCTGCGCAAGGACACGCCGGAGCTGACCCGCGCGGTGAATGGCGCCATCGCCCGGCTCAAGGCCGACGGCACCTATGCCGCCATCGAGAAGAAGTGGTTCAGCGCCCCGGCGGCCAAGTAAGCACGGCCTGGCGACGAACTGAACGATGGAACTCGATTTTTCCCCCGTGTGGGCCGGCTGGCCCCAATTGCTGGAGGGCGCGGCGGTGACCGTGGAGATCACGGCCGCCTCGCTGCTGCTCGGATGCGTCATGGGCCTGCTGGTGGGCATCGGCCGCCTCAATCCCCGCAACCGCATCGTGTACGGCCTGTGCACGGCCTACGTGGCCGTCATCCGCGGCACGCCGCTGCTGGTGCAGCTCTTCATCCTGTTCTTCGGCCTGCCGCAGTTCGGCATCCTGCTGCCGGCTTTCGTGTGCGGTGTGATCGGGCTGGGCATTTACTCGGGCGCCTATGTGTCCGAGATCGTGCGCGGCGCGATCCAGTCGATCGACAAGGGGCAGATGGAAGCAGCGCGCTCCATCGGCATGTCCTCCGGCCAGGCCATGCGCAGCGTGGTGCTGCCCCAGGCCGTGGTGCGCATGATCCCGCCGCTGGGCAACGAATTCATCGCGCTGATCAAGAACTCGGCCCTGGTGTCGCTGCTCACCATCCACGACCTCATGCACGAGGGCCAGAAGATCATCAGCGTGTCGTACCGCTCGCTGGAGGTGTACCTGGCCATCGCGGTCGTGTACTTCGTGCTCACGGGGGCCACCACGCTGGTGCTGCGCCACATCGAACTGCGCCTGCGCGCCGGAGGGATGGTGCAATGACGATGCAAAACGGTTCCCCGAATGCCGGGCCCATGGTGCGCATCCGCGGCCTGCGCAAGGCCTATGGCGACCACGTCGTGCTCGATGGCATCGATTTCGACGTCCAGCCCTCGCAGGTGGTGGTGGTGATCGGCCCCAGCGGCTCGGGCAAGAGCACCTTCCTGCGCTGCTGCAACGGACTGGAACAGCCCCAGGGCGGACGCATCGACATCTGCGGGCGCACGCTGGTGGACGAGGGCCGGATGCTGCCGGACCGTGACCTCAACGCACTGCGCGAGGAGGTGGGCATGGTGTTCCAGTCCTTCAACCTGTTCCCGCACCTGTCGGTGATCGACAACGTGACGCTGGGCCCGCGCAAGCTGCACGGCACGGCGCGCGCCGAGGCGGAGGCGCAGGCGCGCGTGCTGCTCGAAAAGGTGGGCCTCGCCCACAAGGCCGACGCCATGCCCGCGAGCCTCTCCGGTGGGCAGAAGCAGCGCGTCGCCATTGCCCGTGCTCTGGCCATGAAGCCGCGCGTGATGCTGTTCGACGAGCCCACCTCGGCCCTTGATCCCGAACTGGTGGGCGAGGTGCTGCAGGTCATGAAGGTGCTGGCGCGCGAAGGCATGACCATGATGGTCGTGACCCACGAGATGGATTTCGCGCGCGAGGTCGGGGACGTCGTCGTCGTCATGGATGGCGGCGGCATCATCGAATCGGGCGCGCCCGCCACCATCTTCACCAACCCGCGCCAGGAACGCACGCGTTCGTTCCTGCAGGCCGTGCTCACGCGCGCCTGACCGAGTTCCCGAGGAGACCTCCGCCATGGCATCCGCATCCCATGCCCTTCGCGACGACCTGCGCCAGCGTGTGCAGGAGCGCGTCACGCCCGACCTGGTGGCCGATTTCGCGCGCGACGGTGCCGTGTGCATCCGCCAGTTGCTCACGCCGGGCGAGGTGGCGCTGCTGCGGGAGGGCATCGACGCCAACCTGGCCACGCCCAGCCCGCGTGCCAAGGTCGCCAGCCGGCCGGACGATCCGGGCCGGTTCTTCGAGGACTTCTGCAACTGGCAGGACATCCCCGCGTTCGGCCGCTTCATCGGCGAGACGCCCGTGGCCCTGGCGGCGCAGCGGCTCATGCAGTCGCGCGGGGTACGCCTCTACCATGACCACGTGCTGGTCAAGGAGCCCGGCACGCGCCAGCGCACGCCCTGGCACCAGGACCAGCCCTACTACAACATCGACGGCGCGCAGAACATCAGCTGCTGGATCCCGGTGGATCCGGTGCCGCGCGCCGGCACGCTGGAATTCGTCGCCGGCTCGCACCGTGGTCCCTGGCTCATGCCGCGCAGCTTCATGGACCACCAGGCGAAGTGGTTCCCCGAAGGCAGCCTGCAGGACCTGCCGGACGTGGACGCCGATCGCGCCGCCTTCGACATCCTGGGCTGGGACATCGAGCCCGGCGACGTGGTGTGCTTCCACATGCTCACGCTGCATGCGGCCGGCGGCTTCGAGGGGCCGGGGCGGCGGCGGGTGTTCTCCGTGCGCTTCCTGGGCGACGACGTGCGGCATGCGCCGCGCGCCTGGAGAACCTCGCCGGAGTTCCCCGGCCTGGCCGACGAACTGCCTGCCGGCGCGCCCATGGTGCATCCGCTCTTCCCGCTGCTGGCGGGCGAGGGTGCCTGACACCATGGCGATGCAGCGTTTCGACCTGGGCTCGATCGAGCCAACCCCCTGGAAGAACGGCGGCGGCGCCACGCGCGAGATCGCCTGCTGGCCGCCCGGCGCCGGCATGGACGGCTTCGGCTGGCGCGTGAGTGCGGCCACCATCGACCGGGCCGGGCCGTTCTCCGCCTTTCCGGGCATCGAGCGGCAGATCATGCTGCTCGACGGCGACGGGGTGCACCTGCGCGCGCAGGGCATCGACCACCGGCTCGACGAACCCTGGCGCCCCTGGGCCTTCGACGGTGCGGCTGCACTCGACTGCACCCCCCTTGGCGGCACCTCCACCGATTTCAATCTCATGCTGCGCCGCGGTGCGTGGCAGGGCACCATAGAAGTGGTGTCGGGGAGCGTGCAGCCGGGCTCCACGCCGGCCGGTGTCTGCCTGGTGCTCGCCGGCACATGGCGCGATGGCGCGGGCGAGGGCTATCGGCCCGGCCATGGCCTGTGGTGGGGTGAGCGCGCGCAAGCGCCCCTGCCGCTCGCTCCCGAAGATGCCCACGGTGCCGTGCTGGCCTGGATCGGCCTGGCGCCGGACGCCGGCCGGACCGGTGTTCCGGCCCTGCAGGACACTTGATGGAACAGGGGCGCTGCGCGCTCCAGAGGGAATCTCATGCAGTCCACACTTTTTTCTTCCCTGCCCAGCGCCGACGGTTCCTGGACCGGCCTGCGGCTGGCGGAAGGCCTTTTCATTCCTGACGTGGCCGTGCCCGCCGGTGCCCTGTCCTGCGTGGTGGTGCAGGGCGGCTCCGTGCGCTGGGTCGGGCCGGAGGCCGCCGTGCCGCCGGCCTTCGCCGGGCTGCCCTGCCATGCGGGTGGAGGGGCCCTGGCCACGCCCGGCCTCGTGGACTGCCACACCCACCTCGTGTATGGAGGCCACCGCGCCAACGAATTCGCCATGCGGCTGGCCGGGGCCAGCTACGAGGAGGTCGCGCGGGCGGGCGGAGGCATCGTCTCGTCCGTGAAGGCCACGCGCGCGGCTTCGGAAGACGAACTGTTCGCCCAGGCCCTGCCGCGGTTGCAGTCGCTGCTGGACGAGGGCGTGTGCGCCATCGAGATCAAATCCGGCTACGGCCTGGCGCTGGAGCACGAGCGCAAGCAGCTGCGTGCCGCACGGCGGCTGGGCGAGGCCTTCGGCGTCACCGTGCGCACGACCTTTCTGGGCGCGCATGCGCTGCCGCCGGAATACGCCGGCCGTAGCCAGGACTACATCGATCTCGTCTGCCGGGAGATGCTTCCCGCGCTGGCCGAAGAAGGCCTGGTGGACGCGGTGGACGTGTTCTGCGAGCGCATCGCCTTCAGCCTGGCCGAGACCGAGCAGGTCTTCCAGGCCGCGCAGGCGCTGGGACTGCCCGTCAAGCTGCATGCCGAGCAGCTTTCGGACATGGATGGCGCCCGGCTCGCCGCGCGCTACGGCGCGCTGTCGTGCGACCATATCGAGCACCTGTCCGCCGAGGGCATCGCCGCGATGAAGGCGGCCGGCACGGTGGCCGTGCTGCTGCCCGGCGCCTACTACACGCTGCGCGACACGCACCTGCCCCCCATCCAGGCGCTGCGCGACGCGGGCGTGCCCATGGCCGTCTCCACCGACCACAACCCCGGCACCTCGCCCGCGCTGAGCCTGCGGCTCATGGCCAACATGGCCTGCACGTTGTTCCGGCTGACGGTACCCGAAGCCCTGGCCGGCATCACCACCCATGCGGCGCGCGCCCTGGGCCTGCAGGACACCCAGGGCCTCGTCGCCGCCGGCCGGCCGGCCGACTTCGTGCTCTGGCCGTTCGCCGAAGCGGCCGAGCTGGCGTACTGGTTCGGGCACCAGCCGCCGCAGGCGATCGTCCGGCAGGGGAGGGTGGTGCAGCGATGACCGGCCAGACTTACCCCTCCGACGGCGGCGCGCTCTTCGCCGCACAGGCCCTGCTGCCCGGCGGCTGGGCGAAGAACGTGCTGCTGCGCTGGAACGGACACGGGCGCATCACGCACGTACAGCCGGACAGTGCCCCGCCGCCCGCCGTGGCGCACGCACCCGGCCCGCTGCTGCCCGGACTGCCCAACCTGCACTCCCATGCCTTCCAGCGCGCCTTCGCCGGCCTGACCGAGTTCCGCGCGGCCAGCGACGATTCGTTCTGGAGCTGGCGCGACCTCATGTACCGCTTCGCCGCGCGCATGTCGCCCGAGGCGCTGGAGGCCATCGCCACCTGGCTCTATGTGGAGATGCTGGAGGCAGGCTACACGGCGGTGTGCGAGTTCCATTACCTGCACCATGCCGAGGACGGCCGCCCCTATGCCGACGACGCCGAGATGTCGCTCGCGCTGCTGCGCGCAGCACGGCGTACCGGCATCGGCATCACGCTGCTGCCGGTGCTCTACCAGGCCAGCAGCTTCGGCGGCCAGCCACCGCGCGAGGGCCAGCGGCGTTTCCTGCACCGCACCGACGGCATGCTCGCGCTGCTCGAGCGCCTCGCGCCCGTGGTGCGTGCGCAGGGCGGCGTGCTGGGCCTCGCGCCGCACTCCCTGCGCGCGGTGCCACCCGACAGCCTGAACGCGGCACTGCAGGGCCTGGACGCCATCGCCCCCGGCGCGCCGGTGCACATCCACATTGCCGAGCAGACGCAGGAGGTGCATGACTGCATCGCCTGGAGCGGCCAGCGGCCCGTGGAGTGGCTGCTGGACCATGCGCCCGTGGATGCCCGCTGGTGCCTCGTCCACGCCACGCACCTGAGCGATGCGGAGGCCGCAGGCGCGGCCCGGTCCGGCGCCGTGGCGGGCCTGTGCCCGACGACGGAGGCCAACCTCGGCGACGGACTCTTCGACCTGCCGCGGTGGCGGGCGGCTGGCGGAGTCTGGGGCCTGGGCTCCGACAGCCATGCCTGCGTGAACGCGGCCGAAGAGCTGATGCTGCTCGAATACGGCCAGCGGCTGGCCCTGCGCCGCCGCAACGTGCTGGGCACCGATGCGCAGCCGCAGGTCGCCACCGCCATGCTGCTGCAGGCCGTGCAGGGCGGCGCGCAGGCCGCCGGCCATCTGATGTCGCCCGGCGCCCAGGCGGGCCTCGCGCCGGACGCTCCGGCCGACTTCGTCGCGCTGGACCCGGAGCACATCGCGCTGCGCGGCCTGCCGGCCGACAGCCAGCTCGCCGCCCATGTCTTCGCCAGCCACCGCACATCGGCCCTCGATGCCGTCTGGACGGCCGGCGTGCAGCGCGTCGCTGCGGGCCGCCATGCCCTGCATGGAGAGAGCGCGGCCGCCTTCGCCGCGGTACGCTCCGTCCTGCTGCAACACTGAAACTGCCTTGTCACGAGAATGCCCATGAACGACGCACCGGCCACGCCGCTCTTCCATTTCCACGCGGGCACCGCGCCCCTGCTGCTGTCCATGCCGCATGCCGGCACCCATGTGCCACCGGACATCGCCGGACGCCTGACGGACGAGGCCCGTCAGGTACCGGACACCGACTGGCACCTGGAACGCCTCTACGCCTTCGCGCGCGGCCTGGGCGCCTCCCTGCTCATCGCCACGCATTCGCGCTACGTGGTGGACCTGAACCGCCCGCCCGACGGCAGCAGCCTGTACCCGGGCCAGAGCGTGACCGGGCTCTGCCCCGTGGACACCTTCGACGACACCCCGCTCTACGCCGACCCGGCCCAGGCTCCGGCCGCCGCGGAGATCGAGGCGCGCCGCCGCCGCTACTGGGATCCGTACCACGCGCAGCTGCGTGCCGAGATCGACCGCACCCGCGCGCAGCACGGCGTGGCGGTGCTGTGGGATGCGCACTCCATCCGTTCCGTGCTGCCGCGCTTCTTCGACGGCCGGCTGCCCGACCTCAACCTCGGCACGGCCGATGGCACCAGCTGCGATCCGGCGCTCGCGCGCGAACTGCTCGCCATCGGCATGGCCGCGCCCGGCTACAGCGCGGTGCTCAACGGCCGTTTCAAGGGCGGCTACATCACGCGGCACTACGGCGACCCGGGCCGCAACGTGCATGCCGTGCAGCTCGAGATGACGCAGGCCAGCTACATGCAGGAGGCCCTGCCGTTCGACTACCTGCCCGACACCGCCATGGGCGTGCAGCCCCACCTGCGCCGCATGCTGCAGGCCTGCCTGGACTTCGCCGCAGAGCGCGCGGCGGTCTGAGCGATGTCCGCATCGCATGATTCACCGCTGATACCGGCCCTCGCCATCCTCGGGTCCGTGACCTTCCTCGGGGTCGGCACGTCCTGGGCCAAGCACTCCCTGTTCCCGCTGGTCGGTGCCCAGGGCACCACCGCCCTGCGCGTGGGCTTCTCGGCCCTGTTGCTGCTGCTCCTGTGGCGCCCCTGGCGGCGGCCGCTCGCACGGGCCGATGCGGCACGCATCGCCGCCTACGGCGCCGCCCTGGGCGCGATGAATCTCTGCTTCTATCTGTCGCTGCAGACCATTCCTTTCGGCGTGGCCGTGGCGATCGAGTTCTCCGGCCCGCTGTCGGTGGCGCTGCTGTCGTCCCGCCGCCCGCTGGATTTCATCTGGGTGGTCCTGGCGGTCGCGGGGCTGGGCCTGCTGCTGCCCTGGCAGCAGAGTGCCGGAATGCTCGACCTCCGGGGCGTGCTCTTCGCGCTGGCGGCCGCCGTGTTCTGGGCGGGCTACATCCTGTTCGGCAAGCGCCTGGGGCACCTGCACACCGGGCATTCCGTGTCCCTCGGGCTGGCCGCGGCCTCGCTGGTCGTGGTGCCCGTGGGCGTCGGGCATGCCGGGGCCGGCCTGCTGGCGCCGGGCGTGCTGTTCACCGGCATCGGCGTGGCCGCATTGTCCAGCGCCGTGCCGATCATGCTGGAGATGGTGGCGCTCAAGCGCCTGCCCCAGCAGGCCTTCGGCATCATGATCAGCATGGAGCCCGCCGTCGCCGCACTGCTGGCGCTGGTGCTGCTGGGCGAATACCTGAGCCCGGCCCAGTGGCTGGCCATCGGCATGATCGTCGCGGCCTCCATGGGATGCGCCTTCACCGCACCGCGGCGGCCCCCCCGGCCGCAACCCGTGCCGCCTGCGGATGCGGGCGCGGCCTCGCGCGGCTGACCGGTCCACCCCAGCCACCCGGAGGACGTTCGCCACGAAAAAGGGCGGCCCGCGGGCCGCCCTTCGCATGCACCGGGTCGAGCCTTCAGGCTGCAGCGTCGATGCGCAGTTGCACGGAGTTGTTCAGATACACCGGCGTCACGCGGTAGCCCGGCACGGACACCGCATCGAAGGCCCCGCTGAGGCCGCCATGGCGCAGCACGGTGATCGTAGAACCCACGGCGGGGCGCACGCCCTGGGAGAAGTTCACCTCGAGCGTGCCGGCCAGTGCCGCCGGGCCGTTGACGGTCAGGGTGCCGGCCGTGCCGCTGGCGCCAGCCATCTGCAGCGACAGCGTGCTGCCCGGGCGCTGGGTGTAGGAGCCGTTCACCACCACGTCACCGGAGGCCGCGGTGCGCAGCGTGCCGCCGCCCACGTACACGGCACCGTTGCCCAGCGCCGCGCCGCTGCCGGCCTGCAGCGTGCCTGCCGCCAGCTCGATGCCGCCCGTGAAGCTGTTGTTGCCGGCCAGCACCAGCGTGCCGCTGCCGAGCTTCGTCAGCTTGCCGGCCCCGGCGATGTCGTTGCGCCACGTGTCGCGCGCGCTGAAGCCGCCCTGGGCCGCGTCCATGGTCACGGCCACGTCGCCGTCGAAGCGGCCGTAGCCGTCGGCGGCGGCGAACAGGTTCAGGCGGCCCCAGCCTTCCGCGTCGTCCATGACGGGGTAGCCCGACGGCAGCGCCGTGGTCTTGAGCACCACGCGGCGCTGCGTGGCGTCCAGGTAGGGCAGGCGGGTTTCCAGCAGCGCTTCCGCCCCCTTGGGCACCACGGCCGGGCGCGAAGCGTCGCCGGTCTGCGGGAAGCCGAAGGTCATGCGCCGCAGGTACTCGGAGCGGTTCGTCGCATAGTCCGCGAACCGGTCCGTGCTCGCCGGCTGCGAATGGGCGAACTGCCACAGGTCGGCGGGCGTCTTGGCACCGGCAGCGGCCATCAGCGCGCTGCGTGCCTGCTGGAAGGCCGCTGCCTTGCGGGCCGCATTCGCACCCGTCGCGATGCTGGCGGTGGCCACGGCCTGGCCGTGCATGCGTCCGCTGATCACGTCCAGGGGGGAGTGCATGCCGGCCAGGATGCGGCTCTCGCCCAGTTCCAGCCCACGCGCGACCATTTCCTGGAAGCGTTCCGGCACGAGGTAGGCCATGGCGATGGAACTGCGCACGGCCTCGGCCGTGTGGCCGCTGGTGAAGCCGCCGTCGGTGGTCGGCGTGGTGCTGCGCGCCGGGAGCAGGGCGGGCACCACCTGCACGGCACTGCTCCAGCGCCAGGGGCGCGCGTACTTGTAGAAGCGCTTGGCGGGCTCCGTGGAGCCGTTCTCGCCGATCCCGCCGACGAAATCCACCGCCGTGCCGAAAGCAGCGTTGGCGCTGCCGCCCACGCCGGTGTTGTTGCCGCCATCGTTGTACACCACGGTGGTGGCATCGGCCGGGATCGCGGTGATGGTGGTCGTCTGCTGCGTGGCATTGCGCCACGCGGCCGTCAGCGGCCCCATGCCGTCGCTCACGCTGTAGGCCTTGCCGCGGCGGTCGTCCAGGTAGGCCTGGAGTTCCTGCGCGGGCGTGCGGCGGCCCGTGGCGTCCACGACGTACTGGATGTTGCGTGCATGCACCTGGGCATTGAGCACCGTGCCGTCGGTGGCGTCGCCGGGAATGCCGCTCCACGTGGAGGTGGGCACGGCGGGAAACGCGCCGTTCGCGGCGGCGCTCGTGCCCGCGTCCACCAGCAGTGTGGAGGGTTTCCAGATCGAGAGGAAGCCCGACAGCACCCGCACGCCGGCATTGGTATCGAGCGTGGCGTAGCGTGCATCGCCGCGCTGGTTCGTCGCGGCGTTGTCCACGAAGGGCGGAACCGTCGTCTCATTGGGGACGGGAGCGGTGTCCGCCTTGCCCAGTCCTGGCGGGGGGGCGGGAACGGCGCTGATGCCGGAACCGCCGCCACCGCAGGCGGAAAGCGCGAAGGCAGCGGCAAGCGCCAGGATCAGGGGGCGGCGGGAGAGGGAAATCGTCATGGTGTGGAAGGAAAACGGGCCAAAGGAGCCTTGGGGCGAGCTCCAGACAGAACGGGCTCCCCAGGGAGCCCGCAGCGGCGCACTGTAGAGCGCGCAAATGACCGTTCCGTGACGCTGGCGTGCCCGGGCCGGCGCCAGCCCTCTCCAGGCGGCAAAAGCCCGACAGTGGCGCGGAATTTGTTGCAACTTGTGTGCTGGTGCCGCCAGGGCGCGCTAGCATCTGGCCATGGATGTCGCGCCGACTGCTTCCCTGGCTCTCCCCGTCGCTGCTGCGGAACGCCCGCAGGGATGGGGCGAGTTTTTCCACATGCCGGTTTTCCATCCGGGGACCCGGGTCCGGTTCGGCGAACGCCTGGAAACCGTCAGCCACATCACCATCCGCCGCCACGACCTGTGCGTCCATCTCGTGGGACACGAGGCGCCCGTGGCCCCCGAGAAGCTGGTGCTGCAGCCAAGCGTGTTCGCCACCTGCCGCATGCCCTGACGGACGTGCGGCGGCCTGCCGTGATCAGGCGTCGGCGGGCGGAAGGCCCATGGGTTCGCCCAGCCGCACGGCGCGCGCAGGCTCCCAGGTATCGGCGAAACGCAGGGCCCCGGGCTCGAAGAGCAGGACCACCGTCGAGCCGAGCATGAACCGGCCCATTTCCTCGCCCTTGCGCAGCAGCACTTCCGGGCCGTCCTCATAGGTCCACTGGCGCAGGCCCGCGGTGCGCGGCGGGTTGACCGTGCCATGCCAGACCGTGGCCATGCTGCCCACGATGGTGGCTCCCACCAGCACCAGGGCCATGGAGCCCAGCGGCGTATCGAACAGGCAGACCACCCGCTCGTTGCGCGCGAACAATCCCGGAACGCCGCGGGCGGTGAGCGGATTCACCGAGAACAGGGAACCCGGCACATAGATCATGCGGCGCAGCCGGCCGTCGCAGGGCATGTGGATGCGGTGGTAGTCGCGCGGGCTCAGGTAGATGGTGGCGAAGCTCCCGTCCGCGAAACGGGCAGCCTCCTGCGCATCCCCACCCAGCAGCGCCGTGGTCGAGTAGCGGTGGCCCTTGGCCTGGAAGATCTGGTCCCTGTCGATGCGGCCGAACTGGCTCACCGCGCCGTCGACCGGGCAGACGGCGGGAGCGTCCGCGATGGGCCGTGCGCCCGGGCGCAGCGCGCGCGTGAAGAAATCGTTGAAGGTGGCGTAGCTGGCGATGTCCGGGTTCTCGGCCTCGGACATGTCCACCTTGTAGCGGGCCACGAAGCGGCGGATGGCAGCCGTGGTGCGGGTGCCTGCGCGCGCGGAGGCGAAGCGGCCGGCCAGCGAGGTCAGGGCCCGCTTGGGCAGCAGGTATTGCGGAAGAACGGCGAGGCGATCTGGCACGGAGGCTCCTGCGGCGAAAGGGCCGGCCATTCTAGGGCCTGTCCAATGGCCGGGAATGCCAGGGTCGTCCCGGAGGACAGGAGAGAGGGGGTCGAGGGCTGCGACAGCGGCCTTTTATTTTCCGGAAGCCGCCCCATCTGGGGAACATGGCCGGGATGGCGTGGTCCCGGCCGGCGCCATGGGCGTTCATCTCCTGCGGATGGGTGGCCTGCCGGCGCGTTTTGGCAACGCCACGCGGGAGCCTGCGCGCCGCCACGGTACAATTGACAGGTTTTGCACCGGCCTGCCCAGGCCCTGCGCGCCCAAAAAAGCAAAGAAGAACAAAAAAGAGAAAAGAGAGCCGGCGGCACCGGCCGCCTTCCATGCTCGGCAGCGCAGCGTTCATTCTGGCATCGCATGCCAGGCCTGGACGTAACGAAGCGCTTGCGTTTGCATCGCCGGCCCCGGCAGCCCGCGCCTGATTTCCCGTCTGTTATGCATGCCCGGAACCTGCTGTCGTACCGGTCCGGATTTTTAATTTCTAGTTGAACCATGGCTAAAGAAGAACTCATCGAAATGCAGGGCTCCGTGACGGAAGTGCTGCCGGATTCGCGGTTTCGTGTCACGCTGGACAACGGGCATCAATTGATCGCCTACACCGGCGGCAAGATGCGCAAGCACCACATCCGCATCCTGGCGGGTGACAAGGTGTCCCTGGAAATGTCGCCCTACGACCTCACCAAGGGCCGCATCACCTTCCGCCACCTGCCTGGGCGCGGTCCCGGCCCGTCGTCCTCCGGCTCCCGCTGAGCGCGCCTGCGGGCTCCGGCATGCGCGGGCCTTGCAAATAATGTGCTGGAATCGGCCCGCCGGCCCGGAAGGGGCTCCGCGGCGGGTTAGAATCCCAGCTGTCGGAGCGTAGCGCAGCCTGGTAGCGCATCTGCTTTGGGAGCAGAGGGTCGCGAGTTCGAATCCCGCCGCTCCGACCATTGATATCAAGGGGTCAGGTCCACAAGGCCTGGCCCCTTTTGTCTTTTTGCAGTCCCGTCCGTTCAGCGTGGCAGGATGTCCAGGGCGATGGGGCCGCCGGCATGAAATGCTACGTCGTGATACAGGCGCTCACTGCATCCGGGACATGATCCCGGATTCGTTCGTTTTCTTCGCCCGTCAGTGCAGAAGCGATGCCGCCGAGCCATTCGGCCAAGGCAGCCTGGCGGGCATCGTCATCCAACATGTCCATAGAAATTTTTGGCGACAGCCTCATGCGCGGCCCTGGCATCAGCATGGCCGTTCCCCGAACCATGATGTCCCTGCGGCCCGGCTGGGTGGTCGAAGACCGTTCCGCCATCGGCCTGCTGATGCAGGATCTGATCCTCGGCTACAGGGAGCCGTACCCGGGTGCGCCGGCGGACGCCTATCCGCTCGGGCCGCAGCCCCCCTTCAACGCCATCCGCCGCCGGGGACAGATCATCGTGCTCGGCCTCGGGCTCAACGATGCCCTCGAAATGCGCAGCGTCGAGCAATACGAGGCCGACCTGCGCGATGCCCTGCGGATCATCCATTCGGAGTGGCGCACGCCCGTCCTGACCGGCATCGTGGATGTGCCGGTGGCCGATCTGTTCACGCCCGACCGCGTGCAGCGCCGCCACGAACTGAACCAGGTGACCCTCCGGGTGGCCGAGCAGATGGGGGTCTCGCACGCGCGCTGGGGGGAAGACTACCGCGGCGTGGGCGACGTGATCGACAACATCCACCGCACGCAGGCCGCCAGCGACCGGCTGGCAGCGCTGCTGGTCGAGGCCATCGAGCGCACCTTCTGAGGCCGGGCTCGGCCGCCGCCGCGGATGGACGGGCGGCAGGCCCGCGGCCCCCTTAACATCGCGGGGCCGCCGTCCCGGTACGGCGGCGTGTTGACCCACCCGCAGCCCAGGCATGGCACGTCCTTCCCGCAACCATACCCTCCCCCTGTCGCAGGTCCCTGGCGGCAATGCGCGCGCCGACGCCGTCGATGCCTTGCGTGGCATCGCCATGGTCTGGATGACCGTCTTCCATTTCTGCTTCGACCTCAGCCATTTCGGCTACTGGCCGCAGGATTTCCGGGGCGATCCGGCCTGGACGATGCAGCGGACGGCCATCGTCAGCCTGTTCCTCTTCTGCGCAGGACTGGGGCAGGCGCTCGCCTGGCAGCAGGGCGTGGGCTGGCGCCGGTTCGGCCGGCGCTGGTTGCGGATCGCCGGCTGCGCATTGCTGGTGAGCGCCGGGTCCTACCTCATGTTCCCGCGCAGCTACATCCATTTCGGCGTGCTGCACGGCATGGCCGTGATGCTGGTGGTGGCCCGCTGTACGGCGGGATGGGGCGGCTGGCTGTGGCCGGCCGGAGCCCTGGCCCTGGCGGCCCCGTGGGCGGGGGGGTGGCTGCTGGCCGGACCGGCGGCAGACTGGGCGCCCTGGTTCAACGGCAATGCATTGAACTGGCTGGGCCTGGTCTCCCGCAAGCCGTTCACCGAAGACTACGTGCCCGTGCTGCCGTGGCTCGGCGTGATGTGGTGGGGGCTGGCCGCAGGGCAGTGGGCGCTGCGCCGCCGATCCGGCTGGCTTTTGCAGCCGCTTCCCGCGGCACTGCGCCCCCTGGCGGTGCTGGGGCGCTGGAGCCTGAGCTACTACATGCTGCACCAGCCCGTGCTCATCGGCGCGTTGCTGGCCACGGGGTGGATGCTGGGCCGCCCATAAAAAAAACGCGGCCATGGCCGCGTTTTTTTCGTAGGGTTCGGCAGGCCGGTCACTCGACCTTGGCCTTGGCGCGCAGTTCTTCCTGGAACTTGGCCAGCTTCTGCTGCTGCAGTTGCTGTGCGATCTGCGGCTTGACTTCGTCCAGCTTGGGCAGCTTGGCTTCGCGAACGTCGTCCAGGCGGATGACGTGCCAGCCGAACTGCGTCTTGACCGGGGTCTGCGTCATCTTGCCCTTGTCGAGCTTCACGAGGGCCTGGGTGAATTCGGCCACGTAGCTGCTGGGGGAAGCCCAGTCGAGGTCGCCACCGCGTGCGCCGGATCCGGGATCCTTGGACTGCTTCTTGGCGATGTCCTCGAACTTCGCGCCCTTCTTGATGGAAGCGATGATGGCCTTGGCCTGGTCTTCGGTTTCCACCAGGATGTGGCTGGCCTTGTATTCCTTGCCGGTGTTGGCGGCGACGAACTTGTCGTATTCGGCCTGGATCTCGGCGTCGGTGACGGGGTTGGCCTTCTGGTAGTCGGCGAACAGTTCGCGGATCAGGATGGTCTGGCGGGCCAGTTCCATCTGGTCCTTCACGTTCTGCGAGCCTTCCAGGCCACGCTTCTGCGCTTCCTGCAGGAAGATCTCGCGGGCGATCACTTCTTCCTTGATCTGGCCTTCGATCTCGGGGGTGATGGGCCGGCCGGAGCGTTCGACCTGCTGCTTCAGGACTTCGACGCGTTCCTTGGGCACGGCCTTGCCATTCACGACGGCAACGTTCTGCGCGATGGCGGGCAGGGCGGACGTGCCCAGCACGGCAGCGGCCACAAGGCCGGACAAGAGCTTTTTCTTCATTGGGAAATCCACAAAAAGGAAAGGGCAGGCTGCACGGTGTGCGCCATGGTGGCCCTGGACGTGGGAATCAAGACGATCAGAGAACTTCAATCGCGATGGCGTGCGCACCCTGGTCAATGAACTCCTGCAGCGCATCATACACAAGGCGGTGCCGGGCCACGCGGCTGCGTTCCGTAAACAAAGGTGACGAGATGCGTACCCGGAAATGTGTGCCCGCGCCGGTGCCGTTGGCGCCCGCATGGCCCGCGTGGGCCGCGCTTTCGTCGAGCACTTCGAGCAGGCTGGGCGCCAGGGTCTCGCGCAGCTTGCGCTCCATGGCCTGCGCGGTGATGACCACGCCGCTCATGGCTTCGCATCCTCCGGAGCCGTGGCGGTGTCTTCCTGCGGCTCCTTCATGTAGCGGCTCAGGTACAGCGCCTGGCCGACCACGAAGAGGGCCATCAGGCCGATGCCGCCGAAGAGCTTGAAATTCACCCAGGTGTCGGTGCTGAAAGCGTGCGCCACCCACAGGTTGATGGCGCCCATCGCGGCGAAGAACGCCGTCCAGCTCCAGTTCATGGCGCGCCAGGCGGCCTCGGGCAGTTCCATCTGCCCGCCCATGAGCGCGCGGATGAGGTTCTTGCGGAAGAACACCTGGCCGACCAGCAGCGCGCCCCCCATCAGCCAGTAGAGGACGGTGGGTTTCCACTTGATGAAGGTGTCGCTGTGGGAGAGCAGCGTCGCGCCGCCGAACACCACGATCACGCCCAGGCTGACCCACTGCATCGGTTCGATCCGGCCGTGGCGTATGCGCAGGTAGGCGATCTGGACCACGGTGGCGGCGATCGCCACGGCCGTGGCCGTGTAGATGCCCCAGACCTTGAAGGCCACGAAGAACAGGATGATGGGGAAGAAGTCGATCAGCAGTTTCATAGATGGGGCAGGGCGGTTTCCAGGCTCGTCATGCGTGTGCCGCGCGCCGTCGCAGCATCAGGCGCCGTCCGGCTCGAAGTCCAGCGAAGCGGAGTTCATGCAGTAGCGCAGTCCGGTGGGCGCGGGCCCGTCCTCGAACACATGGCCGAGGTGGGCACCGCATTGTGCACATACCGTCTCGGTGCGGACCATGCCGTGGCTGCGGTCCACGATTTCGCGGATGGCGCCGGGCACCGCCTGGGAGAAGCTGGGCCAGCCGCAGCCGGCGTCGAACTTGGTGACCGAATCGAACAGCTTGGCGCCGCAGCAGACGCAGTGGTAGCTTCCGTCGTCCCAGTGGGCTTCGTACTTGCCGGTGAAGGGGCGCTCGGTGGCCGCATGCCGCGTGACCTGCCAGGCCACGGGTTCGGCCCCCTTGTCCTTCAGCAGCGCCTGCCATTCGGCGTCGGTCTTCTGGATGGGGTAGGTCATGATGAACAGCTGATCTCGATGGAAGAGGCCCAGTCGGGCGGGAACCCCGCCCACTCGGCTTGGGCGGGATGTTCGTCGAAAGGCCGGGCCAGCACGGCCTGCAGCGCGTGCAGGGGCGCGAAATCCCCCGTCTTCGCCGCCCGGATGGCCTGCTCGCCCAGGTGGTTGCGCAGCACGAAGCGGGGATTGGTGCGCTGCATGAGGCCGGCCGCGTCCTGCGCGGCCTCGCTCCCGAGGCGCTCCCGGTAGCGTGCCGACCAGTCTTCCCATCCGGCCCGGTCGATGAACAGGTTGCGCACCGGTGCGAAGTCGCCGCCGGCCGCTGCCTGCGAGAGCCGGTGCCAGAAGATGGTGTAGTCCACGGCGTCCGCCGCCAGCAGCCCTAGCAGGTCGTCCACCAGCGCGGCGTCGCCTTCTGCGGCCGAGGCCAGGCCGAGCTTGGCGCGCATGCGGGCCATGTACTCCGCCGGGAAGGCCGTGCGGTAGGGTTCGAGCGCGGCCTGTGCGAGGCCGGTGTCTTCGATCAGCGGCATCAGCGCCTGGCCGAGGCAGAAGAGATTCCAGTAGGCGACCTGCGGCTGGCGGTTGAAGGCGTAGCGGCCCTGGCTGTCGCTGTGGTTGCAGATGTGCCCCGGCACGAAGGCATCGAGGAACTGGAAGGGGCCGTAGTCGATGGTGAGCCCCAGGATGCTCATGTTGTCCGTGTTCATCACCCCGTGGCAGAAACCCGCGGCCTGCCACTGCGCCAGCAGCGCGGCGGTTCGTGCGCCCACGGCCTGCAGCAGCGCGGCATACGGGTTGCCGCCGGGCGCATCGCCGGCATCGCGGCAGCCGGGGTAGTAGCGGTCGATCACGTAGTCCGCGAGGGCGCGCAGTTCGCGCACCTGGTCGCGCGCCGCGAAGTGTTCGAAGTGGCCGAACCGCACGAAGCTGGGCGCCACGCGCGTCACCACGGCGGCGGTCTCGATCTCCTCGCGTACCACGGGTGCCGGCGAAGCCGTCAGGGCCAGCGCACGCGTGGTCGGGATGCCGAGCGCATGCATGGCCTCGCTGCAGAGAAACTCCCGGATGGACGAGCGCAGCACGGCGCGGCCGTCGCCCATGCGCGAGTAGGGGGTGCGTCCGCTGCCCTTGAGCTGCACCTCGTAGCCGGTTGCGGTCTCGCCCAGGAGGATGGCGCGGCCGTCGCCCAGCTGTCCGGCCCAGACGCCGAACTGGTGGCCACTGTACACGCTCGCCAGGGGCCGCATGCCGCGCAGGAGCGCGTTGCCGGACAGCACCTGCACCGCCGCGTCGCTGCCCAGCCAGTCCGCTTCCATGCCGATGAGCCGTGCGGCGGACTCGCTGCCCGCCACCCACCGGGGATCGGGCAGCGGTGTCGGGACCAGTTCGGTGAAGAAGCCGGGCCCGAGGGCGGCGAAACCGTCCCGCCAGGCGAGCCCGGAGCGGGCCTCGGCCGTCGGGGCGGAGGGGGCGGAGGTCGTCATTGCCGCCATTGTCTCCCAGCGCCTTTGCCTGGGCGGCCCACAGGGGCTTGCTCCGAGGAAGGAGCTCTCGCACCACGCCCTGTCAACCTGGTGACAGGGGGCGCCGGGCGCCGGGTTGCCCTGGGGGTGCGGTGCCTTGACGCAGGGTTAGGATTCGATGATCACCATATCCCCGGGAATAGAAGGAGACACCATGCTGGGCCTGATGCAGAGCCAACCCCTGCTGATTTCGACGCTCGTCGAGTTCGCGGAACGCCACCACGGCGATGCGCAGATCGTCTCGCGGCGCGTGGAGGGCGACATCCACCGCTATACCTACCGGGACATGGCCGCCCGCGCGCGCCAGCTCGCGAACACGCTGGATGCGGAGGGCCTGGCCGCCAGCGCCCGCGTCGCCAGCCTGGCATGGAACGGCTACCGCCATCTGGAGATGTATTATGGGGTGAGCGGTTCGGGCCGCGTGCTGCACACGATCAATCCGCGGCTGCATCCCGACCAGGTCGCCTGGATCGTGAACCATGCGGAGGACGAAGTGCTGTGCTTCGACCTCACGTTCCTGCCCATCGTGCAGGCCGTGCATGCGAAATGCCCGACGGTCCGCCGCTGGGTGGCGCTCTGCGATGCCGACCGGCTCCCGCAGGACACGGGCATTCCGCAGCTCACGAGCTACGAGAGCTGGATCGGCGCGGCCTCCAGCGAGTACGCCTGGCCGGTGTTCGACGAAAACTCCGCTTCCAGCCTCTGCTACACCAGCGGCACCACGGGCCATCCCAAGGGCGTGCTCTACAGCCACCGCTCCTCGGTCCTGCATGCGTACGCCGCGGCCCTGCCCGACGTCATGGGCCTGTCGGCCAGCGACTCGGTGCTGCCCGTGGTACCCATGTTCCACGTCAATGCCTGGGGCATTCCGTATTCGGCGCCGCTCACCGGATGCAAGCTGGTGTTCCCAGGGCCCGCTCTGGACGGCAAGTCCGTCTATGACCTCATGGACGCCGAGGGCGTGACCTTCGCGGCCGGCGTGCCGACCGTCTGGCAGATGCTGCTGCAGCACGTGAAGTCGATCGGCGCGCGCTTCGGCAAGCTCCGGCGCACGGTGATCGGCGGCTCTGCCTGCCCGCCAGCGATGATCGAGGCCTTCCAGAATGACTACGGCGTGCGCGTGCTGCATGCCTGGGGCATGACCGAGATGAGCCCCCTGGGCACGCTCTGCTCGCTCAAGAACAAGCACCTGGACCTGCCGGAGCCGGAGCGCATGAAGATCCTGCTCAAGCAGGGCCGCGCCATCTTCGGTGTCGACATGAAGATCGTCGATGGCGAAGGGCGCGAGCTGCCCTGGGACGGCAGGACCTACGGCGACCTGCTGGTGAAGGGCCCCTGGATCGTGGACCGCTACTACCGCTCGGACGAGAGCCCGCTGGTGCCCGACGCGCAGGGCCGCGGCTGGTTCCCCACGGGCGACGTGGCCACCATCGACCCCGACGGCTACATGCAGATCACGGACCGCAGCAAGGACGTGATCAAGTCCGGCGGCGAATGGATCAGTTCGATCGACATCGAGAATATCGCCATGGCGCATCCGGCCGTGGCCATGGCGGCCTGCGTGGGCATGCCGCATCCGAAGTGGGACGAGCGGCCCATCGTGGCCGTCGTGCAGCGCCCGGGCGCGGAACTCACGCGCGAGGAACTGCTTGCCTTCTACGAGGGCAAGACCGCGAAATGGCAGATTCCGGACGACGTCGTGTTCCTGGACGCGATCCCCATCGGCGCGACCGGGAAGATGCTCAAGGCCAGGCTGCGCGACCAGTTGCAGGGCTATCGCCTCCCCGGGCTCTGAGCGGGGCAGGGTGGCCGCTGCCGGGGGGGCCGGCCGCCGTGAGTCGCCTGCGGGATAGGCGCTAGGGTGAATCCCTGAACGCCGCAGCGTACCTCGCCTGTACGCTGCGGCGTGTTCGGTGACACCTACAACGCAAGGAGACAGGCGATGAGATTTGCTATCAAACTGGTGGCTGTATCTGCAATGTTGGCGACCGCAGGCGGTGCCTTTGCCCAGAAGGGCGAAACCGTCAAGATCGCGTGGCTCGACCCGCTCTCGGGGCTGATGGCCGCGGTGGGCACCAACCAGCTCAAGAGCTTCCAGTTCCTGGCCGAGGAGTTCAGCAAGAAGAACGCCTCGGGCGTGAAGTTCGAGGTCATCGGCATCGACAACAAGCTCAGCCCGCAGGAGACCACGAGCGCCCTGCGCTCCGCGATGGACCAGGGCGCGCGCTACGTGGTGCAGGGCAACGGATCGGGCCCCGCGCTCGCCATCATCGATGCGCTGGAAAAACACAATGCGCGCAATCCCGGCAAGGAGGTGCTCTACCTCAACTACGCCGCGGTCGATCCGGACCTCACGAACAGCAAGTGCAGCTACTGGCACTTCCGCCTCGATGCCGACACGTCGATGAAGATGGAGGCCATGACCACCTTCATGAAGGACCAGCCCGACATCAAGAAGGTCTACCTCATCAACCAGAACTATGCGCACGGACAGCAGGTGTCCAAGTACGCCAAGGAGAACCTGGCCCGCAAGCGGCCCGACGTGCAGATCGTGGGCGACGACCTGCACCCCCTGGCCCAGGTCCGCGACTTCGCGCCCTACATCGCGAAGATCAAGCAGTCGGGCGCCGACACGGTGATCACCGGCAACTGGGGCTCCGACCTCGCGCTGCTCATCAAGGCCGCGAACGATGCGGGCCTGAACAACGTCAACTTCTACACCTACTACGGCGGGGTGACCGGTTCGCCCACCGCCATGGGTGCGGCCGCTGCCGGGCGCGTGTACATGGTCTCGTACAACCACCTGAACCTGCCCGGCGATATCGGCCGCGTGGTGGCCGACTACAAGAAGAAATTCAACGACGACATGTACACGGGGGCCGTCTACCATGCCTTCGCCATGCTGGATGCGGGCTTCGTGAAGGCCAAAAGCACCGACCCCGTGAAGGTGGCCAGCGTACTGGAGGGCATGAAGTTCAACAGCTTCAACGGCGAGGTGGAGATGCGCAAGTCCGACCACCAGCTGCAGCAGGGCCTCTTCGTCTCCAAGTGGGAGAAGGCGGGCGGCAAGTACCCCTACGACGCGGAGAATACGGGCTACACCTTCGTGCCCGTGAAGTACTACGAGCCCTACGTGGCGAGCACGCCCACCTCGTGCCAGATGAAGCGGCCTTCGTGACCGCACGGCCCCGCCGCGGGGCCCTCGCATCGGACGGGCCCGGAAGAACGCCATCCCGGGCCCGGTCTCCGGCCTTTCATCCCTCTCTCGCCTTCCCGCAGCGCCTCGCGGCCTGATCCCGATGAACCTCGAGTTTTTCGTCATCTCCCTGCTCAATGGATTGAGCTACGGGCTCCTGCTGTTCATGCTGAGCTCCGGGCTGACGCTGATCTTCAGCATGATGGGCGTGCTCAATTTCGCCCACACCAGCTTCTACATGCTCGGCGCCTATTTCGCCTATTCCATTTCGGGCGTGGTGGGCTTCTGGCCCGCGCTCGTCATCGCGCCGCTGGCCGTGGGGGCGCTGGGCGCGGCCTTCGAGCGCTATGCGCTGCGGCGCGTGCACAAGTTCGGCCATGTCCCGGAACTGCTCGTCACCTTCGGCCTGTCGTACCTCATCCTGGAGATCGTGCAGCTCGTATGGGGGCGCTCCACCGTGCCCTACGGCCTGCCGTCCCAGCTGCAGGGGCCGCTCTTCACGCTCTACGGCACGCAGTTTCCCAAGTCCCGTTCCTTCGTCATGCTGGTGGCGCTGCTGATGCTGCTGTCGGTCTGGCTGGTCCTGACCCGCACACGCATCGGCCTCGTCATCCAGGCGGCGCTCAAGCAGCCCGAAATGGTGGAAGCGCTCGGCCACAACGTGCCCCGGGTCTTCATGCTGGTGTTCGGCGGTGGCTGCGCCCTGGCCGGGCTCGCGGGCGTCATCGGCGGCAATACCTATGTCACCGAGCCCGCGATGGCCGCTTCGGTGGGCTCCATCATCTTCGTGGTCGTCGTGGTGGGGGGCATGGGTTCGCTCGCGGGGGCGTTCCTCGCCTCGCTGATCATCGGCCTGGTGCAGACCTTCGCCGTCGCCCTGGACTACTCGCTGGCGGACGCATTGCGCACGGCGGGCATGGCCGTCACGGACCAGACCTTCGGCTACCCCGTGCTCAAGCTCACCATCTCGCAGGTCGCGCCGATCCTGCCGTACCTTTTCCTCGTGCTGATCCTGATCTTCCGTCCCAAGGGACTGCTCGGAACGCGGGAGGACTGACACACCATGGCCATGCATCCAACTTCCGGGGTCTATCGTTTCCGGCCGCTCGACATCGGCCGCGCCGTGGTCTGGGGCCTGTTCGCGCTGGCGCTCATCGTTGCGCCCATGCTGTTCACCAGCAGCCTGGCGCTCACCATGCTCTCGCAGATCGGCTATCTCATCATCATCTGCCTGTCCTACAACATCCTGCTGGGGCAGGGGGGCATGCTGAGCTTCGGGCACGCCGTCTATACCGGCCTGGGCTCGTTCATGGCCGTGCACGCCATGAACTGGGCCGGCAAGGGGGCGTTGCCCGTGCCGCTGGTGCTCATCCCGCTGGTGGGCGGGCTGGCCGGCATGTTCTTCGCGGTGCTGCTGGGCTTCGTCACCACGAAGAAATCCGGCACCACTTTCGCGATGATCACGCTGGGTATCGGCGAGCTGGTGGCCTCCATGGCGCTGATGTTCCCCGAGGTGTTCGGCGGGGAGGGCGGCATCACGACCGACCGGGTGTACGGCAAGGGGTTCTTCGGCATCACCTTCGGCCCGGCCATCCAGGTGTACTACCTGATCGCCGCCTATTGCTTTGCCTGCACGGCGCTCATGTTCGCCTTCACCGGCACGCCGCTCGGCCGCATGCTGAACGCGGTGCGCGACAACCCCGAGCGCGTGGAGTTCATCGGCTACAACACCCAGCGCGTGCGTTACTACGCCTTCATCATTTCCGGCTTCTTCGCCGGCATCGGCGGCGCGCTGGCCGCGATCAATTTCGAGATCGTCACCGCGGCCGACAGCGTGAGCGTGATGCGCTCGGGCTCCTACCTGCTGTTCACCTTCCTGGGCGGCGCCACCTTCTTCTTCGGGCCCATCATCGGCGCGGTGCTGCTGGTCTTTGCCTCCGTGCTGCTGTCGGAGCTCTCCAAGGCTTGGCTGCTGTACCTGGGCCTGGTGTTCCTGTTCATGGTGATGTATGCGCCGGGCGGCATCGCGAGCCTGATCCTGATGAACCTGCGCGTCGCGCGCCACGGGCGCCTGAAGCCGCTGCTGCCGGGCTACCTCGCGCTGGCCTGCTCCGCGCTCGTTGCGGTCGCGGGCGCCGCCGCGATGATCGAGATGACCTACCACCTGCAGCTCAACGCGGCGCTCGGGCCGCAGATCGGATTCATGGGCATGACCCTCGACGCGCGCAGTGCCGCGACCTGGATCGGCGCCGGCCTCGTGTTCGCCGTGGGGCTGGGCCTGTTCGAGGTATGCCGCAGGCGCTTCACCCGCGCCTGGGGCGCCACCCAGGAAAGCATCGAGCGCGACCTGCAATCCACTTCGGGACGGGGAGGCCGCGCATGACGGCCGTGAACCACCATCCCGCAGTCCCCGCGCTGGAACTGCGCGACCTGCGCAAGCGTTTCGGCAAGACGGAAATCATTCGCGGCGCCAACCTGTCGGTGCGGGCCGGAGAACGTGTGGCCATCATCGGCCCGAATGGCGCGGGCAAGTCCACGCTGTTCAACCTGATCAGCGGGCGCTTCGGCCCCACGAGCGGTGAGGTGCTGCTCAACGGGCAGCGCATCGACGGCAGGGCGCCATACGAGATCAACCGCATGGGCCTGTCGCGCAGCTTCCAGATCACCAACATCTTCCCGAAGCTGAGCGTGTTCGAGAACCTGCGCTGCGGCGTCCTCTGGAGCCTGGGCTATCGCTACAGCTTCTGGCGCTTCCTGTCCCGGCTCCACGACGCGAATGCCCGGGCGGAAGAACTGCTGGGGCAGATCCACCTGGAATCCAAGCGCGACACCCTGGCCATGAACCTGACCTATGCGGAGCAGCGTGCGCTGGAGATCGGCATCACCATCGCCGGCGGTGCCAGTGTCATCCTGCTGGACGAGCCCACGGCGGGCATGAGCAAGAGCGAGACCGCGCGCTTCATCCAGCTGATCCGCGAAGTGACGCAGGGGCGCACGCTGCTCACCGTGGAGCACGACATGGGCGTGGTCTTCGGCCTGGCCGACCGCATCGCGGTGGTGGTGTACGGGGAGGTGATCGCCTTCGACACGCCGGAAGCCGTGCGCGCCAACCCGCGCGTGCAGGAGGCCTACCTGGGATCGGTGATCGCTGCAGAGCAGGCGGAGGGCCACTGACATGCTGCATATCGACAATCTGCATGCCTACTATGGCAAGAGCCACGTGCTGCACGGCGTGGGCTTCGACGTGGCGCCCGGCGAAATCGTGGCCCTGCTGGGACGCAACGGCTCGGGCCGTTCCACCACGGCCAAGGCCATCATGGGCCTGGTGCACTGGGAGGGCACGCTGGAGTGGAAGGGGCGGGGGCTCACGGGCCGCAAGCCCTACGAGATCGCGCACCTGGGCCTGGGCTACGTGCCCGAGAGCCGCGACGTCTTTCCCAACCTGACCGTGCACCAGAACCTGCTGCTGGGCCAGAAGGGCCGGGGCAGGGGCAGCCGCTGGGGCTTCGACGACATGTATGCGATGTTCCCGCGGCTCAAGGAGCGCCAGCACACGGAGGCGGGGGTGATGTCCGGTGGCGAGCAGCAGATGCTCACGCTTTGCCGCACGCTCATGGGCGATCCGGACCTCATCATCATCGACGAGCCCACCGAGGGCCTGGCCCCGAAGATCGTCGAACTGGTGGGCGAATACCTGCAAAAGATCCGCGAGCGCGGCGTCTCGGTGCTGCTGATCGAGCAGAAGCTCACCATCGCGATGCGCATTTCCGACCGGGCGCTTGTCATGGGCCACGGCAGCATCGTCTTCGACGGCACGCCCGAGGGCCTGCGTGCAGACACGGCGGTACGCAAGGAATGGCTGGAGGTGTGAAATTCCGAAATTTGGGATTTGTGTTGTTAATTTTGTAAGTTATCGCTTCTAGAATCCCTGCCATCGTCGTTGGGCGGGCGTGCATGCATCCAGCCGTATGGTTCTTGGTCCGCAATCGGCGACAGTACCAACCCTCTGGATGACCGTTCATGACCAAGGCATTGATTCTGCTTCTTTCCCTGTATTCAGGTATGGCCTTCGCCGTGACTTCGACCGTCACGGGTGGCCAGTCATCGACCAACGTGACCTACGCGCCGTCGATTTCCTCGGGGGTCAACACGAACATCACGTCCTATAGTTCCTCGTTCCGGTGGATCTATACGTTGCGGACTTTCCAGGTGTGCCAGTCGGGCGCCTATGCGGCTACTTCCACCACGACCGGCGTCGTCAACACCACGTTCTTCCTGACAGGGACGTATGCCCCGACCACCACATTCCCTCCATCCACGCCCATATCGAATTTCTTCATTTCCGATTTCAGCGGTGGATTCACTGCCACATTCCCGAGCACGAACCCCAGCATGAACCTGACGGCGGGGCAGCAGTATTCGGTTCTGGTTGTCTATAACCAGACCACGGCAGGCTCCTATCCCTACGTCAATACGCTGACGATGGATGGGCCGGGGAAGGTGATTTTTGACGGTAACGGCAGCTGCGAGGTCAGCGTCGCACCAATCCCGACACTGTCGGAATGGGCGAAGATCCTGCTGAGCCTGGGGCTGCTCGGGGTGGCCGGCTGGCACAGCCGCCGGTACCTGTCCTGACCCTTCACGCTTTCGAAGCCGGCAGCCACACTGCCGGCTTTTTTCTTTTCGTCCCGTACCGTGCTGGCGACGTGTCCAGTGCTGGTGCCGCACGCAAGGTCCACTGCGCAGCTTCCGTGTCATCAGCTTGAAATGTTTCGTCATTAACATTTTTTGACATCATTTCCGGCGCCGCAGGCATGTCCGAATCCCGTGCGTATCTGACCGAATTCCGCCCCCGTTTCCGTCCCCCGAGCGCTGCGGATCTCTGCACCCCGGTGCCCAGCATGACCGCCGGGCAGACCAACGAAGAGGTCATGGAGGTGTTCAGCCGGCACCGGGATCTCGCCGCACTGCCCGTGGTGGAGGGCGAGCGGCCGATCGGCCTCATCAACCGCAACATCTTCCTCTCGCAGATGAGCAAGCAGTTCCGCATGGAGCTGTACGGCCGCAAGAGCTGCATCGCCTTCATGGACAAGGAGCCCCTGGTCGTGGATGCGGCGATGGACATCGACACGCTCACCCGCCGCACGGTGGAATACGGCGAGAAGGCGCTGTCCGACGGTTTCATCATCACGCGCGAGGGCACGTTCGCCGGCGTGGGCAACGGCCTGCAACTGATGCGCGTGGTCGCGGACATGCAGGCGTCGCGCAACCGGCAGATCATGCACAGCATCGAATACGCCAGCGTGATACAGCAATCCACGCTGCGCACCTCCCGGGATACGCTGGCGCGCGCCTGCCCGCAGGCTGACCTGGTCTGGGAGCCGCGCGACGTGGTCGGCGGCGACTTCTACCAGTTCTGCCTGGAAGGCAGCGGCTGGTTCGGCGCCGTGGCGGACTGCACCGGACACGGCGTGCCCGGCGCCTTCATGACGCTCATCGCGTCCACCAGCCTGGGCCAGGCGATCGAGCGGCACGGACCGCGCGATCCGGCCTGCCTGCTGGGCAGCGTGAACCAGAGCATCAAGCAGGTGCTGGGCCAGGTGGACGGCAAGGACGGAACACCGGGTTCCGACGACGGCATGGACGCCGCCTTCTTCTGGTACGAACCCGCCGCCGAGCGTCTGGTGTTCGCCGGTGCCCGGCTCTCGCTCCATGTGCTGAGGCCCGGTGCCGACGCAGTGGAAACCACCGAAGGCCAGCGCAAGGGCGTGGGCTACGTGGACAGCGGTATGGACTACGCGTGGCAGAACCAGGTCCTGCACCTGCCGGCAGGCAGCCTGGTGTTCATCGCCACGGACGGCCTGACCGACCAGGTGGGCGGCCCGCGTGCCATCGCGCTGGGCAAGCGCCGGGTCCGGGAACTGCTGCTGGACCACCGGGACGGCCGTCCCGAAGACATCAACCGTGCCGTGCGGGACGCCCTGCACCAGTGGCAGGGCGATCACGGTCGCCGCGACGACGTGACGTTCCTGAGTTTCCGCACCTGAAACTGCCCGCCATCCACGATTTCCGCAGCAAGGCCTCACCCATGATTTCCAGCAAATACGGCCCGTTCTTCAGCGTGGCCCGCGAGCACCAGGTCATCTTCTACTACGTGGGCTACTTCTCCCAGCACATCGTGGCTGCCATGGCGGACGCGGTGAAGCTGCAACTGGAGGTGGCCGGCATCGCCGGGCCGACGCGTCGCAAGCTGTTCTCGTCCTTCATCGAGATGGCGCAGAACATCATCCATTACTCCTCCGATTCCCTGACGCCGCCCAGCCAGACGGAAGGGGAGTTGCGCCACGGCTCGGTCTGCATCCGCCGCGAGGCCGACGGCCGCTTCCTGCTGCTCTGCGCGAACCCGATCGAGGCGGCCGCAGCCGACGAGCTGCGCGCCAAGCTCGAACAGCTGTGCAGCATGACGCTCGACGAGATCAAGCAGGCCTACCGCCAGACCCTGCGCGAGGAAACGCCCTCGGGCAGCAAGGGAGCGGGGATGGGATTCCTGACCGTCGCCCGCGATGCGAGCGCGCCGCTGGAGTTCGACTTCGAAGCCGCGCAGGGCGCGGCAGGCACGCCGGTCTTCTATCTGAAGGCCGCGATCTGAAGCCGCGGCGGCCGCCCCAAGCAGAGAACACCATGGACAATCTTTACATCGCACCGACCCCCAGCTCCCCCGAGGTGGACTTCCAGTTCGACAGGCACACCCTCCACCTGAGGGGCGAGTCCTATCCCGAGAATGCGGCAGCGTTCTACGGCGACGTCATCGCGCGCCTGCGCGAGTACCTGTCGCAGCAGCGGGAGCAGCGCATCGAAGCGCATATCGCGCTGGCCTACTTCAACAGCTCCAGCACGAAGATGCTGTTCAACCTCATCGATGCGCTGAACGACGCGGCGGAGGAGGGCAACGCCGTCGCGCTGCACTGGTACTACGACGAGGAGGACGACACCATCCTCGAGTTCGGCCAGGAACTGAGCGACGATTTTCCCGACCTCGAATTCTCCAGCCATCCGGTGATGCCGTCCTGAACCATGGACACCATGGCCACGCCACCCGACCTCTTCGAGTCCGAAAACCGCGCGCTGCTCGCCGCCCGGGCCGCCTACGACGCGTGCCATGCGCCAGCGCACGCGGAGGATTGCCGGCAGGCGCTGGGCGGGCTGCTCGCCGCCTATGAACGGCTCCTGCGCGAAACACGCCGGCTCGTGCGCCGCAGCGACCGCGCCGAACTGGAAATGAACCAGCTCAACCAGCAGCTGACGGAACTGGCCGAGCAACTCCACTACCGGGCCACCCACGATCCGCTCACCGGCGTGCTGAACCGCGCGGCCATCATCGAGCAGGTCAATGGCCAGTTCGAGGCCGGCAGCGTCGCGCTCATCGTGCTGGACATCGACCACTTCAAGAAGGTGAACGACAGCTTCGGCCATCCTGTCGGAGACCGGGTCATCCGCGGCGTGGTGGATTGCCTCAAGAGCGTGGTGCCCGGCTCTGCACAGATCGGCCGTGTCGGCGGAGAGGAGTTCACGGTGCTGCTGCCCGGCGAGGACGGACAGGCATGCGAGCGCGTGGCCGAGGCGGCGCGCGGGGCCATCGAGGGCGCCGACTTCGGCCTGCCGGACGGCAGCCGTGTCACCGCCAGTTTCGGCGTGAGCTGGCTGCCCGGCGGCTGCGTGTTCGACGATGCCTACGGGCTCGCCGACGAGGCGCTCTACGGCGCCAAGCGCGCGGGCCGCAATCGCGTCGTGTGCGCGGATCCGCCTGCGCACGCGCCGAGTCCATGAGCATCCAGATCGGGGTGGACGGCCTCGTCGCAGAGCCCGACTGCCCGCCGCCCACAGCGCCATGTTCGGCCCCGGCCTGGCAGGTGCTGGTCGTGGACTGCGATCCCGGCATGCATGGCCTGGTCCGCGGGGCGTTCGAAGGCCTGGAGCTGCTGGGCCGTCCGCTCGCCTCCCTGCATGCGTCCACCCGTGCGCAGGCGTGCGCGATGCTGCCCGCAGGGTCCGGCATCGCGGTGGTGCTGCTCGGCGCCCTCGCTGACGGAGACGCCGGCGACGGCGAAATGCTGGACTTCATCCGCCACACGGCCGGACTGAGCGACACCCGCATCGTGCTGTGCACGATGCAATCAGGCCAGGCGCCGGACCAGGACACGCTGCTGCGCTACGACATCAATGACTTCCGGGCGAAGTCCGAGCTCGCGCAGGGGCGGCTGCTGCCCGTGGTCCTTGCTGCCATCCGCTCCTACGAACAGCGTTGTTCCATCGAGGCGAGCCGCCGCAGCCTGGAGCTCATCGTGCGGTCCAGCGCGGCGCTGCTGGAGCAGCCCGATCTCCAGGCGTTCGCCGCAGGTGTCATCACCCAGCTCGAAGCCCTGCTGGACGGCGCTGCGCGGGGCATGGTGTGCATGCTGCATGGTGCCGCGCCCGACAGCTGCCGGGTGGTGGCCGCGACGGACCCCTTCGCCGCATTCCCGGGCCGCGCGCTGGACGAACTGCCCGACACCCGCTGCCGGCAGCTGCTGGCCCGGGCGCTTAAGTTCTGCCAGAACATCCATGGGGAAGAGGGCGGCATCGCCCTGTACTTCGGCGACCGCAGCGAGCGCGGCATGGCCGTCTTCGTGGACACGCCCTATCCGCACAGCGCTCTCGATCGCCAATTGCTGGATGTGTTCTCCATCAACATGCGGACCCTGCTGCTCAACCGCGACCTGCTGGACCGCCTGCGCCGATTTGCCTACTACGACCCGCTGGTCCGCCTGCCCAACCGCGCCCACTTCGTCGAGAAGGTGGATGACTGCGTGCGGCGCGGCGGCGCGCAGGACCACATCCTCGCGTTGATCGATATCGACGATTTCAGCGCGGCGAACGATGTGATGGGCCACACCTTCGGCGACCGGTTGCTGGAGGCCGCGGCCCGGCGCCTGGCCGATGCATTGCCTCCGGGCGTGCTCCTGGCACGCGTGGGCTCGGACACCTTCGGCGTGCTGGGCGAGGCCCGCCACGTGGCGTTGCCGCAATTGCTGCAGTGCATGCAGCCGCCGCCGGTCGTGGACGGCGTGCCTCAGAAGGTGTCGCTCACCTGCGGATACGTGCACCTGCCCTCGGCCGCCCAGGCCGGCGCGGACCTGGTCAAGGATGCGACCATTGCCCTGAAGCGGGCCAAGCGCGACCACCGCGGCCAGCACCTGCAATACCTCGAGCACATGGGCCGCGAGGCGCGGGACCGGGCCATGCTGCTGTCCGACCTGCGCGCGGCCATCGACGAGGCGCAGCTGTTCCTGGTGTACCAGCCGCAGCTGCATCTGGGCACGGGCGCCCTCGTGGGCATGGAAGCGCTGCTGCGCTGGCGCCTGCCCGACGGGCGGTTCGTCTCCCCGGACGATTTCATTCCGATCGCCGAGCATTCGGGCCTCATCGCGCCGCTCGGGCAATGGGTGCTGTCTACCGCCTGCCAGAGCCTGATCGCCCTGGCTCGCGAAGGCCTGGCGCCCCCGCGCATTTCCGTGAACGTGTCGGTGGTCCAGTTGCAGGACCCGGCATTTCCCGACACCGTGCGGGCGGCGCTGGCGGCCAGCGGCCTGCGGGGCAGCCAGCTGGAGCTGGAAATCACGGAGTCCGTCGCCGTGGTTCCCACCCAGCTGCTGCAGTCCACGCTGGCCTCGCTGCGCGCCGATGGCGTCAGCATCGCCATCGATGACTTCGGCACCGGCTACTCATCGCTGAGCTACCTGGAGCGGTTGCCGCTGGACCGCATCAAGATCGACCGCAGCTTCGTGCGCCGCCCCACCGGGGCGCAGGGTGCGCGCATCGCCGAAATGATCCTGAGGCTGGGGCACCAGTTGGGCCTGCGCGTGATGGCAGAGGGCATCGAGGATGCCGCCACGTGGGACGCGCTGCTGCGCATGGGATGCGACGAAGGTCAGGGCTACCACATCGCCGCGCCCATGGACCTGGAGCAACTGCGGGCCTGGCTGGCCGCACGGCCCGCCGCGGCGGATCAGTTCGGGCGCAGCGGCGGCAGGTAGGTCGCCAGGCGTTCCTTGAAGAAGGGCTGCACGGCCGCGATGTTGCCCTTGACCGCGATGGTGTCCGCGCCGGTGTCCCGGCTCATGCCCAGCGGGTCTCCGTCCGGCCAGCCCGGGCCGAAGCACCACTGCGTGCTGGGCACGTTGCTCCGCTGCAGGAGCTGCAGCATGCGCCGGGTCGCCACTTCGGCGCTCGCATTGTTTTCCGGATAGCCGTGCTCGCCCAGGAAGCCCCGCTTGCCGTTGTCCTGCAGCCATTGCAGGAAATTCGCCACCATCTTCTCGCCGGTATCCGGGGCCACGGTCTCCTGCGGATTCTTCCAGGCACCACCGCCCTGTCCGTTGTTGTCCAGATAGTTGTGGGCCTCGTACACGATCAGCCCGTACGGATCGGGAATGGTCGCCAGGGCGTCCGAGTATTTCTTCCACTCGCTGGCGGTCGCGAACTCGTTGCCGCAGATGAAGACGAAGTGCTTGCGGTCGTAGTCGAAGATGCGCGCGGCCGTGCGCGTCGCGGTGCGCTGCCACAGCGCCCGCATGTCCAGCGCGCTGCCATTGGCGTTCTTTTCCTTGCCGGTGTAGGGCTCGTTCATCAGTCCCCAGCCGAAGATCGCCGGATGCTCGCGGAACCGCTGCACGAGGCGCAGCCACAGGTCCGGCAGGCCGTCCTCGGTGTAGAGCTTGCAGCCCTGCGTGCCGATCACGCGGTACTCGTAGAGCTTGAGCAACTGGTCCCGGCTGTCGAAATATCCCACGTAGTTGAAGGGCCCCTGCGTGTAGGTGCCGCTCCACAGGGCGGCGTCGGCCGGATCGGCCACCGCGAGGCCATCCGGCCCCACGAGCTGGCCCGACTGGATGCGAAAGCCCTGGCGTGCCGCCACCCGCGTGGGCAGGCGCATGTAGTCGTGCAGTTCCAGGATCGCGCGCTTGCCCTGCGCCGCCAGGCGGTCCAGCACCGTGCCCACCTGCTTCGTGTACGTCTCGTCCAGGGGCATGCCCTGGCCCGTGCTGAAGCGCTGCGCCGTGGTGGGCAGGCGAAACAGCGGGCAGTCGCCGGCCGCGGCGATGTGCTTGTCGGAGATGTCGCGGTAATGCGTGCCGATCTGCGCGTTCTCCACGAAACTGTTCGAACCAAGGCCCGACAGATTCATGCCCGCCAGGGGCAGCGACGCGGTGGCGGCGTGTCCTGCCGACCAGCCGGCCGTGGCGGCCCAGGCGGCAGCGCCCAGCCCGCCCTGGAGCACGGAGCGGCGGGGCATGGTGGCGGCGGACGATGCGGAAGGAGCCTGCCGGGCGCCCCGGCGTGGTGGAATGGCCATGGAAAAAACCTTTCAATGGGGGATGGAGGGAGGCGGGGACAGCGCAACCGGAGCGGCTGTGCCGGGAGGGCAGGGCGCGCCGGGCGCGTCCCCTGGGACATGGCGCGGACCGGTCCCCGCGGGGTACTCCTTCGCGCCAACGCCACCTTAACGGGGCTGCAGGAACACGGCTGTAACCGCCTGTTGGCCGTGGCCTTTGCGCCACCCGTACAGGCGGCGCGCCGTCCCTCCCGGCCACGCGTTCTGTCCCAGCCGGGACAACCCTGGCTGGCATCCTCGTCCGGACTCTCTAGAATCAAAAAGCACGACCGTTCTTTTCCATACCAAACCAAGGGACAAGCAATGACCGCTGAATACCAAGTCCACGGCGACGTAGCCGTGATCACCCTGGCCAACCCGCCCGTGAACGGGCTGGGCCATGCCACGCGCAAGGGCATCACCGACGGGCTGGCCCGCGCGAATGCCGATGCGGCCGTGAAGGCCATCGTCGTCACGGGGGCCGGCGGTGCGTTCTCCGGCGGCGCGGACATCAAGGAATTCGGCACGGACAAGGCCATGCAGGAACCCAACCTGCACTCGGTGATCCGCGCGGTGGAAGGTTCGGCCAAGCCCGTCGTGGCCGCCATCCACACCGTGTGCATGGGCGGCGGCCTGGAGCTGGCCCTGGGCTGCCACTACCGCATCGCCGCCCCCGGCTGCAGCATGGCGCTGCCCGAAGTGAAGCTGGGCCTGCTGCCCGGCGCGGGCGGCACCCAGCGCCTGCCGCGCGTCGTCGGCGTGGAAGCCGCGCTCAACATGATCGTGAGCGGCGAGCCCGTGAAGAGCGAACTGATCGGTGGCATGCCCGGCCAGAAGCTGTTCGACAGGATGGCCGCCTCGGCCGAATCGCTCGCCGAAGAGGCCCTGGCCTTCGCGCGCAGCGTGGCCGACACCCGCCCGCTGCCGCTGGTGCGCAACCTGCCGGCCAGGCACCCGCAGGGCGATGCCTACTTCCAGTTCGCCCGCAACATGGTCAAGGGCATGGCGAAGAACTTCCCCGCGCCGCTCAAGTGCGTGGACGCCGTGGAAGCCGCCACCAAGCGCAAATTCGAGGACGGCCTGGCCTACGAGCGCGAGCTGTTCGTCAACCTCATGTGGACGCCCGAGTCCCGCGCGCTGCGCCACCTGTTCCTGGCCGAACGCGCCGCGAGCAAGATCCCCGACGTGCCGTCGGATACCCCGAAGCGCGAGATCCGCAAGGTGGGCGTGATCGGCGCCGGCACCATGGGCGGCGGCATCAGCATGAACTTCCTGAACGCCGGCATTCCCGTCACCATCCTGGAGACCAAGCAGGAGGCGCTGGACCGGGGCCTGGCAACCATCCGCAAGAACTACGAGGCCCAGGTCGCCAAGGGCAAGCTCAAGCAGGACAAGTACGAGCAGCGCATGGCCCTGCTCACGCCCACGCTGAGCTATGACGACCTGAAGGACGTGGACCTCGTCATCGAGGCCGTGTTCGAAGAGATGGGCGTCAAGGAAACCGTGTTCAGGAAGCTCGACGAGGTCGCCAGGCCCGGCGCCATCCTCGCTTCCAACACCTCCACGCTCGACGTGGACCAGATCGCCGCCTTCACGAAGCGCCCGCAGGACGTGGTCGGCATGCACTTCTTCAGCCCCGCCAACGTGATGAAGCTGCTGGAGGTGGTGCGCGGCAAGCAGACCGCCAAGGACGTGCTCGCCACCGTGATGGCGCTCGCCAAGAAGATCAAGAAGACCGCCGTGGTCTCCGGCGTGTGCGACGGCTTCATCGGCAACCGCATGATCGAGCGCTACAGCCAGCAAGCCGGCTTCCTGCTCGACGAAGGCGCCACGCCCCAGCAGGTGGACAAGGCCATCGAGAAATTCGGCTTCGCCATGGGCCCGTTCCGCATGGGCGACCTCGCCGGCAACGACATCGGTTGGGCGATCCGCAAGCGCCGTGCCGTCGAGCGCCCGGACATGAAGTACAGCCGCACGGCCGACAAGCTCTGCGAACTGGGCCGCTACGGCCAGAAGACGGGCGCCGGCTGGTACGACTACAAGCCGGGCAAGCGCGACGCCATCCCGAGCGACCTGGTGAACCAGATGATCGAGGACCACCGCAGGGAACTCGGCATCACCCCGCGCAAGATCAGCGACGAGGAAATCGTGCAGCGCCTGGTCTATGCCCTGGTCAACGAGGGCGCGAAGATCCTGGAAGAGGGCATCGCCAGCAAGTCCGGCGACATCGACATGGTGTACCTGACTGGCTACGGCTTCCCCATCCACCGCGGCGGCCCGATGCACTACGCGAGCGAAGTGGGCCTCTTCAACGTCGCGCAGTCGATGCAGCGCTTCGCGCAGAACCCGCTGGACGATGCCGCCGCGTGGGAGCCCGCGCCGCTGCTCTCCCGCCTCGCCGCCGAGGGCAAGGCCTTCGCCTGACCCGCGCCGTCCGCATGTTTGCAAAGAACCAGGGAATCCGCACATGACCTCCGCAGTGATCGTTTCCACCGCCCGCACGCCGCTCGCCAAGAGCTGGAAGGGCTCCTTCAACATGACCCACGGCGCCACGCTCGGCGGCCATGCGGTCCAGCACGCCGTGCAGCGCGCCGGCATCGACGGCTCGGAAGTCGACGACGTCATCATGGGCTGCGCCAACCCCGAAGGCGCGACCGGTGCCAACATCGCGCGCCAGATCGCGCTGCGCGCCGGCCTGCCCGTCACCACCTCGGGCATGACCGTCAACCGCTTCTGCTCCTCCGGCCTGCAGACCATCGCGCTGGCCGCGCAGCGCATCATCGCGGGCGAGGCCGACGTGTTCGTCGCCGGCGGCGTCGAGAGCATCTCCTGCGTGCAGCAGGAAATGAACACGCACATGCTGCGCGACCTCGAGCTGGCCAAGGCCAAGCCCGAGATCTACTGGAGCATGCTGGAGACCGCCGAGCAGGTCGCCAAGCGCTATCACATCGGCCGCGACGCCATGGACGAATACGGCGCCGCCAGCCAGCAGAAGGCCTGCGCCGCGCAGGCCGCCGGCAAGTTCGACGACGAGATCGCGCCCATCACCGTCACGGCCGGCGTGGCCGACAAGACCCTGGGCCTCATTACCAAGCAAGTGACGGTGAGCAAGGACGAAGGCACGCGCGAAGGCACCACGAAGGAAGGCATCGCCGGCATCAAGCCCGCGCTGCCCGGCGGCGTGATCTCGGCCGGCAACGCGAGCCAGTTCTCCGATGGCGCGGGTGCCTGCGTCATCACGAGCGAAGACTATGCGAGCCGCAAGGGCCTCAAGCCCCTGGGCCGCTTCCTCGGTTTTGCCGTCGCGGGCTGCGAGCCGGACGAGATGGGCATCGGTCCCGTCTTCGCCGTGCCCAAGGTGCTCAAGAAGCTGGGCCTGACGGTGCAGGACATCGACCTGTGGGAGCTGAACGAAGCCTTCGCCGTGCAGGTGCTGTACTGCCGCGACAAGCTCGGCATCCCGGCCGATCGCCTGAACGTGAACGGCGGCGCCATCGCCCTCGGCCACCCCTACGGCGTGAGCGGCCAGCGCCTCACGGGCCACGCGCTCATCGAAGGCCGCCGCCGCGGCGCCAAGCGCGTCTGCGTCACGATGTGCATCGGCGGCGGCATGGGCGCAGCCGGCGTGTTCGAAGTGTTCTGAGCGCGCCATGTCCAGCAGCCCGCAGGAGGTGGCGGCCCGGCCCCGCAGCGATGCCGAATGGCTCGCCCATGGCCGCGAGGTGCTGGCCCGGCAGCCCTTCAGTCAGCTGCTGGGCGCCGAACTGGCCGCCTTCTCTCCGTCGCGCTGCGAGTTGCGCCTGCCCGTCACGCCGCGACTGCTCCAGCAGCACGGCTTCGTGCATGGCGGCGTGGTGAGCTACCTGGCCGACAACGCGCTCACCTATGCGGGTGGCGCGGCGCTGCAGGTTCCGGTGGTCACCTCCGAGCTCAAGATCAACTACCTGCGGCCGGCCCGCGGCGAATGGCTGGTCGCACGGGCGGAAACACTGCACTGCGGGCGGACCCAGGCCGTGTGCCGGTGCGAGGTCTATGCGGTCGCGGACGGGGAGGAAAACCTCTGTGCCGCGGCGCAGGGCACCATCGCGGCGCTGCCCTCCCGGCCCGGCGGCTGATCCTCCGCCTCCCGCGCCGTGCCGGCGGATCCGGTACGGCGTCCCAACTTCGTTCCCTGCGGAAATGCGTCCATGCCATTGCGTTCCACCCTCGACTTCCTGCTCCACGACTGGCTCGATGCCGCCGCGCTCACGCAGCGGGAGCGATTCGCCGACCATTCGCGCGAAACCTTCGACGCCGTGCTCGACACCTGCGAGCGCATTGCCCGGGAGAAATACGCCCCGTTCAACCGCCTTGTGGACACCGAGGAGCCGCGCATGGAAGACGGGCGCGTCGTGCTGCCCCGCGCCACGCACGAAGCACGCAGGGCCTATGCCGAGTCGGGCATGCTGAGCGCGGCCCAGGATTACGCCATCGGCGGCATGCAGTTGCCCTACACCCTGGAGGCTGCGGCCAACAGCTTCTTCGCGGAGGCGTCGATCAGCATCGGCTCCAACCTGCTCACTGTCGGCAACGCCAACCTGCTCATGGTGCACGGCACCGAGGCCCAGCGCGAAGTCTTCGCCCTCAACGAATTCAACGGGCGCTGGTCCGGCACCATGTGCCTCTCCGAGCCCCAGGCAGGCTCCTCGCTCTCCGACATCGCCACGCGCGCCGTGCCTGATGGAGACGATTTCGAGTCCGATCCGCTCGGCCCGCGCTACCGCCTGGCCGGCAACAAGATGTGGATTTCCTCCGGCGACCACGAGATGACCGAGAACATCGTCCACCTCGTGCTGGCCAAGATCCCCGGGCCGGACGGCCGCCCGGTGCCCGGCGTGAAGGGTATTTCGCTCTTCATCGTGCCCAAGCATCTGGTGGACCGCTCCGGGCAGCTCACCGGCGAGCGCAACGATGTGGCTTTGGCGGGCCTCAACCACAAGCTCGGCTGGCGGGGCACCACCAACACGCTGCTCAATTTCGGGGAGGGCACGTACCCCGTGCGGGCAGGGCAGGGGCCGGGCGGGCTGGACGGCCGCGGCGCGGGCGCCATCGGCTACCGGGTGGGCGGGCCGGGCGACGGCCTGAAGTGCATGTTCCACATGATGAACGAGGCACGCATCGGCATCGGCATGGCCGCCACCATGCTCGGCCTGGCCGGCTACCGCGCGAGCCTGCAGTACGCCAAGGACCGCACCCAGGGCCGGCCGATCGTGCCGCGCTCGGCAGCGGGCGACGGCAAGGCCGGCAAGGACGCCTCCGCGCCGCCCGTGCGCCTCATCGAGCACGCCGACATCCGGCGCATGCTGCTGGCGCAGAAGAGCTACGGCGAAGGCGCGCTGGCCCTCAACCTCTACTGCGCGCGCCTCGTGGACGAGCAGCACACGGGCAGCCCGGATGCCGCCGACGAGGCGCGGCTGCTGCTGGAGGTGCTCACGCCCATCGCCAAGAGCTGGCCCAGCGAATGGTGCCTGGAAGCCAACTCCCTGGCCATCCAGATCCACGGCGGCTACGGCTACACGCGCGACTTCCCGGTGGAGCAGTACTGGCGCGACAACCGCCTCAACATGATCCACGAAGGCACGCACGGCATCCAGGCGATGGACCTGCTGGGCCGCAAGGTGGTCATGGAAGGGGGGCGCGGCCTGCAACTGCTTGCCGGGCGCGTGAACGCCACCATCCAGCGCGCCATGGAGCAGCCCGAACTTGCCGCGCATGCCAATGAGCTGGCCCGCGCGCTGTCCGAAGTCGGCGCGGCCACCAAGGCGGCCTGGGCCACGGGCGAACCTGCCGAGGCCCTGGCCAACGCCGTGCCCTACATGCAGGCGGCCGGGCACATGGTGCTGGCCTGGATATGGCTGGACATCGCGGTCGCCGTGCTCGCCCGGGCTGCGGCGTCTGCGTCGCCCCTGGCAGCCGACGACACGGGCCGGCTGGGTGCCATGCGCTATTTCTTCCGCTATGAGCTGCCCAGGATCGGGGCCTGGCTGAACGTCGTCCGCACCCGCGACATGACCTGTGTGGAGATGCCTGAAAATGGATTCTGATCGCTGCAGCCGGCTGCGCGCGATGATGGAGTTCGCGCCTCCCCATGGTTCATGGGAAGGGCGTTGTCTGCTCCGTCAGTCGCTTCGGTAACCTGAATGATGGTAGCTTTTTCTTTTCGGCAAGCCGTGTTCCGCCCTGACCGAGTTTTCAGAAGGTTCACCGGTTGCCGAATATTTATATTCTCCGAGTCCGACCGCTCGCAACTCTTCTTTGCCAGCAGGTGATTCAGGGTCGGTGGGATCACCGGAATTTCCTATCCAGGTACCGGCCATCATGTGTTTGGCATGCACGAGTTCATGGGCCAGAAGGCTCACCTTGTCCGTATGGCTGGCGCACGGGCCCGTGGGGTCTCCATCCGGGTCCAGTCCCATACTGGTCTGATGTGCTGTCCAGGATACCAGCGCGCTCGAGCCTTCATTGGGGCCGCTGCGGGTCTTGATGGCATACCGCTCCTCGGCAATTTCATTGATCTTGCTGAAACTGGTTGCGTTGGAGTGCCTTTCCAACTGATGGCGGGACAGCACGCCTTGCGCGCGCGGCCCTGCTCTGGAGGGCTCCATTTCGTGAATGGTGAGCTTGTGGTTCCGCCTGTCGCCGATCTCTGCCAGTTCTCTGAGCAACTGGCCGCCTGAAGGGCGGGACTGAATGGCATGCAGATGGACGTTCACTTCAGCGGTGAATCTTTGCAGCTCGCGTTCTTCGTTTCGAATGCTCTGAGCGTAAATATTTCTGTAATTTGTTTCTATGGGCATATGTCAGCCTGACAGTCTGGTTAATCCTATTCTCGATATGTCCGGGCATGAACGGCTGAACCGCGACGAATGGATTGAATGCCAGGCGAAGCGATCTTCCTGATTGCAGTGCACGGTGCGGTGGTTCCTGAGTGGATTCCCTACCGTCCCACCAATCTTCGCGCTGCCATTGGGCACGGGCCCGACAATCACTCTCGCGACAATGCCATCCATTCGGCCCTCCCATAATGGCCCGGCACATCAATCCGCATCCCATTACTCCAGGAGACGCATACCCATGACCCGCACGGTCCAGCAACTTTTCGACCTTTCCGGCAAGACCGCCCTCGTCACTGGCGGCTCGCGCGGCCTCGGGCTGCAGCTGGCCCAGGCGCTGGGCGAGGCGGGCGCGAAGATCATGCTGACGTCCCGCAAGGCGGCCGACCTGGAGGAGTCCGCTGCCACGCTGCAGGCCGCGGGCATCGATGCGCGCTGGATCGCCGCCGACTGCGGGCAGGAGGCCGACATCCAGCGCCTCGCGCAGGAAACGCTGCAGCGCATGGGCGATATCGACATCCTCGTGAACAATGCCGGTGCCAGCTGGGGCGCTCCCGCCGAGGACCATCCCACCGCGGCGTGGGACAAGGTCATGAACCTCAACGTGCGCGGCTACTTCCTGCTGTCGCAGGCCATCGCCAAGCAAAGCATGATCCCGCGCCGCAGCGGCCGCATCATCAATGTGGCCTCCATCGCAGGGCTGGGCGGCAACCCCGTCCAGATGAAGACCATCGCCTACAACACCTCCAAGGGTGCAGTGATCAACTTCACGCGTGCGCTGGCGGCGGAGTGGGGCGTCCACGGTATCAATGTCAACGCCATCTGCCCGGGCTTCTTCAAGACCAAGATGGCCTCGGTGCTCATCGAGACCCTGGGCGAGCAGAAGATGGCAGAGCACGCGCCGCTGCGCCGCCTGGGCGACGAGGAAGACCTCAAGGGCCTGTGCCTGCTCTACGCCTCGGATGCCGGCAAGCACATCACCGGCCAGTGGATGGCCGTCGATGGCGGCGTCAGCGTGGTGACCGGAGGCTGAGGCTGTACAGCGCACGGCACAGTGCAACGCCTGCATCGCTGCGGCGACTGCGTTCGCTATGCTGGCAGCTTCCCCAGATCCTGATGGAGTGTTCCCCGTGTTGAGCTTCGGCGCCGAAATTCCCTTTGTCAGCCACCTCGGCTTCACCCTGCACCATATGCAGGGCGGAGAATCCGAACTGCACTACACCGCGCAGCCGGACCACCTGAATTCCTTCGGCGTCACCCACGGCGGCGCCACCATGACCCTGATGGATGTCGCCATGGCCACGGCGGCCCGCAGCGACATACCGCCCGACATCGGCGTGGTCACCATCGAGATGAAGACCAGCTTCATGCAGGCGGCCCGCGGGCCGCTGGTGGCGCGGGGCCGGCTCCTGCACCGCACGACCGCGCTCGCGTTCACGGAAGCCAGCATCTACGACGCCGAAGGCCGCCTCTGCAGCCACGGCACCGGTACCTTCAAGTACATGAAGCGGCCCGCACAGCCCGCGGCATCGGTTCCCACCGACTGACCCGTCACCCGCGCCGCCATCCACGCCTATCCGTTTTCCCGAACACAAGGAGATACCCCATGCCACGCAACCAGCAGATCCTCCTGGACAACCGTCCGCAGGGCGAAGCCAGCACCGGCAACTTCAAGCTCGTCGCCACCGACACGCCCGCGCTGCAGGACGGCCAGGTGCTCGTGCGCCACCATTACCTGAGCCTGGACCCGTACATGCGCGGCCGCATGAACGACAGCAAGAGCTACGCCGCGTCCCAGCCCCTGGGCGAAGTCATGATCGGCGGCACCGTCGGCGAAGTGGCGGAAAGCCGCCACCCCAAGTTCGCCGTGGGCGACAAGGTCGTCGGCATGGGCGGCTGGCAGGAGTGGAGCGTGGTGGACGGCAACGCTCCCGGCATGCTGCGCAAGGTGGACACCACCCACGTGCCGCTGTCGCACTACCTCGGCGCGGTGGGCATGCCCGGCGTGACCGCCTGGTACGGCCTCGTGAAGATCATCGAACCCAAGGCCGGCGAGACCATGGTGGTAAGCGCCGCCTCGGGTGCCGTGGGCAGCGCCTTCGGTGCCCTTGCCAAGGCACGCGGCTGCCGCGTGGTGGGCATTGCCGGCGGCCCTGAAAAGTGCCGCTATGTGACCGAGGAACTGGGTTTCGATGCCTGCATCGACCACCGCGAGCACGGCGACCTCAAGAGCATGTCCCAGGCCCTGAAGCAGGCCTGCCCCCAGGGCATCGACGGCTACTTCGAAAATGTCGGCGGCTACATCCTCGATGCCGTGCTGCTGCGCGCGAACGCCTTCGCGCGCGTGGCCATCTGCGGGATGATCGCCGGCTACGACGGCCAGCCCCTGCCGCTGCAGAACCCGGCCCTCATCCTGATCAACCGCATGAAGGTGCAGGGCTTCATCGTCAGCGAGCACATGGAGATCTGGCCCGAGGCGCTCAAGGAACTGGGCGGGCTCGTCGGCTCGGGCAAGCTCCGCCCGCGCGAGACGATCGCGGAGGGCATCGCCGCCGCGCCGGAAGCCTTTCTCGGCCTGCTCAAGGGCAAGAACTTCGGCAAGCAGCTGGTCAAGCTGGTCTGATGGCCGCGTCCCTGCTATGGCACTGGTCCCGCTTCGACGATCTCGGCGTGCATGCGCTGCACGATGCGCTCGCCCTGCGCTGCCGCGTGTTCATCCTGGAGCAGGGCCCCTACCAGGACCCCGACGGTGCCGACAAGTGCGCGTGGCACCTGCTCGGGCGTGACGCCGGAGGGCACCTGCTGGCCTACCTGCGCGTGGTCGATCCCGGGGTGAAGTACATGGAGCCGGCCATCGGCCGCGTGGTCACGGCGCCCGAGGCCCGCGGCTCGGGCGCCGGCCGCCTGATCGTGCGCGAAGGCCTCGCGCGCTGCGCGGCCGCATGGCCGGGCAGGGCGGTGCGCATCAGTGCGCAGGCCCACCTGCAGCGCTTCTACCGCGAGGCCGGGTTCACCACGGTCTCGCCCGAATACCTGGAGGACGGCATCCCCCACGTCGAGATGCTGTGGACGCCGACCTCCGCTCCGGCGTAACCTGCGCCTGCCCGGAAACCCACCAGGAGAAGCCATGGCCCCGTCCCTGCCCGAACCCATCCTGCACCACTATCCCTCGTCGCCGTTCTCCGAAAAGATCCGGCTCGCCCTCGGCTTCAAGCAACTGGCCTGGAAGTCGGTGATCGTTCCCAGCATCGCGCCCAAGCCCGACGTGGTCGCGCTCACGGGCGGATACCGCCGCACGCCGTTCCTGCAGGTCGGCGCCGACATCTATTGCGACACGGCCCTCATCTGCGACGTGCTGGAGCACCTGCAGCCCGAGCCGGTGCTGTATCCCCTGGCCCTCAAGGGCGTGTCCCGCGTGTTCGCCCAATGGTCGGATACGACCCTGTTCTGGGCCGCCATGGCCTACAACCTCCAGCCGCGGGGCGCGGCCGAGCTGTTCGCCAACCTGCCGCCCACGGCCGCCCAGGCCTTCGGTGCCGACCGCAAGGCCATGAGCGCCGGCATGAACCGCCTGCGCCCGCAGGATGCCACGGCCGCCTACCGCTCCTACCTGCGGCGCATCGCCCACATGGTCGAGGAGCACGACTACCTCTTCGGCGCAGAACCCTGCGTGGCCGATTTCGCCGCCTACCACCCGCTGTGGTTCACCCGGCAGTGCGTGCCGGTGATGGCCGACATCTTCAAGGCCACCCCCGCCGTGCTGGAATGGATGGACCGCATCGCCGCCATCGGCCATGGCCGCATGGAGAAATTCAGCGCCCAGGATGCCATCACGGTGGCCGCCAGGGCGGAGCCGCTGCCGCTCGTGGACGACGTCTTCCAGGACGAGCACGGCATACCGCTGGGTGCGCACGTGTCGATCGCCGCGGAGAGCTTCGGCACCGAGCCGACCGAAGGCCGCCTCGTCGCCGCCACCCGCACGCGCTACACGCTGGCGCGCACCGACCCTCGCGCGGGCACGCTCCACGTGCACTTCCCGCGCATCGGCTACACGCTCACTTCCACGGAGACAACCACACCATGATCGAAGACTTCCAGGGCAAGACCGCCGTGCTCACCGGCGCCGGATCGGGGTTCGGGCTCGAATGCGCCCGCATCGGCGCGCAACGCGGCATGCGCCTCGTGCTGGTCGACGTGCAGCAGGACGCGCTGGACCGGGCCGAGGCCGAGATCCGGGCCGCCGGAGCCGACGTGCTGGCCAAGCGGGTGGATGTTTCCGACGCCGGGCAGATGGAGCGGCTCGCCTCCGACGTCCGGGAGCGTTTCGGCGCCCCGCATTTCGTCTTCAACAATGCCGGCGTGGGAGCCGGGGGGCTGGTGTGGGAAAACACCGTCGCCGACTGGAACTGGGTGCTCGGCGTGAACCTCATGGGCGTGGTGCATGGCGTGCGCCTCTTCACACCCATGATGCTCGATGCCGCACGGCAGGATCCGGCCTGGCGTGGCCACATCGTCAACACCGCCAGCATGGCCGGCCTGCTCACGCCCCCGAACATGGGCATCTACAACGTGAGCAAGCACGCCGTGGTGAGCCTTACCGAAACGCTGTACCAGGATCTGGCCCTGGTCACGGACCAGATCAGCGCCAGCGTGCTCTGCCCGTATTTCGTACCCACCGGCATCGGCCGCAGCGAGCGCAACCGGCCGGACGCGGTGACCGCGCCCCCCACGCGCAGCCAGCTCATCGGCCAGGCCATGACCGACAAGGCCGTGGGCAGCGGCAAGGTCACGGCCGCCGAGGTGGCGCAGATGGTGTTCGACGGCATCTCCGCCAACCGCTTCTACCTCTTCAGCCATCCCCAGGCGCTGGGCAACGTGCAAAGCCGCATGGAAAGCATCGTCGGCGTTCGCAATCCTCCGGACCCGTTCCTGGAGCGCCCTGACATCGGCCTGCGCCTGCGCGAGCAACTGCGCGCATCGACCTGACACCCGCACCCTGTCCTGCCCTGGCGGTTGCCTCCCGCCCGGCCCCTTCAGCGCGGTGCGAGGCGGATGGCGCCGTCCAGCCGGATCACCTCGCCATTGAGCATGTCGTTCTCGAAGATGTGGCGGGCCAGGCGGGCATAGTCTTGCGGCGTGCCGAGCCGGCTCGGGAAGGGCACGCCTGCGGCCAGCGCGTCCTGCACCTCCTGCGGCATGCCGAACAGCATCGGCGTGCCGAAGATGCCGGGCGCGATCGTCATGTTGCGGATCCCGTTGCGCGCCAGGTCGCGCGCGATGGGTAGCGTCATGCCCACGATGCCGCCCTTGGATGCGGAATAGGCCGCCTGGCCGATCTGGCCGTCGTAGGCCGCCACGCTGGCCGTGGAAATCAGCACCCCGCGCTCGCCGGTGGACTCGGGCTCGTTGCGGGCCATGGCCTCGGCCGCGAGGCGGATCATGTTGAAGCTGCCGATCAGGTTCACCGTCACCGTCTTGGCGAACAGCGCCAGTCCATGGGCACCGTTCTTGCCCACCGTCTTCTCGGCGGGGGCGATGCCCGCGCAGTTGACCAGTCCCATCAGCTTGCCCTGCGCCACGGCCTGCGTCACCACCGCCTGGCCGTCGGCCTCGCTCGTCACGTCGCAGCGCACGAAAGTGCCGCCGATATCGCGTGCCACGGCTTCGCCCTTGTCCGCCTGCATGTCCGCGACGACCACGCGGCCGCCTGCAGCGGCGAGCATGCGTGCCGTGCCTTCGCCCAGGCCCGACGCGCCGCCCGTGACGATGAATACCTTGCCCTGGATCTCCATGGAACTGTCTCCTTGATGGTTTGACGTTGACGTAAACGTCAATTATGAACCAGGAAACAGCCACGCCACACGCACGAAAGCCCGGCAGGCCGGGCTTTCGTGGGGTGAGGGCGGCGCGGAACGCGGCTTACTTGAAGCCGACCCGGTCCAGCATCTGCTGCACCTTGGGCATGTGCTCGCCCACGGCACTGATCGGGATCGTCTCGCTCTTGAACGGCTGGCCGCCGGTCATGGCACGCAGCGCGGGATTCTCGGACACCACGCCCTTGGCCGCCGGCCACTCGTTGTTGCCGTTCGCGAAGTAGTTCTGGGCCACGGGACTGGCCAGGTACTCGAGGAACTTGACCGCATTGGCCTGGTTCTTCGAATACCGCGCCACGGCACCGCCCGCGATGTTCATGTGCGTGCCCCACGACTGCTGGTCGGGGAACACCACCGCCACCTTGCTGGCCACGTCCTTGTCCTCCGGCTTGTCCGACCGCATGATGCGGGCTAGGTAATAGCTGTTGGTGACGGCGATGTCGCATTCGCCCGCCGCCACGGCGCGGATCTGGTCGGTGTCACCGCCCTTCGGGGGACGCGCGAGGTTGGCGACCACCCCCTTGAGCCATGCTTCGGCCTTCTGCTCGCCCAGATGCTCCGTCACCGCGCCGAACAGGCTCAGGTTGTAGGGGTGCGAGCCCGAGCGGATGCAGATCTTGCCCTTGTTCTTCGGGTCGCCCAGTTCTTCGTAGGTGTCCACGTCGTCCTTGTTCACCTTCGCCTTGTTGTAGACGATGACGCGTGCGCGGGTGGACAGGCCGAACCAGGCGATGCCGCCATCGGCGGCAGGACGCGCGCGCAGGTTCGCGGGAATCGCGTCTTCCAGGGCCTTGGATTGGATCGGCAGGAAGAGGCCGTCCGCCTCGCCGCGGTAGAGGCGGGCCGCGTCCACCAGCAGGATCACGTCGGCCGGGGAGGCGGAGCCTTCGGCCTTCAGGCGCGCCATGATCCCCGCGTCATCGGCATCCACCCGGTTGACCTTGATGCCGGTGGCCTGCGTGAATCCGCTGTAGAGCGCCTCGTCCGTCGCGTAATGGCGTGCCGAGTACAGGTTCACGACCTGTTCCTGGGCGAGCGCGGTGCCGGCGATGGCCAGCAGGCTGGCGGATGCGATGAAGCTCAGGATGCGGTTGCGCATGCGGTGGTTCTCTCTCTCTTGGTGGTCGGTGGAAGATGGTCCCGGAAGAGCGGGAATGATATGGCAGACGCGAATCATTCGCGATAAAGACCGGCGCCAGCCCATGGCATTGCAGGACCGGCCTGCCATCGGCGCCTCACGGGCAAAGAAAAAGCCGGCAGGGCCGGCTTCTTCCTTGAGGGGCGACCGGAAACCGGCCACCTTCGGCCCCGCATGGGGCCGAGGCACGTCACTTCACGTGCTTGCCGATCAGGCCGGCCATCTCGAACATGGAGACCTGCGGCTTGCCGAACACTTCCTTCAGCTTCGCGTCGGCGTTGATCATGCGCTTGTTGGCGGCGTCCTGCAGGTTGTTGGCCTTGATGTAGGCCCACAGCTTGCTGATGATCTCCGTGCGGGGCAGCGGGTCGGAGCCGACCACGGCGGCCAGCGCCGGGCTGGGCGTCAGGGCCTTCATGAAGGCGGCGTTGGGCGTGCGCTTCTTGGCGGGCGCCGCGGCCTTGTCGGCAGCCGGAGCTTTCTTTGCAGTTGCCATGTTGGTTTTTCCTTGTTGGGAGTGAAATAGCGGTGACCAGCGAAAACCTGCTGTTCACTGGTTCGGCGAATGCTAATGGCAAAAAAACGCCTTTCCAAGGGAAGAGCGCGTTTTTTTGCCTCCAGTTGTTGCGACCCGGCCGTCGAAAGCGGCGTACGTTTCGAGGTGCGGAAAATCAAGGCCTGCGATACGTCCTCCGACGCCTGCCTCTAACGGCTCCGTACCCGGCGCTGGCCCAGCAGGATCATTCCCACGGCGAGCAAAATCACCGCGCAGGCCCAGCCCTCGCGGGAGGAAATCGCTTCGCCGGCCAGCGCGCAGCCCAGGGCGAGCGCCACCGCGGGGTTCACGAACGCATAGCTGGACGCCAGCGCCGGGCTGGCATGGGCGAGCAGGTACAGGTATGCGCTGAAGGCGACCAGGGAGCCGAACACCACCAGATAAGCCCAGGCGGCGAGCGCCGCGGCGCTGGGCGGCCAGGCGGGGCGTTCTCCCAGGGCGAAGGAAATCGCCATGAGCACGGCACCGCCGCACAGCATCTCGCTGGCAAACCCCATCGGCCCGGGAGCCAGCGGCAGGCGCGTAGTGGAGAGCACCGAGCCGAGCGACCAGCATGCCGTGGCCGCCAATGCACACACCACGCTGGCCGGGGCTGCGGAGAAACTCTCGCCCCGCATCAGCAGCGCCACGCCCAGCGCGCCGAGGCACACCCCGGCCAGCTCCCAGGCACCCGGGCGGCGTCCCCAGAACAGGCCCCAGCCGGTAACCATCAGCGGCACGGAGGCGACGCATGTCGCGATCAGCCCGGAGCCCACGTGCACGCTGGCCGTGGCGATGAGTCCCATTCCGGCCCCGAGCATCAGGCTGCCCACGATGAACGCGTTGCGCCATTGCCGCGCCGTGGGGAGCAGGGCAGCGACTCCCGCACCGCGGCCTCGCCAGGCCATGAACAGCGCCAGCAGCACGCCCGCCAGCAGGAACCGGGAGCCCATCTGGAAAAACGGCGGGAAGCTCTCCAGCGCAATCCGGATCGCCAGGTAGGTGGAACCCCAGACCAGATAGCAGCACAGCAGGGCCAGCAGCGTGCCTGCCGGAAGGCGGGCCGTGGTGAAAAAAGTCGGAGCGGTGGTGGTCGGCATGGCCCATATCCTATGAAAGCTGCCGGGCGCACAACAGGGCAATCCAAAGGTTAAATGGCTGCCTTGCCGGTGTTTTCATGGCCAAATGGCAGGATGACCGAAAAGAACGAAGTCGACGCCTACGATGCCCGCATCCTTGCGGCCCTCCAGCAGGATGGCCGCATCACCATGGCCGAACTGGGGCGGCAGGTGCATCTCAGCCAACCTGCGGTCACCGAGCGGGTGCGCAAGCTCGAGGCGGCCGGCATCATCCGGGGCTATGGCGCCCGGGTGGACCATGCCGCCCTGGGCTATGGCATCCGCGCCATCATCCGGGTGGGGCGCGCGGAATATGCGCGCGTCGTGCGGCTCATCGAGCAGACGCCCGAGGTGGTCAATGCCTACAACGTGACCGGTGACGACAGCTGGATCCTGGAGATCGTGGTCATCGACGTCAGCCACCTCGACGCGGTCGTGACCGCGTTCTGCCTGCTGGCCGAAACCTCCACCTGCATCGTGCTCAACGCGCCTCGGGAAAACGCCCCGGTACTGCCGGCCCGCCGCGACAGCATCAGGCCGCCCTTCCGCAAGGTCACGGGCCGCTGAGGCCGCGCGGCAGGTGGTCCGCTCAGGCCTGCGGGGGCTGCCCGCCGGACGCCGCCGGTTTCCGGCGCCCTGGCAGCGTGGCCAGCACCACGCTCGCCACCGCGATCCCGAAGGCCACCAGTTGCAGAGGGGTGAACCGCTCGCCCAGCACCACCACGCCGACCAGCGCTGCGCTGACAGGCAGCATCACGGTGAAGACACCGCCCTGCGCGGCGGGAACGACCTTCAGTCCGGTCATCCACAACCAGACGGTCCACACGCTCGCGGCCAGCGCATAGAACACCAGCAGCAGCCACATACCCGGCTTGAGTGACGAGAAATCGAACTGCAGTGCCGCATACAGCCCCATCGGCGTGGCCAGCAGGAATCCCCACAGGTTGATCAGCGCCGTGATGCGGCGCGGGCCCAGCGTGCCCGTGAGCTTCTTGCCGATCACCGAGTAGGCCGCCTCGCAGATCACTGCGCCGATCAACAGCAATTGCCCGAGCCAGACGAGGTGGCGGGGCTGGGCAACGCCCTGCGTGCCGGTATCGGCATGTGCGCCGGCTCCCGGCTGCGCCACGGAAAACAGCGCGATGCCCAGTACCGCGAGGCCCACGGCCGCCCAGGTGCGGCGGGGCACCCGCTCCTTCAGGAAGAACCAGCTCATCACCGCGACCGCCGCCGGAATGCCCGCCATGGTGACGCCGGCAGTGACCGCGCTGGTCAGCCCGACGCCCGAGATCATGCACAGCGTGAACAGGAAATTGCCCAGGAACGATTCCAGGAACAGCAGGCGGCGCACCTGCGGAGACATGGAGGGCTCGTCCGCCGGCTTGCGCAGCCACGACAGCATGCCCAGGCCACCGATCCCGAACCGCATCCATGCCAGCAGGAAGACCGGCAGCGCCTGGGACAGGGGTTTGGAAAGTGCGACATAGCTGCCCACCAGGATCATGCTGAGGGCAAGGCAGAGATAGGCGACTGGGCGGCTGGGCATGCGGCGATCGTGGCCCGGATCGATAGACTGCAGGGCCGACGCTGATTTCTAGGACCCATGCATCATGCCTCAGCCGCCGCGCTCCGATTCCGCTCGCCACGTATTCGTCTACGGCACCCTGCGCCGCGGAGGGAGCAACGACATCACCCGGCTCGATCCGCCACCGGTGCCCGTCGGCACGGCAGCGGTGCCCGGCGTGCTCTACGACCTCGGTGCCTACCCGGGCATCGCGCTGACCGGCCCCGCGTCCGAAGGGGAAGGGCGGGTGCCCGTGCTGGGAGAGGTCTATGCAATCACCCCCGCGCTCGAGCGCTGCCTGGACCGGATCGAGGAGATCTGGCCCGAACCGTCCGGCGAATACGTCAAGCGCGAGGTGGTGGTTCGCCTCAAGGAGGGTGGGGCGGAGCTTTCGTGCCTGATATATGAGATCGCGCCAGCTTTCCTGCGGGGTGCGCCCAGGCTTCTACATGGTGACTGGATGGCAGCGCGCTGAAATTTCACCCATGAAACGCCCATGCCGTATTGTGAAAAGGCGAAATGTTGCGGTGCCGCATAATTTCTCGATACGAGAAAATGCATTTTGCAATTCGAAATTAGACATGTAAGTCATTGATCTTATTGAATAAAATTTTATGTCTTATATAAGACATAAGAGCTTGCGCGGGTCTTCTACAAGACCTAAAGTTGTCTCCAAGGACGGCACACACCGCCTTCGTGTTTCCACCCACTTCCTGGAGATGACCATGCCCCAAACCTTCAATGAGCAACTGAGCCGTGAACAGCAAATCGCCGCCCTGGAAAAAGACTGGGCGCAGAACCCCCGCTGGAAGGGGATCAAGCGCGGCTACAGCGCCGCCGATGTCGTGCGGCTCCGTGGTTCCTTCCAGGTCGAACACACGCTGGCGCGCCGCGGCGCTGAAAAGCTCTGGAACCTCGTCCACAACGAACCCTACGTGAACTGCCTCGGCGCTCTGACCGGCGGCCAGGCCATGCAGCAGGTCAAGGCCGGCATCAAGGCGATCTACCTGTCCGGCTGGCAGGTGGCCGCCGACAACAACGAGTACGCCGCGATGTACCCCGACCAGTCGCTGTACCCCGTGGATTCCGTGCCGAAGGTCGTGGAGCGCATCAACAACAGCTTCACCCGCGCCGACGAGATCCAGTGGGCCAAGGGCGTGAACCCCGGCGACGCAGGCTTCATCGACTACCACGCCCCGATCGTGGCCGATGCCGAGGCCGGCTTCGGCGGCGTGCTCAACGCCTATGAGCTCATGAAGGCCATGATCCGGGCCGGCGCCGCGGGCGTGCACTTCGAAGACCAGCTCGCATCGGTCAAGAAGTGCGGCCACATGGGTGGCAAGGTGCTGGTGCCCACGCAGGAAGCCGTGCAGAAGCTCATCGCCGCGCGCATGGCCGCCGACGTGTACGGCGTGCCCACCCTGGTCATCGCCCGCACCGACGCCGAGGCCGCGGACCTCATCACCAGCGACTACGACGAGAACGACAAGCCCTTCCTGACGGGCGAGCGCACCGCCGAAGGCTTCTACAAGACCCGCAAGGGCATCGACCAGGCCATCAGCCGGGCCGTGGCCTATGCCGACTACGCGGACCTCGTCTGGTGCGAGACCGGCACGCCGGACCTGGAGTTCGCCCGCAAATTTGCCGAGGCCGTGCACGCCAGGCACCCGGGCAAGCTGCTCGCGTACAACTGCTCGCCGTCGTTCAACTGGAAGAAGAACCTCGACGACGCGACCATCGCCAAGTTCCAGCGCGAGCTGGGCGCCATGGGCTACAAGTACCAGTTCATCACGCTGGCCGGCATCCACAGCATGTGGTTCAACATGTTCGACCTGGCGCAGGATTACGTGAAGCGCGGCATGTCCGCCTATGTGGAAAAGGTGCAGGAGCCCGAATTCGCGGCCCGCGAGCGCGGCTACACCTTCGTGTCCCATCAGCAGGAGGTGGGCACGGGCTACTTCGACGAGGTGACCACCGTGATCCAGGGTGGCAAGTCCAGCGTGACCGCGCTGACCGGCTCCACCGAGGAAGAGCAGTTCCATTGATCAGCCGCCGCGGGCGGGCCCTTGCGGCCCGCCCGCGGGCACGGGTTAGAATGCCTGCATCAACCACTTGCAAGGGCGAGAAAGGCATGACGGTTATGACACCGCGAACTACGGAGACCTCCTCCAGCAGCCGCTAGGCTGCATGTTCGCGCCTGCACGTCACTCATTGTTGCCTGCACCCCCGAAAAAGCGCGGACATCGTTCCGCGTTTTTTTTTCGCCTTCGCTTTTCTCGCGCATCCTCCCGTCGAACCAAGGCTCCATCACATGATCCGGATCACGCTCCCCGACAACTCCCAACGCGAATACGCCGGCCCCGTCTCCGTGGCCGACGTGGCCCAGTCCATCGGGCCGGGGCTCGCCAAGATGACCGTGGCCGGCAAGGTCGATGGCCGCCTGGTGGACGCCAGCGATGTGATCGACCACGACGCGCGCCTGCAGATCATCACTCCGCGGGACCAGGAGGGCGTGGAAATCATCCGCCACTCCTGCGCCCACCTGGTGGGCCATGCCGTCAAGCAGCTCTACCCGACGGCGAAGATGGTGATCGGCCCGGTGATCGAGGAGGGCTTCTACTACGACATCGCCTATGAGCGTCCCTTCACGCCCGAAGACCTCGCGGCGATCGAGCAGCGCATGAAGGAACTCATCGCGCAGGATTATGACGTCGTCAAGAAGATGACGCCCCGCGACGAGGTGATCGAAGTCTTCCGCGAGCGTGGCGAGGAATACAAGCTGCGCCTCGTGGAGGACATGCCCGACGAGAAGGCCATGGGCCTGTACTACCACCAGGAATACGTGGACATGTGCCGCGGCCCGCACGTGCCGAACACCCGCTTCCTGAAAGTGTTCAAGCTCACGCGCGTCTCCGGTGCCTACTGGCGCGGCGATGCCAAGAACGAGCAGCTGCAGCGCATCTACGGCACCGCCTGGGCCGACAAGAAGGACCTGGAGGCGTACGTCAAGCGCATCGAGGAAGCCGAAAAGCGCGACCACCGTCGCCTCGGCCGCGAGCTCGACCTGTTCCACATCGACGAGCACTCCCCCGGCACGGTCTTCTGGCACCCGAAGGGCTGGACGATCTGGCAGGGCGTGGAGCAGTACATGCGCCAGGTGTACCGCGACAACGGCTACCAGGAGGTCAAGGGCCCGCAGATCCTCGACAAGCACCTCTGGGAGAAGACGGGCCACTGGGACAAGTACCGCGAGAACATGTTCACGACGGAGAGCGAGAAGCACGACTACGCCCTCAAGCCGATGAACTGCCCCGGCCACATCCTGATCTTCAACCAGGGCGTGAAGAGCTACCGCGACCTGCCGCTGCGCTACGGCGAGTTCGGCCAGTGCCACCGCAACGAACCCACGGGCGGCCTGCACGGCATCATGCGCGTGCGCGCCTTCACGCAGGACGACGGACACATCTTCTGCACCGAGGACCAGATCCAGCAGGAGTGCATCAACTTCACGGCCCTGCTGCAGAAGGTCTACAAGGATTTCGGCTTCACCGACATCATCTACAAGGTGGCGACGCGCCCTGAAAAGCGCATCGGCTCGGAAGAAAGCTGGGACAAGGCCGAGAATGCCCTCATCGAGAGCCTGAAGGCCTCGGGCTGCGACTACCAGATCGCGGTGGGCGACGGCGCGTTCTACGGCCCGAAGCTCGAGTACACGCTGCGCGACGCGATCGGCCGCCACTGGCAGTGCGGCACCATCCAGGTGGATCCGTCCATGCCGGAGCGCCTGGGCGCGGAATATGTGGGGGAGGACGGCCAGCGCCACCGTCCCATCGTGCTGCACCGCGCCATCGTCGGCAGCCTGGAGCGTTTCATCGGCATCCTGATCGAGCAGCACGCGGGCGCACTGCCCGTCTGGCTGGCCCCGGTGCAGGTGGCGGTGCTCAACATTACAGGCGCGCAGGACGATTACTGTCGCGAAATTGCCGCAAAGCTCCAAAAAGCGCTGCCGAATCAAGGCCTTAGGGTGGAGCTGGATCTGCGCAACGAGAAGATTACGTATAAAATACGAGAGCATTCGTTGCAAAAGCTGCCCTATATCCTCGTCGTCGGTGACAAGGAGAAGGCGGCTGGAGCCGTTGCCGTGCGGGCGCGGGGTAACCGTGATCTGGGTGTGATGCCGCTGGAGGCCTTCATTTCCCTGATCGGGCAGGACATCGCCGACAAGGTCTGATGTGCTGCCGGGTACGCCGCAGAGATCCCGCCATGCCACGGCGTATCGCCACATTTTTCGTGGCTTGTTGATTGAAGGAATACAGCCATCGCTACTGAATTTCGTGACCGTCGCCAGCGCGAGGAGCGCAAGCACCGCCTGAACCGTGAAATCATGGCTCCCGAGGTTCGCCTCTCCGGGCCGGACAACGAGCCGCTCGGGGTGGTCAGCCTCATGGAAGCCCTTCGCATGGCGGGCGAGCTGGATGTGGACCTGGTGGAGATTGCCGCTACGGCCAACCCTCCCGTGTGCCGCCTTGTGGACTATGGAAAGTTCAAGTACCAAGAGCAGAAGCGCGCGGCCGAGGCCAAGGCCAAGCAGACGGTCATTGAAATCAAGGAAGTGAAGTTCCGTCCCGGTACGGACGACGGCGACTACAACATCAAGCTGCGCAACATCCGCCGTTTCCTCGCCGAAGGCGACAAGTGCAAGATCACGCTCCGCTTCCGCGGGCGTGAAATCACCCACCAGGAAATCGGCCTCGCGCTGCTCAACCGCATTCGCGACGACCTCGGTGACACCATCGTGGTCGAGCAGTTTCCGAAGCTCGAAGGGCGCCAGATGATCATGATGATCGCGCCCGGCAAGCGCAAGCCCGCCGCGAAGGCGGTGGCGGAAGGGGCCCCGGCCACCTGAGTGGCGGGCCAGGAGTGTCTCCGGATGCATGCGAGTGCATCCGGGCATGGCATGGGTCTCGTACCCTGCCGCGGCCGTCCATGGCGGCTGCAAAAGAAGTGGCTCGGGGCCTGCAAGTTTGCAGATGGGTCTGCAAACGCCTCGCGAGCACGACAAAAAGGAGCATTGAAATGCCCAAAATGAAGACCAAGAGCAGCGCGAAAAAGCGTTTCCGCGTTCGTCCCGGTGGCACCGTCAAGCGCGGTCAAGCCTTCAAGCGTCACATCCTGACCAAGAAGACCACCAAGAACAAGCGTCACCTGCGCGGTGCCGTGTCCGTGCATGAGACCAACATGGGTCACATGGCACAGATGCTGCCCTTTGCCGGCCTCTGATTCAGACGAACAAGGAGTACACACATGCCTCGCGTCAAACGTGGTGTAACGGCACGCGCCCGTCACAAGAAAGTTCTGGCCCTCTCCAAGGGTTTCCGCGGCCGCCGCGGCAACGTCTTCCGCATCGCCAAGCAGGCGGTGATGAAGGCAGGCCAATACGCCTACCGTGACCGCCGTACCAAGAAGCGCGTGTTCCGCCAACTGTGGATCGCCCGTATCAATGCCGCTTCCCGCGAACTGGGCCTGACCTACAGCCAGTTCACGAACGGCCTGAAGAAGGCTGCCATCGAGATCGACCGCAAGATGCTGGCCGACCTCGCGGTGCACGACAAGGCTGCCTTCGGGAGCATCGTGGAACAAGTCAAGGCCAAGCTGGCCGCCGCTTGATCTCACGATCGGCAGCTATCCTCTCCGGGTAGCTTGCCTGCGCAACAACAGCAAGGGCTAGGGCTTGAAAAGGCGCTAGCCCTTGTTTATTTCTCCAAGACGACAAAGAGTTGGTATGAACGAGCTGGATTCCCTGGTAGATGCCGCCCGCAGGATGTTCGCGGACGCGGCCACGCCCACCGACCTGGAAAATGCCAAGGCCCAGTTCCTGGGCAAGGCCGGGCGGGTGACCGAACTCCTCAAGGGCCTGGCCCAGCTGCCGGTCGAGGAGAAGAAGTCCCGGGGTGCCGCGGTGAACGTGGCCAAGCAGGCCATCGAGCAGGCCCTGAACGAGCGCCGCCAGGCCCTGGCCGACGCCGAACTGCAGGCGCAACTGCAGGCCGAGGCGCTCGACGTCACGCTGCCCGGCCGCCAGCGGGGGCAGGGCGGCCTGCATCCTGTCTCGCTCACCCTGGAGCGCATCGAGGGCATCTTCGGGTCCATGGGATTCGACGTGGCGGACGGCCCGGAAATCGAATCCGACTGGTTCAACTTCACGGCATTGAACACGCCCGAGGACCATCCCGCGCGCTCGATGCACGACACCTTCTACGTGGAAGGCGGCACCGCATCCGCCCCGTTGCTGCTGCGCACGCACACGAGTCCGATGCAGATCCGCCATGCCGTCCAGCACGTGAAGAAGCACCGCGCGCTGCTGGACGCCGGCCAGCCCATGCCCGAGATCCGCGTGATCGCGCCGGGCCGTACCTACCGGGTGGACAGCGATGCCACGCACTCGCCGATGTTCCACCAGTGCGAAGGGCTCTGGATCGGCGAGAACGTCAGTTTCAAGGACCTGAAGGTCGTGTTCACCGCCTTCTGCCGCACCTTCTTCGAAAGCGACGATCTGGTGCTGCGGTTCCGCCCGAGCTTCTTCCCCTTCACCGAGCCGAGCGCCGAGATCGACATCCAGTTCCAGGACGGTCCGCTGGCAGGCCGCTGGCTGGAAGTGGCGGGATCCGGGCAGGTGCACCCCAACGTGGTGCGCAACATGGGTCTCGATCCCGAGAAGTACATCGGTTTCGCGTTCGGCATGGGCCCCGACCGGCTGACCATGCTGCGCTACGGCGTCAACGACCTGCGCCTGTTCTTCGACGGGGATATCCGTTTCCTTTCGCAGTTCCAGTAATCGCCGAACCCCTTTCCGACTTCGCCGCGCGGGCCCGGCCTGCGCGGCGCCGGTCGTTCCTTTTGAACCGACTATGCAATTTCCTGAATCCTGGCTGCGCGAATTCTGCAACCCGCCCCTGTCCACGGCAGAGCTGGCCGAAACCCTCACCATGGCAGGCCTGGAGGTGGAGGAGTTGTCCCCCGTCGCGCCCCCGTTCCATGGCGTGGTGGTGGGTGAGATCAAGGAGGCGGTGCAGCATCCCAATGCCGACAGGCTGCGGGTGTGCCAGGTCGATGTCGGCCAGCCCGCGCTGCTGAACATCGTCTGCGGTGCGGCCAACGCCCGCGTGGGCATCAAGGTGCCCTGCGCCACGGTGGGCGCCGAATTGCCCCCGGGCGAGGACGGCAAGCCCTTCGCCATCAAGGTGGGCAAGCTCCGCGGCGTGGAGAGCCAGGGCATGCTCTGCTCCGCGCGCGAGCTCAAACTCTCGGAAGACCATGAGGGCCTGTTCGAGCTGCCGTCGGATGCGCCGGTGGGGCAGGACATCCGCCAGTATCTTGCGCTCGACGACACGCTGTTCACGCTCAAGCTCACGCCCAACCTGGCCCACGCCCTGAGCGTGTACGGCATCGCGCGCGAAGTTTCGGCATTGACGGGCGCACCGCTGCGCGAGCCCGTGTTCACCGCGGCTCCGGTGGGCAGCGCCGATGTGCTGCCCGTGAAGATCAGTGCGCCGGACCTGTGCGGACGTTTCTCCGGCCGCGTGGTGCGGCACATCAACGCGAAAGCGTCCACGCCCCGCTGGATGCTGGATCGCCTCGCGCGCTGCGGCCAGCGAGGCGTGTCGCCGCTGGTGGACATCTCCAACTATGTGATGTTCGAACTGGGCCGGCCTTCGCACATCTTCGACCTGGAGAAGATCCATGGCGGGCTGGACGTGCGCTGGGGCCGCGAGGGCGAGTCGCTGAAGCTGCTCAATGGCGCCACGGTCGATGTCGATGGCCAGGTCGGCGTGATCGCCGACGAACGGCAGGTCGAGTCGCTGGCCGGCATCATGGGCGGGGACGCCACCGCGGTGTCCGATGGCACGCGCCACATCTACATCGAGGCGGCCTTCTGGTGGCCCAAGGCGGTGGCAGGCCGGTCGCGCCGCTTCAACTTCTCCACCGATGCGGGCCATCGTTTCGAACGCGGCGTGGACCCGCGGTTGACGGTGGAGCATATCGAGCGCATCACGCAACTGGTGCTGGAGATCTGCGGCACGCCCGAGACGGTCTGCGGACCGATCGACGACCAGGCGCCGAACATGCCCCAGGCCCGGCCGGTGACGCTGCGCGTCGAGCGCGCCGCGAAGGTGATCGGCATGCCGCTCACGCTGGCGCAGTGCGCCGATGCGTTGCGCAAGCTCGGGTTGCAGCCGGAGGAAGGCGACGGCCGTCTCACGGTCACGCCGCCGTCCTATCGTTTCGACCTCGCAATCGAGGAAGACCTGATCGAGGAAGTGGTGCGCATCGTGGGCTACGGCCAGTTGCCCGAGACGCCGCCCCTCGCGCCGATCACGCCCAAGCTGCGGCGCGAAGACCGCCGCAGCGCATTCGCGGTGCGTCGCGAGCTTGCGGCTCTCGGCTACCAGGAGACCATCAATTTCAGCTTCGTGGAAGAGCAGTGGGAGCGTGATCTCGCGGGCAATGCGGAGCCCATCCGGCTGCTGAATCCCATCGCCAGCCAGATGAGCGTCATGCGCTCGTCGCTGCTCGGATCGCTGCTGCAGGTGCTGAAGTTCAACCTCGACCGCAAGGCGCCCCGGGTGCGCGTGTTCGAGCTGGGCCGCGTGTTCCTGCGCGATGCGGGCGTGGCCGGCTCCGACACCACGGTCGAAGGTTTCCACCAGCCGATGCGTGTCGCAGGCGCGGCCTACGGGGCAGCGGATGTGCTGCAGTGGAGCCGCAAGGACGACGCAGTGGACTTCTTCGACGTCAAGGGCGACGTGGAAGCGCTGCTTGCACCGCGCAAGGCCGTGTTCGAGCCCGCCGAGCATCCGGCGATGCACCCGGGGCGCTGCGCGCGCGTGCTGCTGGAAGGACGCAGCATCGGCTTCGTCGGCGAGCTCCATCCCAAGTGGCGCCAGCAGTGGGACTTTGCCCAGGCTCCGGTACTGTTCGAACTCGAGCTGGATGCGGCGCTGGCGCGCGATGTCCCCCGTTTCGCCGCGGTGGGCAAGCAGCAGGCGGTGGAGCGCGACATCGCCATCGTCGTGTCCGAGCAGACGACCCATGCGGATGTGATGCGCGTGATCGGTGGCGCGCTGCCCGCCACGCGCCTGCGCTCGGCGGTGCTCTTCGACGTGTTCCGGCCCAGGCGCGGCAAGGATGGCGAGCCCGTGGCCGGCTTTGCCCCCGGAGAAAAAAGCTTCGCGGTGCGGCTGGCTTTGGGCGATGGCGTGACGGCCCTTACCGACGCGGAGATCGACGAATCGCTCCAGGCGGTGTTGCGGCAGCTGGAGCAGCAACTGGGGGCGCGACTGCGGTGATGACTTTGACCAACACTTCCAAGGGCTCGGACATGATGGAACTGGCCGTGGAGAGCCTGGAGACGCCTGCGCTGACCAAGGCGCAGCTCGCGGAACTGCTGTTCGACCAGATCGGCTTGAACAAGCGGGAGTCCAAGGACATGATCGACGCGTTCTTCGACCTGATCGCGCAGCGCCTGGTGGACGGCCAGGACGTGAAGATTTCCGGTTTCGGGAACTTCCAGATCCGCACCAAGGCACCGCGCCCGGGGCGCAACCCGCGCACGGGGGAAGCCATTCCGATCCAGGCGCGCCGGGTGGTCACTTTCCATGCCAGCACCAAGCTGAAGGAGCAGATCCAGAGCGGCGGGTCGTCCGCCGCCTGACGAGGGCGGGGACGGGGCGCGTACACCTTTCGGCCGGCACCTGCCCGAGTCGCTGGCGCGTTCCCCGCCCCTGCAGTACCCTTCCCGCCGTCCGCTTCTACCCTCTGCGCACTCCCATGGGCACGCCGCTTCCTTCCATTCCCGCGAAAAGGTACTTCACCATCGGCGAAGTCGCCGAGCTGTGCGGAGTCAAGCCCCATGTGCTGCGGTACTGGGAGCAGGAGTTCACGCAGCTGCGCCCCATGAAGCGCAGGGGGAATCGCAGGTACTACCAGCACCACGAGGTGCTGATGATCCGGCGCATCCGCGAACTGCTGTACGACCAGGGCTTCACGATCAGCGGCGCGCGCAACCGCCTGCAGGAAGTGGACAGCCATGGAGAGGGCGAGGAGGCCGATGCGCCGGTGGCGATGGGCAGCGCAGGGGCCCTGTCGGAACGCGACGGCCTGTCCCTGGAAGGGGTGCGGAAAGAATTATTGGAAATTCGTGCACTTTTGTCCGACCACTGATTTTTTGCCTATATAATCTAAGTCTTGTCGGCGTGTAGCGCAGCCTGGTAGCGCACTTGCATGGGGTGCAAGGGGTCGCGAGTTCGAATCCCGCCACGCCGACCATTGATGTGAGAGGCCCAGCTTTGAAAGAAGCTGGGCCTTTTTTCTTTGCCGGGCCTTGGGCCCGACCTCGGTTCGCTCCAGGTTGCTGGCTCTGCCTGGCGCTGCATCCTCCCTCAAAGAAAAAGGCCCGGTGCAATGCACCGGGCCTTGTCGCTTGGAGCCTCCCAGAGGCCCTCGGACGCCTGGGGCGGTCAGATGCGTCCCATCAGCAGCAGGATGAGCAGAATCACCACGACCAGGCCCACGCCGCCGCTGGGCCCATAACCCCAGGAGCGGCTGTGGCCCCAGGTCGGCAGCACACCGATCAGGATGAGGATCAGGATGATGAGCAGGATGAGGGAGATCGACATGGTGTTGCCCTTCCGTATGTTGTGGAGAGTTGGTGTGGAGGCATTGTTGAAGGGGGCCGGGGGGCGTGCGGCAGGCCGGAAGCGCTCGCGGGCGTAGGAGGGGATCGACGCAGCCGGCGCAGGCGCTTCCTTTTTCGGATGCATGGGGCCCGCTTCGCGGCGATGGCGCCCCCGGTATTTCGCGCCCCGCACACTGGTGTGCAATACATCCATCGTCTCTATGCCATGAACGCACGCACCGGCGCTCTCTCATCACCGTTGTCGGCCCTGCGCCAGCCGCTGTCCAAGGAGGCGGATGCCGCGCCTCCGCCACCGCGAACCGAATCCCGGAAGGGCCCCGATGCCCCGGCAGGGCTGGTCGGGCGTGAGCGGCCTGCATCCAGTGGGGGCCAGGCAGCCCTGCCGCCGCGTGGCCGGTTGCTGGCGAGTCCTTCCAGCCTGCGGGGCAATGCGCTGTTCCAGCGGCAGCGCGCTTTGCACAACCCGGAGGAAACGCCTGCGACAGCGGCATCCCGCCAGGAGGCCGCCCCGGAAAGCACGGAGCATCCATTGCCTGCACACGGCCGCCCTGCAGCGGTGACAACGCTGCATGCCGTGCCGCCACCGCACGCGGAGGGTGGCGAGCCCGCCGAACCCCTGGCAGCGTCCGGCGGAAAAGCCCACGGACATGCCGGCGAAGACATTCCATTCGATGGGGACGGCGGCCTGCCGCATGGAATGGGGCCGGATTTCTCGATGCCTCACTTCCCGCCGACTCCGTCCCACCCGTCCTTCGGCCATGGCGACGATGATCCGGAAGACGGTGAGGGCGATCCGCACCGGCCCGATGGCTCCACACGCCGGGCCATCACGGCGCAGGAGCAGCAGATGGCGAACCAGAACGCGCTCACCGAAGCCTCCGTGCGGGCGCAGATGCAGGCTGCGCTCAACGAGTTCACGATCAAGAGCAGCGAAGGCGTCGCCAAGGCCATCAAATCGCTGGGCAAGTCCCAGGCCGATCTGATCACCTGATGCGTGCAATGGGTCCCTGCACCCGGGGCCTGCACGGCAGGTGCCGGCACCTGCCGATCGCCTTGCATGGCCGCCGCGATTCGGGTGGGTTTCCGACAGGCGCCCCCCAATCGCCGGACCACAATGCGCCATGGCGACCGAGAAACAGAAAATGCTGGCCGGTGAGCTCTACCATGCCGGTGATCCTGAACTGCAGGCCGACATGGCCGCCGCGCGCCGCTGGATGGCCCGGTACAACGACATGGCGGCCCATGCCCGCCTGGATGCGCGCGGGCGGCACATGCTGCTGGTGGAGGGGCTGGGTTCCGTGGGCGAAGGCACGGCGGTGCGGCCGCCGTTCCATTGCGACTACGGTTTCAACATCCACCTGGGATCGGGCGTGTTCCTGAACTTCAATTGCGTGATCCTCGACGTGGTCGAAGTGTGCATCGGCGACGGAACACAGATCGGGCCCGGCGTGCAGATCTACGCGGCGGACCACCCCCGCGACGCAGCCACCCGAGCCACCGGGCTCGAGTCGGGCAGGCCGGTGCACATCGGCCGCGACGTCTGGATCGGCGGCGGGGCGATCCTGCTGCCGGGCGTGACGGTGGGGGATGGCGCGGTGATCGGTGCGGGCAGCGTCGTCACGCGCGACGTGGCGGCCGGGGCCACCGTGGGCGGCAATCCCGCGCGGCCGCTGCGCCCCCGCTGAGAGGAACGCCGCGAGACCGCTGCCCGGCGACGGCTTTTCCTTTGCCGCCGGCGGTCAGGTGCCGTCGGGCTCTCCCAGGAAGCCGCCGCTCTGGTGCGCCCACAGCCGGGCATACACGCCTCCCTGGGCCAGCAGTTCGGCATGGGTACCCTGCTCCGCGATGCGGCCGGCGTCGAGCACGATGAGCCGGTCCAGAGCCGCGATGGTGGAGAGGCGGTGGGCGATGGCGATGACGGTCTTGCCCTGCATCAGGGTGTCCAGGCTTTGCTGGATGGCGGCTTCCACTTCCGAATCGAGCGCGCTCGTGGCCTCGTCCAGCAGCAGGATGGGCGCATCCTTCAGCATGACCCGGGCGATGGCCACGCGCTGACGCTGGCCGCCCGACAGCTTCACTCCGCGCTCGCCCACCTGCGCGTCGTAGCCGCCGCGGCCCTGCAGGTCGGTGAGCTGTTCGATGAAGGCTGCGGCTTCCGCGCGTTCGGCGGCCTCGTGCATCTGCGCGTCCGTGGCGTCGGGGCGGCCGTAGAGGATGTTGTCGCGCATCGAGCGATGCAGCAGGGATGTGTCCTGCGTGACCATGCCGATGGACTGGCGAAGGCTGTCCTGGGTCACGTGGGCGATGTCCTGGCCGTCGATGAGCACGCGGCCGGCCTGCACGTCGTGGAAGCGCAGCAGCAGGTTCACGAGCGTGGACTTGCCCGCGCCGGAGCGTCCGATCAGGCCGATGCGCTCGCCGGGCCGGATGGTCAGGTGCAGGTCGTCGATCACGGGGCGGCCCGGCTGGTAGCCGAAGGTCACGCCCTCGAACGTCACCTCGCCGCGCGTCACCGCCAGGGGGTGGGCGTCCGGCGCATCCACCACGGTGCGGGGGCGGGTGAGGGTGTTGATGCCATCCTGGATGGTGCCGACGCTCTCGAACAGCGTGGTCACTTCCCACATGACCCAGTGCGCATGGCCCGAAACCCGCAGCGCCATGGCCGTGACGGCCGCCACCGCGCCCGCGCCCACCTGGCCCATGGACCAGAGCCACAGCGCCGTGCCGCAGGCTCCCAGGATCATGGCGACCACCAGCACATGGTTGACGATCTCGAACGTGCTCACGAGACGCATCTGCGCATAGCCCGTGTGCTTGAACGCGTCCATGGCCGCGCGGGCGAATTCCGCCTCTCGCCGGGTGTGGGAGAACAGCTTCACGGTGGCGATGTTGGTGTAGGCGTCGGTGATGCGGCCCGTCATCACGGAACGGGCATCGGCCTGTGCCTTGCCCACCTTGCCCAGCCGGGGGACGAAGTACCAGCAGGCGGCGGCATAGCACAGCACCCACAGCGCGAAGGGCAGGAGCAGCCGGGCGTCGAAGCCGGCGGCCAGCGCAAGGATGGTGACCAGATAGACGCCCATGCCGATCACCACATCGGTGGTCGTGAAGATCATGTCGCGCACGGCGAGCGCCGTCTGCATGATCTTGGTGGTGATGCGGCCGGCGAATTCGTCCGCATAGAAGGACATGCTCTGGCCGAGCATCAGGCGGTGGAAGTTCCAGCGCAACCGCAGCGGGAAGTTGATGGCGAGCACCTGGTGCTTCACGCTCGTCTGCAGGACCACCAGCCCGATGCTGGCCACCATGAGGCCCACGATCAGCCAGAGGGCGCCCCGGTGCCCCGTCCACAGGCTGTCGGGCGCCGTGCCGGACAACCAGTCCACCAGGTGCCCGAGGACCGAGAACAGGAACGCCTCATAGACGGCGATGGCTGCCGACAGCCCCGCCATTGCCATCACATGGCCGCGCAGGCCTTGTGTGCAGGCCCACACGAAAGCCATGAAGCCCTTGGGCGGCAAGGTGGGTTCGGTGGAGGGGTAGGGGGGGACGCGGTTTTCGAAATACTGGAACACGGGCAGGCTCTCTCCTGATCAGGCCGCAATGGTAGGTGGGCTGCGCGCCACACATGCGGAAGGGGTCAATCGGCGCCGTGTAGGCCAAGGTCGCGTTCTGGGCGGCGAGGGCCATTCCCGGCGATGGCCACTGCCGCGTTCCCTAGAATCCGCGTCCGACAGGCGGCACCGCCCCTGAGAGAGAACCATACAACAGCGCGCGCCGGGGGCTGCCCCGGCGGCCGCGCACAGAAAGGAACCGCTTTCCATGCTGACAATGGCCCATCCCGGGTGGACGTGGGGCGTGATCGCCGTCGCCACCGCCGCCGTCATCCTGCGGCCTGCACGCGTTCCCGAGGCCGTGTGGGCCGTGGGCGGCGCCCTCGTGCTCGCCGTGTCCGGCCTGTTGCCCTGGGCGGAGGCATGGAAGGGCGTGCTGCGTGGGCACGACGTGTATCTGTTCCTGGCCGGCATGATGCTGTTGTCGGAAATGGCCCGCCGCGAAGGGGTGTTCGACTGGCTGGCCGTCGAGGCGGCGCGCCGGGCGCGGGGCTCCGGCGAGCGCCTTTTCGCATGGGTTTTCGGCGTCGGGACGCTCGTGACCGCGACGCTGTCCAACGATGCCACCGCGGTCGTGCTCACGCCGGCCGTGATCGCCGTGGCGCGGGCCGTGGGCGCGGCGCCGTTGCCGTATCTGCTGATCTGCGCTTTCGTGGCCAACGCGGCCAGTTTTCTTCTGCCCATCTCCAATCCGGCCAACCTCGTCCTGTGGGGCGGTGGGCAGATGCCGTCGCTGCCCCATTGGCTGGCGCTGTTCGGCCTGCCGTCCGTCGCGGCGATCGGCGCCACGTACTGGGTCCTGAAATGGCGCGTCCGGCGGGAGATCGACCGGCCTGTGGCTGCTGAGCTGCCCGCCCGCCCGCTGGGTGCCGGTGGGCGTCTGGCGGCCGCAGGTCTGGCGGTGTCGGCGGTGGTGCTCGTGGGGTGCGCCTGGTGGCGGATTCCGCTGGGCGCTCCGACGCTGGGGGCGGCTCTGCTGACGTTGGCGTTGCTGCGCGCGGGCTGCGGCCACCAGGTGGGGCCGGTGTTGAAGTCGGTGTCATGGGGCGTACTGCCGCTGGTGGCCGGGCTCTTCGTTTTCGTGCAGGCGCTGGAAGTCACCGGTGTGGTGGGGCATCTGGCCCGCATGCTGTCCGAGGCCGCAACGGCCGCGCCGCTGGCTGCGGGCCCGGCGCTCGGGGCCTTGCTGGGCTTCGGCGCCAATCTGGTGAACAACCTGCCGGCCGGCCTGCTGGCTGGTGCCGCACTGGAGGCTGCCCATGCCGCAGAGCCGCTGCGCGCCGCGGCCCTCATCGGGATCGATCTCGGCCCCAACCTTTCCATTACCGGCTCGCTCGCGACCCTCCTGTGGCTGGCCGCACTGCGGCGCGAAGGCATCGAGGTGAGTGCGCTGCAGTTCCTGAAGTTCGGTGCCTGGGTGATGCCTCCCGCGCTTGCGGCAGCCCTTCTGGTGCTGACGGGCATGACCGCTGCCGGGCTGTAGGCCGTTGCCGCCCGGCCCGGCATCTCTGCAGAGCAGTACGTAACCGGTGAAAGCTATGAGGGCCGGGTACATGATTGTCACAAAAAAGCCCAAACGGCTCCAGCTCGCAAAAACGGCGCTCCGTTGAAGCTATCCTCAGACGTTTCATTCCATCCCGCTGTGCCGCATCCACGTGCTCCGCGCGTGTTCCGCTTTCTGCCGCCCATGCCTTCGCCCCTCGCTTTGCGCCCGCCTGCACGGTTTCCGTGGCTGGGCATTTCTGCGGTGCTGCTGGCGCTGGGCGTGGGGGCCGGGCTCTGGGAATGGCAGCGGATGTCGGTGGAAGCCATTGCGCAGGCGCGCTTCGAGCGCAAGGCTTCGGCGGCCACCGTCGCGCTCGAGGCCCATGTCGGGCGCTACCTCGGACTGCTCACGGGGGTGCGCGGGCTCTTCATCGTCAATCCCCACCTGACCCGAGCCGAGTTCGACAACGCCTTGCGCGAACTGCGGCTCTGGCCCCAGTACGCGGGCATCGTCAACCTGGCGTTCACGCGCTACGTGCTGCATGCCGACAGGGCCGCGTTCGAAGCATCGGTGCGGGCCGATGCCTCCCTGGCCGCCGACGGCATGCCGGAGTTCGCCATACGTCCGAAAGGCGATCGCCCGGACTACTACATCGCGGACTACGTGTGGCCACGGTCGGGCAACATGGGGGTCGTGGGACTGGACATCGGGGCCGTGCCCTCCACCATGGAATCCGTGCGCTACAGCCGCGACAGCGGCAGCGCCATCGCTTCCGCCCCTTATGACATGCTGCAGGTCTCCGAGCACCGCGCCGCGTTCAGCCTGCGCCTGCCGGTGTTCACCGACGCAGGGGGCGGCCCGCGCTATGTGGGTTCCGTGGCCGCCGCGATACGGTTCCATGACCTTGTCAACGCGTTGCGCGAGGAAGGGCGCCTCGCAGGGCTGGCCCTGGGTGTGCAGGATGTCGGCTCGGTACGAGGTGCGCAGCCCTCCGGCGCCCGGACGATGCTGGATCTGCCGGCCACGGCGTCCGGCACACATCGCTACGAGCGCGAACTGCAGATCTACGACCGCCGGTGGAAGCTGACGTTCGTTTCGGAGGGCAGTTTCCTTTCTGCCGCCGAGCAGGCGGTGCCCTGGCTGGCCGCCACGGCGGGAGCGCTTGCAACCTTGCTGCTGGTGCTCCTGGCGGTCTCCTGGCGCTGGCGCAGCGCTGCGCTGAAAGATCCTTTCCAGACGCTGTTCGACCAGGCCGCGGTGGGCGTGGCGCAGGTGGATACCGCAACCCGGCGTTTCGTGCGCGCGAACGCGCGTTTCTGCGAGATCCTGGGCTATGAGCCCCAGGAGTTGCTGGCACTCACGGTGCGCGACGTGACCCACCAGGACGACCAGGCCGAGACGGAAGCCGTGATCGACCGCCTCGCGGCTGGCGGGCAGCAGGAATACCGGTACGAGAAGCGCTACCGCCGCAAGGATGGCCAGATGGTCTGGGCCGAACTGCGCCTGGCTCCGATGCGCGACGACCGCAGGCAGCCGGCCCAGCACATCGCCCTGGTTCAGGACATCAGCGACCGCAAGCACATGGAAGCGGCGCAGCGCGACAGCGAGGAGCGGCTGCGGCAGATACTCTACCGCCTGCCGGTGGGGGTCTGCCTCGTCGCTCGGGACGGAACGCTGAGCTTCCGCAACGAGCGCTTCGAGCAGATCTGCCGCCATGCCGACGCAGCACCTTCCACGGTGCGCGAGTGGTGGCAGGCGGTGCAGCCGGACCCGCTGCGCCGGGAGCAGGCCATGGCGGACTGGGAAGCCGCATGCACCGCTGCACGGGCCGGCGACGGCACGCTGCCATCGCGCGAGTACGCCATCACCTGCGGCGATGGCTCCGTGCGCACGGTGGACATGGCCGGGGTGCTGCTGGACGGTGCCTGCCTCATCACGATGATGGACCTGAGCCAGCACAAGGCCGCTGAGGAGGAGATCCACTATCTGGCCTACTACGACCCCCTGACGCAGTTGCCCAATCGGCGGCTGCTGGTGGACCGGCTGCAGCAGGCACTGGCTGCCAGTGTGCGCCGCGGACGGTGCGGCGCGGTGCTCATGCTGGACCTGGACAACTTCAAGACCCTCAACGAGACCCAGGGGCACGAGCGCGGCGACATGCTCCTGCGCCAGGTGGCCCAGCGCCTGCGCGGCTGCGTGCAGAACGAGGACACCGTGGCGCGGCATGGGGGCGACGAGTTCGTCGTGGTGCTGGAAGACCTGGGGCAGAGCCCGCAGGGCGCTGCTGCCCGGGCGGAGGAGATGGGGCAGAAGATCCTGGCGGCGATGCGGCATCCGTTCATGCTGGAGGGCGAGGCCCACCATACCACCCTGAGCATGGGCGTGACCGTGTTCCAGGGAGCGCGGGAGACGGTGGACGAGCTGCTGCAGCGCACGGACCTGGCCATGTACCAGGCCAAGGCCAGTGGCCGCAATGCGCTGCGGTTCTACGATCCGCAGATGCAGGCATCGGTCGCTGCACGCGCGGCCCTGGAAACCGACCTGCGGGACGGCCTGGGCCGTGGCGAATTCGAACTGTTCTACCAGCCCCAGGTGCACCACGGCCATATCGTGGGGGCCGAAGCCCTGCTGCGGTGGCGCCATCCGGGCCGCGGTTTCGTCTCGCCTGGCGAGTTCATTCCGCTTGCGGAGGAAACCGGGCTCATCCTCCCCCTGGGGGAATGGGTGCTGCGCGCCGCGTGCGAACGGCTGGCCCAATGGTCTCGCCATCCGGTGCTCTCCCAGATCAGCCTGTCGGTGAACGTGAGCGCACGGCAGTTCCACCAGGGCGGCTTCGTCGGGCAGGTGCTTGCGGCGCTGGCGGGCACGGGCGCGGAAGGACGTCGCCTCAAGCTCGAGATGACGGAAAGCCTTCTGCAGCAGGACCTGGAAGACACCATCCAGAAGATGCAGCAGTTGCGTGCCTACGGCGTGGGGTTTTCCCTGGACGATTTCGGTACCGGATATTCATCGCTGGCCTACCTCAAGCGCCTGCCGCTCGATGAGCTCAAGATCGACCAGAGCTTCGTGCGCGATGTGCTCACGGATCCGAACGATGCATCCATTGCCCGGACCATCGTGGCCCTGGGCACCAGCCTGGGGCTGCGGGTCATCGCCGAAGGCGTGGAGACGGAGGCGCAGCGCGTCTTCCTGGAGCGCAACCATTGCCACGCCTGGCAAGGGTATCTGTTGAGCCGCCCCGTGAGCGCGGACGACTTCGAGCGCCTGGTCCTTTCGTTCCCGCCACCGGATGCAGCTGGCGCTCCCCCGGCAATGGACTGACGTGGCAGGCGCGGCGGAATTCAAGACCCTCGTGCTGTACACCGTGACGGCGCTGGCGGAAATCGCGGGATGCTACCTGCCGTGGCTGTGGCTGCGCCAGGGCCGCAGTGCCTGGCTTCTGGTGCCGGGGGCTGCGTGCCTGGCCCTGTTCGCCTGGCTGCTCACCCTGCATCCTGCAGCAGCCGGACGCGTCTATGCTGCCTATGGAGGGGTGTACGTGGCCGTTGCGCTGGGCTGGCTCTGGGCGGTGGACGGCATCCGGCCCGACCGCTGGGACCTTGCCGGCGCAGGGGTGACGCTGGCGGGCATGGCCATCATCGCCTTCGCGCCCCGCGGCGCGGCCTGAGAGGGCTCCCGGCCCGCCGGCCTGCGCCCGTCGCGGCGGTTGCATTTCGACGGAAGAACGATCGCAGTTCGCTGGCGGACATGCCGCGGCCGATGGCCTCCTGCCAGGGCGACAGGCCAGCCACCGGCCCTCGCGGGCGAAGCATCGGCGGCAAGCGCGAAGCCCGGAAACGGCTGGCGGGCCGGTGGGCCACGGTATCATCCGGCGCTGACCCGCAGGCACGGGAGGCTTTGCCGTCCGTCCGCTCCGGGCATTGCCTTGCCGCCCTTTGCCACGCTGCACCCAAGCCTGCCGCCCCATCCGTGCGCCTCAACTCCATCAAACTCGCCGGCTTCAAGTCGTTCGCCGAACCCACGCACTTCGTGCTCCCGGGGCAGCTCGTGGGCGTGGTGGGCCCCAACGGCTGCGGCAAGTCCAACATCATGGACGCGGTGCGCTGGGTACTGGGAGAGTCCAAGGCGAGCGAGCTGCGCGGCGAATCGATGCAGGACGTGATCTTCAATGGAACCACGCACCGCAAGCCCGCCAGCCGCTCGAGCGTGGAACTGGTCTTCGATAACGCGGACCACCGGGCTGGCGGGCAATGGAACCAGTACGCCGAGATTGCCGTCAAGCGCGTGCTCACGCGCGAGGGCAACAGCAGCTATTTCATCAACAACCAGCCCGTGCGCCGCCGCGACGTGCAGGACGTGTTCCTGGGCACCGGCCTGGGGCCCCGCGCGTACGCCATCATCGGACAGGGGACGATCAGCCGCATCATCGAATCGCGTCCGGAAGAGCTGAGGCTTTTCCTGGAGGAGGCGGCGGGCGTCTCCAAATACAAGGAGCGCCGCCGCGAGACCGAGAACCGCCTGGCCGACACCCGCGAGAACCTCACGCGCGTGGAGGACATCCTGCGCGAGCTGAACGCGAACCTGGAACGCCTGGAAAAGCAGGCGGAGGTGGCGGCCCGCTATAACGCCCTGCAGTCGGACGTGACGCTGCGGCAGCACCAGCTCTGGTTCCTCAAGCGCGCCGATGCGGAAGCCGAACAGAACCGCGTTCGCACGGAAGGGCTGCAGGCGGTGAACGACCTGGAATCCCGCATGGCCGACATGCGCCATGTGGAGGCGGATCTGGAAACCATCCGCCAGGCCCACTATGCCGCCGGTGACCAGGTCAACCAGGCGCAGGGCCGGCTCTACGAGGCGACCGCGGAGGTCGGCAAGCTGGAGGCGGAGATCCGCTATGTGGTGGAAGGGCGCCAGCGCGTGGAGCAGCGGCTGGCCCAGTTGGCCGAGCAGATCGTGCAATGGTCGGCCCGCAAGGAAGAGGCCGAGGCCGAGATGGAAAACCTCGCCGGCGCCGGGGTGGATGCGGAGGAGCGCGCGGAGATGCTCGCCGCCCAGGTCGAGGAACAGGCGATGCAGATGCCCGACCTGGAGGAAGCCCTGCGCCAGGCGCAGCAACGCTCCGAAGCGCAGCGTGCGTCGGTGGTACAGGTGCAGCAGCAGATCCAGGTGCTGGCGGCCGAGCAGCGCAGCCTGCAGGAGCAGCGGCGGCAGGCGGAATCGCGGCACGAGCGCCTGCGTGCCGATCGCAATGCCCTGGCGGCCCCCGACGAAGCGCGCCTGGCCAACCTGAACGGGCAATTGCAGGAGGCCGAGGAGGCCGCCGAAATGGCGGAGGCACGGCTGGCCGAACTGCAGGACAGCGTTCCCCAGCTGGACGAAGAGCGCCGCCAGCGGCAGCAGGCCGCGAACGCCGAAGGCGCCCGGCAGGCAGACCTCTCGGCACGCCTGGAGGCGCTCAAGGCACTGCAGGAGAAGGTCCGCACGGACGGCAAGCTCAAGCCGTGGCTGGCCCGGCACGGGCTGGACGGGCTGCAGGGCCTGTGGAGCCGGCTGCACATCGAGCCCGGCTGGGAGAACGCGCTGGAAGCCGCGCTGCGCGAGCGCCTGGGGGCGCTGGAGGTCGGGCGCCTGGATACCGTCCGCGGCTTCCTCGGCGCCGGCGGGCAGGATGCACCTCCCGCCCGCCTGGCCTTCTACAGCGCGCCGTCCGCCGCGGGCGCGTCCGGTACGGCATCGGCCGCGCCGCGGCTGGCCGACCTGCTGCGTGTGCCGGAGGCCGGCCTGCGTGCCGTGCTGGAGGACTGGCTGCAGGGATGCCAGACAGCCGCCACGCTGGACGAGGCGCTGGACCGCCGGACCCAGCTGCGGCCGGGCGAGGCGATCTACGTTCCCGGCGGGCATGCGGTCAGCGCGCACGGCGTGAGTTTCTATGCGCAGGATTCGGAGCAATCGGGCCTGCTCGCGCGCGCCCAGGAAATCGAGCACCTCGAGAAAGAACTTCGGGCACAGGCGCTCATCCACGAGGAATCGCGCACCGCGCTGGTCCGTGCCGAAGCGGCTTATGCAGATGCCTCGCAACGGCTGGTGACGGCCCGGCGGGAGGCCAGCGAAGCCCAGGGCCGGCGCCACGAATTGCAGGTCGAGAGCCTGCGCCTGAACCAGCTGGCGGAGCAGGCCCGGGCACGGAGCGAGCAGATCGGCGCCGACCTGGCCGAGGTGGAGGCCCAGCTGGCGGACCTTCAGGAGCGTTCGGTGGCTTCGGAGGCGCGTTTCGAAGAACTGGACATGCAGCTCGCCGACAGCCAGGAGCGCCATGCCCAGCTGGGCGACCGCGTGATCGAGGCCGAGCGGCGCCTGAACGAGTGCCGCGAGCAGCAGCGGGCCCTGGAGAGGCAGGCGCAGGAAGCGACGTTCTCCCGCCGCAGCCTGGAAGCGCGGCGGGCCGAACTGGCGCGCACCATCGACACCGCGCGCACGCAGGTCGCATCGCTGGAGGACGAGCGCCAGCGCGCCCAGGACGAAATGGGCCGCCTGTCTTCCGCGGCGGCGCAAGGCGGCCTTCAGCAGGCGCTGGAGCTGAAGATGGAGCGCGAGAAGGCCCTGGCCGCGCAGCGCAGCGAATACGACGATCTCACGGCCCGACTGCGCGCGAGTGACGAGCGGCGGCTGCAGCTGGAGCGCGCGCTCGATCCGCTGCGCCAGCGCATCACCGATTTCCAGCTCAAGGAGCAGGCGGCGCGGCTGGGCCTGGAGCAATACACCAGCCTGCTCGCGGATGCACAGGCCGACCTGGACGCCGTGGCGCGCTCCATCGAAGAGGGCGGCGTGCGAGCCGCCGGCCTGCAATCCGAGATCGACCGGCTCCATCGCGAGATCACCGCCCTGGGCGCGGTCAACCTCGCCGCGCTGGACGAGTTGCAGCTGGCCCGCGAGCGCAAGACCTTCCTCGACGCGCAGACCGAAGACCTGACCCTGGCGATGAACACGCTCGAGGACGCGATCCGCAAGATCGACGCCGAGACGCGCACGCTGCTGTCCGGCACCTTCGAGACCGTGAACGGCCATTTCGGCCGCATGTTCCCTGAACTGTTCGGCGGCGGGCAGGCGCGGCTCATCATGACCGGTGACGAAATCCTCGACTCCGGCGTGCAGGTGATGGCGCAGCCTCCGGGCAAGAAGAACCAGACCATCCACCTGCTTTCCGGCGGAGAGAAGGCGCTGACGGCCATCGCGCTGGTCTTCGCCATCTTCCAGCTCAACCCGGCGCCGTTCTGCCTGCTGGACGAGGTGGACGCGCCGCTGGACGACGCGAACACCGAACGCTATGCCAAACTCGTCGCGAGCATGAGCCGCGGCACGCAGTTCCTTTTCATCAGCCACAACAAGATCGCCATGGAAATGGCCGAGCAACTCATCGGCGTGACGATGCAGGAGCAGGGGGTTTCGCGCATCGTCGCCGTGGACATGGAGTCCGCGCTGTCGATGGCCGAGGCCTGATGTCCTACAGCAAATCCGCATGAAGCAGGGCAGCCGGCCACCGCGTTACATCGTTTCACTCACACCATGAGCAATTTCCAACTCGGCCTCATCATCGCGGGTGGCGTGGTATTGGCCATCGTCGTCGCCTACAACGCCTGGACCACCCACCGCAATGCGCCCAAGCGGGCCAGTCCGCAGGAGGGCCCCGAGGCAGGCGGCGCCGATCCGCTGGTGCGCCAGGAGCCGGGTTTCGACCTGCCTGCCGGACCGGTGGGCGGCCTGTCCCCGGGCTCGCCCCAGCCGGCATCCGCAGGCGAGGACCGCCAGGGCGGCCATTCCGTGGATTGGCAGGATTCGCTCCAGATGCCCGTGCCTCCCGCCGAACGCAGGGGAGGGCTCGACCCGCTGATCGATGCCATCGCACCGATCGTTCCCGAGCAGGTCGTCTCCGGCGACGCCGCGCTGGCCGCGCTGCCGACCACCCGCCGGGCCGGCAGCAAGCCGTTCGCCATCGAAGGCTTCAACGAGGCGGCCCAGCAGTGGGAAACGCCCGTGCCCGGCCAGCGCTACACCCAGTTCCAGGCCGGGGTGCAACTCGCCAACCGCGTGGGAGCCCTCAACGAGATCGAGTTCTCCGAGTTCGTGCTCAAGGCCCAGGGCTTCGCGGATGCGATCAACGCCACGCCTGATTTTCCCGACATGCTGCACGAGGTCGCCCGTGCCCGGGAGCTGGACCAGTTCGCCAGCGACCATGACGCACAGCTGGCGTTCTGCCTGCGCGCCCGCCATGCGGCATGGAGCCCGGGCTACGTGCAGCAGAATGCGCTGCGCCAGGGCTTCACGTCCGGCGCCATGCCCGGCCGCCTGGTCCTGCCGGCCGGCGGGCAGGGGCTGCCACCGGTGCTCACGCTGTCCTACGACACCCAGGCTGCCCTGTCGGAAGATCCGGAGCAGTCGGCGATCCGCGACATCACGCTCAGCCTGGACGTGGCGCAGGTCCACCGCAGCGAGCAGCCTTTCGCCCGGCTGCGGGAGGTGGCTGCGTCCCTGGGCCAGGCCATGGATGGCGTGTTGTGCGACCAGAACGGTACGCCGCTGCCTGCCATGACCATGGACCCGATCGCCGCGGACCTCGAACTGCTCTACGACAAGCTCGACAGCCGCGAGCTGTCGGCCGGGTCGGTACTGGCGCGGCGGCTGTTCAGCTGAACATCGCACGGCGGCCCGGCGGCGGCCCGCCGTGCCCCTTTTCGAAAGACGATCGCCATGGCCGAACATCCCGACCTGTTTTCCGCTCCCGCCCAGGACGACCCTGAGGACCTGGGCCGCCGCGTCGCCGCGCTGCGGGCGCAGTTGCACCAATGGGCACACCAGTACTACGTACTGGATGCGCCCACCGTGCCGGATGCCGAATACGACCGCGTCTTCCAGACGCTGCAGGCGCTGGAGACGGCCCATCCCGAGCTCGTCACGCCCGACTCGCCCACGCAGCGCGTGATCGGCGCGGTGATGGAGGGCCTGACGCCCGTTCGCCACACGGTGCCGATGCTCAGCATCCGCACCGAGACCGACACCGAGGCCAGCGGCGCCGAGACGTTCGACGCCCGCGTGCGCCGGGAGCTCAAGCTCGCGCCCGATGCACCGCCGATCGAATACGTTGCCGAGCCCAAATTCGACGGCCTGGCCATGAGCCTGCGCTACGAGAACGGCCGCCTGGTACAGGCCGCCACGCGTGGCGACGGCGAAGTGGGCGAGGACGTGACCCACAACATCCGTACCATCCGCCAGATTCCCCTCACGCTGCCCACGGGCGGACGCCAGGGCGTACCGCCTGTGCTCGAGGTGCGGGGCGAGGTCTACATGCGCCGGGCGGATTTCGACCGGCTCAACGAGCGCCAGCGCGAGGCCGGCGGCAAGACCTTCGTCAACCCGCGCAACGCGGCGGCCGGCGCGGTGCGCCAGCTCGACTCGGGCATTGCCGCGCAGCGGCCCCTGAGCTTCTTCGCCTATGGGCTGGGCGACATCACTCCGGCGACAGAAGGCGGTCCCGACTTCGCGACCCATTTCGACATGCTGCAGCAGCTCAAGGCCTGGGGCTTCCCGGTCGCTGCGCAGGTGCGGACCGCGCAGGGCGCGGCCGAGCTGGTCGCTTTCCACCAGGAGGTGGGTGCGAGCCGCGACCAGTTGCCCTACGACATCGATGGGGTGGTGTACAAGGTCAACAGCCTGGCGCTGCAGCGCCAGCTGGGGTTCGTGACCCGCGAGCCGCGGTGGGCCGTGGCGCACAAGTACCCGGCGCAGGAGATGGTCACCCGCGTGGAGGGGATCGACGTGCAGGTCGGCCGCACCGGCAAGCTCACCCCCGTGGCGCGGCTGGCTCCCGTCTTCGTGGGCGGCGTCACCGTCACCAACGCCACGCTGCACAACCTGTTCGAGATCCGCAAGAAGGGCGTGCGCGTGGGCGACCAGGTCATCGTGCGCCGCGCGGGCGATGTGATCCCCGAAGTGGTGGGCACGGTGCCAACGGCCCTGCTGCCCGTGGCGGGTGCACTGCAGGGCTCCGATGCGCTGGTGGACGCCGCATCCGGGGCCGATGGCACGGCATCCGGGGCCGATGCTGCGCGTGCCGCACCGCGGTCGCCCTACGTGCCGAACTTCCGCATGCCCCGCCAGTGTCCCATCTGCGGCAGCGCGGTGGTCCGGGAGAAAGGCGAAGCCAACCACCGCTGCACCGGGGGGCTTTTCTGCCCGGCCCAGCGCAAGGAGGCGCTGCTCCACTTCGCCCAGCGCCGGGCCATGGACATCGAAGGCCTGGGCGAAAAGCTGGTGGACCAGCTGGTGGAAGGCCAGGTCATCCGCACCCTGCCTGACCTGTACCGGCTGGGCCTGACGGCGCTCAGCAGCCTGGACCGCATGGCGGAGAAATCCGCGCAGAACGTGCTGGCAGCCCTGGAGAAGTCCAAGCACACCACGCTGCCGCGCTTCCTGTTCGGCCTGGGCATCCGCCATGTGGGCGAAGCCACGGCCAAGGACCTTGCGCGCCATTTCGGCGGCCTGGACGCCATCATCGGCGCCAGCGTGGAGCAACTGCTCGAGGTGAACGACGTCGGCCCCATCGTCGCGGAGGCCATCCACACCTTCTTCGCACAGCCTCACAACCTCGAGGTGGTCGAGCAACTGAGGGCCTGCGGCGTCACCTGGAAGGAAGGCCCGCCCGCCGAGCGCACCACCTTGCCGCTGGCCGGGAAGACCTTTGTTCTCACCGGCACGCTGCCGACCCTGAGCCGTGAGGACGCCAAGGAGCGGCTCGAAGCCGCGGGCGCGAAGGTCGCAGGGTCGGTCAGCAAGAAGACGCACTACGTCGTGGCCGGAGAAGAGGCCGGCAGCAAGCTCACCAAGGCGCAGGAGTTGGGTGTGCCGGTCCTGGACGAGGCGGGCATGCTCGCCCTCCTGCAGGGCAGCTGAGCCAGGGCGCGGAAATGGCGTGGCAGCGGGTTGGGACCCGCTGCATTTCAGGGGGTGAGGTCGCACTCCGGCAGCGCCCGGGGCCGGACAGCCTGCTTCACGTTTGCTCGAATTAATCCGCCTTGCGCGACTATCAGGCCGTTTTTATCAAATTGACGGTCGAGCATTCAGTAATCGAATGGGTATAAGCACCCAATATTCCATGATTGCCGGCGGAGCGATCGCGGCTATGATTTGGCGCTCGCACCATTTCCTGAAACAGGAAAACAAATAATACTTTCAATACGTTTGGTTGCACCATGACACGTCGAGTCACCATTCAAACGCCGCTGGGCGATGCGCTGAATTTCCGGGAGCTCAAGGGCCGGGAGGAACTGAGCCAGGTTTTCAGCCTGGACATCGACCTGCTGAGCGAGGACAAAAGCATCGACCCGAAGGCGCTGCTGGGCAAGAGCGCCACGGTGGTGGTGGAGACCGAAGGCGGCGGCCGGCGCTACCTCGACGGGATCGTCACGCGCTTCGGCACGCAGGGTCAGGACCACCGCTTCTATGCCTACCGCCTGCGGCTGCAGCCCTGGATTTGGCTGGCCTCGCGCAAGAGCGATTTCCGGATATTCCAGAACAAGAGCGTGCCGCAGATCATCGAAGAGGTGCTGGGCGCGTACGGATATCCGATGGAAAAGAAACTCAGCCGCAGCTACCGCACGTGGGAATACTGCGTGCAATATGACGAGAGCGACCTGCAGTTCGTCTCGCGGCTGATGGAGCACGAGGGCATCTATTACTACCACCAGCATGCGCAGGGCCAGCACACCCTGACGCTGGCCGACGACATCGTGGCCTCGCACCAGCCGCTGCCCGGGGCGGCCACGATTCCCTTCTATCCGCCGGAGAAGTCGGCCACGGCGGACCGCGAGAACATCCACGCGTGGGAGCTGCACGAGGAGATCCACTCGGGCCGCTTCTACAACGACGACTACGACTTCAAGAAACCCAAGGCGGACCTGGCGAACATGCGGCAGATGCCGCCGGGGCACAGCCACGACGCCTACGAGACCTACGAGTGGCCCGGGGGCTACACGGAGTTCGGCGACGGCGAAGCATATGCACGGGTGCGGCTGCAGGAAAACCTGAGCGGTCGCAGCACGGTGCGCGGCGAATCGCGCCACCGCTCCCTGGCCACGGGCTACCTCTTCACGCTGGAGAACTACCCGCGCGGGGACCAGAACCAGCAGTACCTGATCACCGGCCTGCAGTACCACTTCAAGGAGAACCCGCGGGTGAGCGCGGCGAACCCGGGGCAGAAAGGGACGGTGCAGGAAGAGGGCTCGTTCCAGCGGTTCACGCTGCAGGCGCAGCCCACGAGCCTGCCGTACACGCCTCCACGGGTGACGCCCAAGCCGAAGACCACGGGGCCGCAGACCGCGGTGGTGGTGGGCCCGCCGGGCGAGGAGATCTGGCCGGACCAGTACGGGCGGGTGAAGGTGCAGTTCCACTGGGACCGGCAGGGCAAGTTCGACGAGCAGTCCAGCTGCTGGATCCGGGTGTCGCACGGCTGGGCGGGGCAGAACTACGGGAGCATCTACCTGCCGCGCATCGGGCAGGAAGTGATCGTGGACTTTTTGTCCGGAGACCCGGACCAGCCGATCATCACGGGGCGGGTGTACAACGCGGACCAGATGCCGCCGTGGAAGCTGCCGGAGCACAAGACGCAGTCGGGCACGCTCACGCGCTGGAGCAAGGGAGGGGGCGGGGCGAGCATGCTGCGCTTCGAGGACCAGAAGGGGATAGAGCACCTGGAGCTGTCGAACACGTACGGCAACACGTACCTGAACATGGGGTACCTGATGCACCAGGGCACGGGGTCGCAGCGGGGGTATGGCTTCGAGCTGCGCACGGACCTGTGGGGCTCGATCCGGGCGGACAAGGGCCTGCTCATCACCACGTACAACCAAGACTTCACCTCCCGCGTCTCGGTGAACAACCCGGACGGTTTCGAGCACATGGGAGCGACGCTGGCCAACACCGCTTCGCTCATGCAGGAAGCCGGACAGGCGGTTTCCTCGGCGCAGTCCACCATCGGTACGCTCAATGCGGCGAAATCCTCGCAGATCTCCAGCCTGGGATCGGCCATCGCCGCGATCACGGGGGGCGGTGCGGGCGGAGCCGCCTCGCTCGCCAAGATGGCCTCGGCGCTTTCGGGAGATGGCGGTGGCGCGGAAACCGCCATGCCCACCGACACCGACCCTGCCATGGCCGACGCGCGCAGCCTGATGGACCTGTCGCGGGACATCACCAAGCCGGTGGTCTCGATCGTGAGCCCGGAGGGCCAGAGCCTCATCAGCCCCAAGCCCATCGTGGTCAGCTCCGGCCAGAGCACCTCGGTGCGCGCGCAGCAGCACGTGACCGTATCGAGCGGTGCGCAACTCACCCAGCTGGCCAAAAGCGGCATGCTCACCCATGTCACCGAAGGCGGGCAGACCAATATCGTCTCGGCCGGCGACGTGGCCTCCGTTGCCAAGACCGGCCACATGAACCTCGTTGCGGAGCAGAACATCACCGTGTCGTCCACGGCGCTCAACGCCCACCTGCTGGCCAAGGAAAACACCGTGGTCAGCGCGGAAACCGACACGGTCTTCGTCAGTGCGGGCAAGCACATCACCGAGGTGGCCGGCGAGAGCATCACGCTGGTGTGCGGCAAGGCGTCCATCACCCTCAAGTCCGACGGCACCATCGTGCTCAACGGCGTGAAGGGCGTCTTCAATTTCGAGGACGACCTCGATCAGTTCGGCAAGAAGATCAACCTGAATTGCTGAAAGCAGCACACCGACCAGAGAAAGCAGACCACCGCATGCGCTACCACTTCCAAGAAGGCCACATCGAAGCCCCGGACCACGTCACCGACCGCACCGTGCACCTGCTCGCGCCCACACCCGGCACGGGCGAGATGACCGTCGCCATTTCCAAGGACCTGCTCGAGGCCGGCGAAACCCCGCCGGAATTCCTGCAGCGGCAGCTCGGCGACCTGTCGCGGCAGGTCGCCAAGTTCAGCCGGGGCGAGGTGCAGCCGGCCACGCTCGGCGCGCCGGAACAGAAGATCGGCGGCTCGAAATTCACCGTGAGCTACAAGCAGCAGGGGCGCATGGTGCACCACGTGCAGTCGCTGTTCCTGCTGCCTGACAGCCGCACCGTGCTCAATCTCACCTTTTCGCTGCCGGTGCCCTTCACGGAAGAACACCTGCGGCAGGTCGATGGCGTGCTGGCCAGCTTCGTGCTGCGCCAGTGACGCCGGTGGCAAGGTAGGCCGCGAAGAACACACGACAGGAGAACAGCAGCATGGGAGGGATGGCGGCGGCACGGCAGGCGGACGAGATAGGACACGTGTCGGTGTGGGCGAGGCTGGCGCGGGTGGGATTGAGGCTGGCGGCCGGGATGGTGGAGACGCTGCTGGTGGCGGGGGTGGTGGCGCTGGCGGCGGGGGTGTCGGTGGCGACGATGGGGTGCGGTGCGATCCTGGCGTGCGGGCTGCTGGCGGGGTTCATCGGGGGTGCGACGGGCTGGAGCGACTACAAGGAAAAAAAGATCCAGGAGATGACCGAGGACATCGGGGAGCTGGACATCACGGGCACGCTGGGCATCCGTGGGGCGGCGACGGTGCGCATCAATGGCCGGGCTGCGATGCGGGCGGTGGCGGACGCGGCCGTGTGCCGCGACCATGGGCAGCCCAACCCGAACTTCATCGCCGAGGGCTCGGACTCGGTCTTCATCGAAACCTATCCTGCTGCCCGCAAGGGCGACAAGATGATGTGCGCCGCGCAGATCGCCAGCGGCTCGGACGACGTGCTGGTGGGGGGCAACAAGACGGCGTACCTGGAGATCGCCGACGACCGGGCGTGGTGGGAGACGGCGCTGGAGATCGGTGTGGGCCTGGCGATGGGCCGGGGCAACTTCCTGGGCAAGGTGGGGTGCCTGGCGCTGGGGGCGGTGGTGGGCATGGCGGGCGACGCGCTGGGGCGGGGCTTCCGGGCGCTGATCGGCTACCCGGTGCACCCGGCCACGGGCGGCAAGGTGCTGGACGGCAGCGAGGACACGGACTTCGTGCTGCCCGGGCCGCTGGGCATTGCCTGGCGGCGCTTCTACAGCAGCCACGACCACCGGGGCGGCACCCTGCACGGCGCGGGCTGGAGCGTGCCCTACGAGATCGAGCTGCACGTGGAGCGGGCAGCTGCCGGTGCGCCGCCTTCGCGCATCACCTACGTCAACCCGCAAGGGCGGCACATCGAGCTGCCGGATGTCGGGCCGGGCACGGCGCTCTTCAACGTCGGCGAAGGCTTCACCCTGGGCTGCACGGCGGGTGGGCACTACGAGGTGGGCGAGCTCGACCACGTGGCCTGGCAGTTCGGCCCGGCGCCGCAGGAGGCGGGCAGGCATGTGCTGAAACTGCTGCGCATCCGCGACCGGTTCGGGCACTGGGTGGGGCTGCGCTACGACGGCGAGCGGCGCCTGGCGGGCATCGCGGACCACCTGGGGCGGCTGCTGCGGCTGGATTACCAGGCAGGAACTCGCCAGGTCGCTGCGATCCACCTCGTGCAGGCGGCGCCGGGCGAGCAGCTGGGCCTGCTGGCGGCCTACCGCCATGACGCGGGTGGCCAGCTGGCCGAAGTGCAGGACCGCACGCGCGCGACCGTGCGGCGCTTCGCCTACGCCGAAGGCCTGATGGTGCGCCAGGAGGATGCGGCCGGCTTCGCGTGCCACTACGCGTGGGAGAGCGAAGCGGGGGCGAGCGGCCCCGAGCGCCAGGATGGTGCCCGCGGGCCCGATGGCCGGCGCCTGCGCGACCGCCGGGTGGTGCGGCACTGGACGGAGGATGGCGAGAGCTATGCCATCGCCTATGGCTTCGATGGCAACTCCGATGGCAGCCCCGCTGGCGAGGCCGGCGGCTGGACAAGGTCAACCGACCAGCTCGGGCGCGAAGAGCGCTGGCAGTGGGACCGCTGGCACAACCTCACGGCCTACACCAACGCGCTGGGCGCCACGTGGCGGCTCGCGTGGAACGAGCGGCGCGAGCTGCTGTCGTGCACGCGTCCCTCGGGGGCGACCACCACCTTCCAGTACGACGACAACGGCATGCAGACGGGCGTGGTGGACCCGCTGGGGCGGCTCACGCGCACGCTCTGGGACAGCCGGTGGCTCGAGCCGCTGCGCACCACGGGCCCGGACGGGGCCACGTGGCGCTACGAATACGACCGCCAGGGCCTGCGGGTGCAGGAGACGGCGCCCGATGGCGGAGTGACGCGCTACGCCTACGACGCGCAGGGCCAGGTGGTGCAGATCCAGGATGCGCTGGGCGGTGCCAAGACCCTGCAGTGGAACGAGCGGGGCCTGCTGGTGCGGTACACCGACTGCTCGGGGCGCACGACGCGCTACGGCTGGGACGGTTGGGGCCAGCTGCAATCGGTGACCGATGCGCTGGGCCTGCAGACGCAGGGCGTGGTGGACGCGCGCGGGCAGCTGCGCTCGCTGAGACTGCCCGACGGCAGCAGCCAGGGGTTCGAATACGACGCGGGCGGGCGGCTGGTGGAGCACACGGACGCGCTCTCGCGGGCCACGCGCTACGGGCACAACGTGCGCGGGCAGCTGCTGTGGCGGCGCGATGCGCAGGGCCGGGAGATCGGGGCGGCGCACGACGGGGCGCACCGGCTCTCGGCGCTCGCCACGGAAAACGGCGGCGTCTATCGGTTCCGCTACGACGACGCGGACCGGCTGGTGGAAGAAGAGCGCCTGGACGGCACGCGGGTGGGGCTGGAGTACGACGCGGACGGGCACGTGGTGGCGGTGGTGCACCACCCGGCGCGGGGCGACGATGTGTTCCACGAACTGCAGACCCAGGCGCAGGACGGCACGCTGCGGGAAGGCCCGGCAGCCCGGAACGCTCAAACACCGCGGCGCACGGAACTGCAGCGCGACGCGCTGGGGCGGCTGGTGCAAAAGCGGGTGGGGAGCAGCGTGCTGCGCTACCGCTACGACGCGGGCGGGCGGCTGGTGGAGGCATCACGCTGGCGGCGCCGGGCCGGGGCGCAGGCCGCATCCAAAGCCAGCACTGAAGCTGAAACGGACAACGACACCCAGGAGCTGCAGCACACCACGCGCTTCGAATACGACGTGCTGGGCCGCATCGTGGCCGAGCATGCAGAAGATGCAGCCAGCGGGCAGGTGCACACGCTGCGGCACGAACACGACGCGCTGGGCAACCGCACGCGCACGCAGTTGCCGGCCGTGGGCGGCGGCCGATCGGGACAGATGCGCCAGGCGGTACTGCGGCGCAGCCTGAACTACCTGCACTACGGCTCGGGGCACCTGCACCAGGTCAACCTGGGGCTGGCCGAGGAACTGGCGCAGGAAGCGCCGCAGGAAACACCAAAGGATGCGCTGCCGGGTGAAAAGCTGCAGGCCGGCGGTCTGGGTGGTGATCCGAGTGGCGGCGGCCTGGACGGCATGCTGCCCGAACCGGTGCGCGAAGTGCACCGGCTCATCGCCGACATCGAGCGCGACGCGCTGCATCGGGAGGTGCTGCGCACGCAGGGCACCTTGGCCACGCGCTACGCGCTGGACGCGCTGGGCCGGCGCACGGGCAGCTGGACGCGCTCGGGCGCGGGCCTGCAGGATGCGGCGGGCGAGGACTGGCGCGCGGCATGGCAGCAGCAGGTGGAGGCGCTGGCCCAGCGCGGCCCCTCGGCGGCCGTGGGACTGCTCAAGCAGTACCGCTACGACGCGGTGGGCGAGCTGCGCGAGAGCGTGCACAGCCACAAGGGGCGCACGAGCTGGCGCTACGACGCCACCGGGCGGGTGGAGCAGGCGCTGCGCGCGGGCCCCGGGGCGCAGCCGGGTGCGGGCGTGCAGGGCCGCTCGGAAGAAGTGTTCCGCTACGACCCGGCAGGCAACCTGCTGGATGCGAGCCTGGCATCGCGCATGGCGGCCAACGACGGGCGCCCCAGTGGACCCGGCACGGGCTCCACGGGCTACCTGCGCGACAACCTGGTGCGGGTGTACGAGGACAAGCGCTTCGCCTACGACGGCTTCGCGCGGCTGCGCGAGAAGCGCATCGGGCGTCACACGGTGCAGCGCTTCGAATGGGACGACGAAGACCAGCTGGTGGCCGTGGAGACCACGCGCCAGCCGGGCACGGCCCAGGCCACGCGCCAGCGGGTGGAGTTCCGCTACGACGCGCTGGGCCGGCGCATCGCCAAGCAGGACGCGTTCGGGCGCACGGAGTTCATCTGGGAGGGCATGCGGCTGATCGAGGAGCGGCGCGGCTCCAAGGTGGTGAGCTACGTGTACGAGCCGGGCAGCTACGTGCCGCTGGCGCGCATCGATGCGGACGGGCAGCGGCTGGAGGGCAGCGGGCATGGCGGGCTGGTGGGCGGCGCAGGATCGGATGCCACAGGCCGGGCAACCTCAGCCAATCCAGGCACTGGCTACGACACGCTGAACCCGATGGCTGCGCCCGGCAGCAGCGCGGCAGCGCAGGCTGCTTCTGCCCCAGCACAAGTGGCGGCACATGCCCATGCCCGGACCCCAGCTGAATCGCGCCTGCGCGCCAGCGCCCAGGTGAGCTACTTCCACAACGACCCCTCGGGCCTGCCGGAAGAGGTGACGGACGAAGCCGGCGAAGTGCGCTGGCGCGCGAGCTGGCGCACCTGGGGCAGTGCGCTGGAGGAGCGCTGGGAGGCCGTGCGCATCGACGGCAGCGCCATTCCCGCGGTGCAGCAGCGGCACAGGAACGAGGACACGCTGGAGCAGAACCTGCGCCTGCAGGGCCAGTACCTGGACCGCGAGACGGGGCTGCACTACAACACCTTCCGGTACTACGACCCGGATGTGGGGCGGTTCATCAGTCCGGATCCGATCGGGTTGGCGGGTGGACTCAACCTGCAGCGGTATGCGGCCAACCCCATATCGTGGATCGATCCGCTGGGTCACGAAAATTATGTGATTATTGGGGAAGGGCAGGATGCCGTAAATAAATATGCAAAAATCATGTCGGACAACCCAAACCTCAAGGGGCATGAATTCAGAACGATTCAAGATGACTGGAAGCCGATGATGAAAAAGTCCGGAGCAAGCCGTCTGGAGTTCGGCAGCGCGGAATGGGAGCGCAAGGCAATTCAGGCGAATGTTGACTGGATCAACGACAGACATGCCGAAGGGTATAAATTCATCGACATTGGCGAAGACGGCTCTCCAAACAGAAGTTCTTTCTACAAGGCAGAGAAGGACGCGCTCTCTGCGCTGGGTGTAAAACCCATGAAGGGGAACTCCACTCACATCGCAGCAGCCCGGGCAGCTGCGAAACCCAGTGGAAGACCGCCGTCAAAAACAGGATGCTGAAATGCTGGATTTCTCTGAAGATGGTTTTGAGACTTATATTCATGTGCCCATTCACCCGGACCGGGAGCCCATGATGAATGATTATTATCGCCGTGTCCTGGGATTTTCGGGTGAGTACAGTGAATTCTGGGTCCGGGAGGACGGTTCACTGAGGCTTCAGTTCAAGGACGTCAAAAATATCGATGAAATCAACAGGCTTGGCGCCCCCTCCCTCGCGAGCATCTTCATGCCGGGTGACTTCATCAGCCTTTGCGATCGCTGGGTGCGTGCCGGGGCGAAAATCGAACTGCTGCTCCTCGATCCGGTAGGTTTTACCGCTGTTGTCGTTGATCCTGCAATGAACCGCCTCGAATTCAGAGGCGACAACAATCCCGGAAATTCAGATGTCGATATAAGCGCCTGGGATTTTTTCAGAAGTCTCTGATGGCGGGTTGTGCAGGTGAAGCTGCAAGCCGGATGGCAGGTTCGGAGCAGGGTTGGATTTTCGATGATTTCATCCATTTTTCCCAATCTGTTTTTTCCAGATGCCGGGCTGTTGGTTCGATTCTATGTTGTGGAGCTGTCGCTTTTTGAGGTTTCAATCGATTATGGAATGGGCTCATGCTTGATCGTCGCGAAAGGCAATCCGCATTTTGGATTGGTTATTTCCGAGGGCGATCCAGCTCCTGTTTCTTCCCGGCCCCTGTTCACCATGGGCGTGACAGAAATCGAGGCTCTTTTCCACAGGCTTTCAAATTTAAATTTCTCGACAGGGGGCGAATTGCTGACAAAGCGATCCCTCTTCGAGTGGGCTCTCGGCCAGAGCATGACCTTGAAGGATCCCGCGGGCAATATTTTTATTATCGAACGCCCTTACGCTGCCTGATGTGCTGAAGCACCGTCACCGTCACGCTGCGTACGCTCAAAATGGCGGTGGCAGGGGATACTGCCACCAGCGGCGAAACCATCTGATGAATTCCCCGCATCGCCCGTCACCCCACAGCCCAGGAGTTCCTGTCCATGCCGTCATCCATTTCACCGGACCTCATCGCCGCCCTGGCGCCCACCGGCCGGCTCCGCGCTTCCATCAACCTGGGCAACCCCCTGCTCGCCCATCGGAAGACCGATGGCGAGCCGGACGGGGTGTCCGTGGACCTCGCCCGTGGATTCGCCCGCCAACTGGGCGTGGAGCCTGAGTGGCTGGTGTTCGACAAGGCGGCCGAATCGGTCCAGGCTGTCAGGCAGGGCCAGGCGGACATCGGCTTCTTCGCGGTGGACCCACTGCGCGGCGAGGGCATCGCCTTCACCGCGCCCTACGTGCTGATCGAGGGCGCCTATCTGGTGCGGGACGGCTCGCCCATCACGGACAACGCGCAGGTGGACCAGGCCGGGACGACGGTCGCGGTGGGGCAGGGGAGTGCCTACGACCTTTTCCTGACGCGTGAACTGAAGGCTGCGCAGATCGTGCGCGCAGCCAATTCCCAGGCGGTGGTGGATACTTTCCTGGCGCAATCGCTCGACGTGGCTGCGGGCGTGAGGCAGCAACTGGAGGCCGATGCGCGGCAGCACGCAGGACTTCGCCTGCTGCCAGGGCGGTTCATGGTGATCCAGCAGGCCATGGGCCTGCCCGGGGACCGCCCGGAAACGGCCGTGCGGTACCTGCGGGATTTCGTGGAAGAAATGAAGGCCCGGGGTTTCGTGGCAGAAGCACTGAAGCGGCATGGAGTGCAGGGCGCGTCGGTCGCCCCTGCGGCAGCGGCCACCTGATCCTCTGGCGCCTGCATTCCCGCTGCGATGGGCAGCCGGCCGACATGGGGCTGCTGCCCGTGCCGACAGCCAGGTGTGGCCATGGCGCTGCAGGATGGGCGTTTTGCTTCAAGGAGAACCGCCGTGCGATTCCTGTCGCTCCTTCAACCCGTCCCGTCCCCTCGCCGCGCTCGCCTCGCCCTGGCTGCCATGATGCTGGCCTGTTCGGCGGCCGGGCCCGTCCTGGCCCAGCAGACGGCGCAGCCGTCCCGACCCACATCGGCGCCCCTGCCGGAGAAGAAGACCCAGGGTGCCTTGCGCTACACCTGCGGCGGTATCGGCCTGGACGAGTCCACGGCCATGCGCGCCGCGATGAAGGACCATCCCCTGTCGCTGCTCTTCGCGGCGGGTGGCGGCGACTATCTGGCGGACGTGCAGGTGAAACTGGTTCCGCAGGGCTGGGGCGATGCCGGGGCGCTTGCTTTCACCGCCACCGGCCCGGTCTGCCTGCTGGACCTGCCGGCGGGCAGCTATGAGGTGGAGGCCACTTCCGGCGGCAAGCAGAAGCGCCAGACGGTGATGGTGGACAAGGAGCCGAAAACGCTGGATTTCCGCTTCTGACGCCGAGTCACCGCGCTGCCAGCAGGTGCCGGACGATCTCCTCCCACTCCGCGGGCTCCACCGGGGTGATGGACAGGCGATTCCCGCGCTGCAGCACCCGCATGTCCGCCAGTGCCGGGCGCTCCCGCAGTTCGGCCAGGCCGACCAGGCGGGTTTTGCGCAGCGCCTGCACGTCCAGCAGCAGCCACCGGGGTCGGGCGGGCGTGGACTTGGGGTCGTAGTAGGGCGACGCCGGATCGAATTGCGTCGGGTCGGACCGTGTGCGCGATGCGATTCGCGCGATGCCGGCAATGCCGGGTTCGGGACAGCTGGAATGGTAGAACAGTACCCCGTCGCCCACGCGCATGGCATCGCGCATGAAGTTGCGGGCCTGGTAATTGCGCACGCCGGTCCAGGGCACCGTGGCGCCGGGCGCGGCCAGCGCATCGTCGATGGAGCATTCCTCCGGCTCGGACTTCATGAGCCAGTAACGGGGTGCGCCGGGTTCGGCGTTGTCGTCGGGGGCAGGGGCGGGCGCTGTCATGGCCCGATTGTGCGCCGCCGGCCCGTACCGCCCCAGCGTGGATCACCATCGTCCGGAATGGCCAGGGGATTGCGCGACGGCTCCGACAAGGGGGCCAGCAGGGCGCGGAGGTCGTCTTCGCCGAATTTGGGCACGCCGGCGGTGTCGTGTCCCAGCACGCCGTCCGCCAGGGCCTGCTTGCGTGCCTGCAGTTCCAGCATGCGCTCCTCGATGCTGCCTTCGGCCACCAGGTGGTGGATGAAGACGGGCTTGTCCTGGCCGATGCGGTGGGCGCGGGCCGACGCCTGCTCCATCACCGCCGGATTCCACCAGGGGTCGAGATGGATCACCGTGTCGGCGGCCGTGAGGTTCAGTCCGGTGCCTCCGGCCTTCAGGCTAGCCAGCAGTATGGGGGCCGAACCTTCTGCGGACGGATCCTGGAACCGGCGCACCACGGATGCGCGCTGGCGTGGCGCGGTGGCGCCTGTCAGCGCCAGCCAGGGCAGGCGCAGCATGTCCAACCGCTGTCCTGCGAGTTCCAGCATGCCCGTGAACTGCGAGAACACCAGCACCCGCCGTCCTTCGGCGACCAGCGGGGGCAGCAATTCGGCCAGCCGGTCCAGCTTGGCGCTTTCCATGCCGGAGGCGTCCGGCAGCCCTTTCACCAGGCGAGGATCGCAGCAGACCTGCCGCAGCTTGAGCAGCGCATCCAGGATGGTGATGAGGCCGCCTTCGAAGCCCTGGCGCTCCAGCACGCGCCGGACCTGCTTGTCCGCGCCGGTGCGCACCGCCTCATACAGTTCGCGCTGCCGGCCCTGGAGCGCCACGCGCTCGGTGATGGTGGTGCGCGGCGGCAGCTCCGGTGCCACATCGTCCTTGCGGCGCCGCAGTATGAAGGGCCGCACGCGCAGCGCCAGCAACTCGGCGCGCAGGGTTTCGCCGTTCTCCTCGATGGGTTTGCGCCAGCGTTGCGCGAAGCTGCGCGCGTTGCCGAGAAAGCCGGGCATGAGGAAGTCGAAATGCGTCCAGAGCTCGCCCAGGTGGTTTTCCAGCGGCGTTCCGGTCAGGCACAGCAGATGGTCCGCGCGCAGCCGGCGCAGCACGCGTGCACCCCGGCTGCCTGCATTCTTGGCCATTTGCGCCTCATCGAGGATGAGCAGGTGCCAGGCCTGCGCCGCCAGGGCATCGGCATCCCGCCAGAGCAGGGGATAGGTGGTGAGGACGAGGTCGCTGGCGGCCGCGCGCGGAAAGTCGCGGGCCCGGTCGGGGCCGTGCAACGCCAGCACGCTCAGGCCGGGTGCCATGCGCGCGGCCTCGGCCTGCCAGTTGAAGAGCAGGGAGGTCGGCACGACCACCAGCGCCGGCCGCCGCAGCCGGCCCGCTTCCTTTTCCGCCAGCACGTGCGCCAGGGCCTGCGCGGTCTTGCCCAGGCCCATGTCGTCCGCGAGGATGCCGCCCAGGCCCTGGGCGCGAAGGTACTGCAGCCAGGCCAGCCCTTCGCGCTGGTAGGGGCGCAGGGTGACGGCCAGGCCGACCGGCTCCGGTACCGGCTGTGGCGTGCCCTCATCCCGCAGCCGCTGCGCGAGTTGGGCGAGTCCTGCGTCGCCCAGCAGTTGCCAGCCGAGATCGTGCCCGGTGTGTGCCTGCCGGCGCGCCACGCGGCCGGACTGGTCCAGGGCCGCACGCAGCGCCTCGATGCGCCGTGCTTCCCATGCGCCGAGCCGAAACGGATCGCCTGGCCGCCGCTGGTGCAGGGCCGGGTCGGTGAGCAGATCCACCATGGCTCCCACGATGGCCTTGAGCGGCGCGGCGGGCGCATCGATGCGGCGGCCACCGGGCGCGCGCAGCTGGACCGTGGAGTGGTCATCGATCGCCGCCAGCGCGCGGGCATCCAGCCATCGGTGATCACGGCGCAACAGATCGGCCACCATGGGCGCCAGATCCAGGGTTTCCCCGTCGATGTCCACACCCAGGCTCAGCAGCCACGCCCCTTCACGCTCCGGCAGCCGCAGCTTCTGCACGGGCCGCGCGCGCGGCGCCACGGTATCGGCCTCCCTTCCGAGCACCTCGCCCGTGGTGGGGTCCAGGATGAGCCGCCAGCGCAATACGGGCGTACTTTCATGGGCGAACCCGGGGGCCACCACCACCGACCACCCGGTGGCCCGCAGGCGCGGTACCACATCGGCCCAGAAGTCGCCGAAAGCCGCTTCCTGCGGCAGTGTCCATGCCGGCCCCGGAGGTATGGCGGCCACCGCAGAGCCGTCTGGCCCAGGGGCCTCTTCCGCCAGCGCACTGCCCACGAGGCCCAGTGTGTCGCCCGGCCCGCGCCATTGCAGCCGATCCGCGGGGACCGGCACGAGCCCCGTATCGCGCAGGGCGTCCATGGCATCGGTCTCGGCATGCACATCGCGGTGCAGCCACCCGCTTGCGGCGCCCGGCACCGCCACGCGCGCAGGCGGTCGCGTATTGAGGATGCTGGTGGGGGCGGGCACCGCCCACAGGGATCCATCCCCCAGCCGGTAGGTCCAGTCCACCCAGGCCAGCGTCACCTGGCCACCCCGGGGGCCGATGCCGCCATGCGCCCGCATGCCCAGCAGCCCGTCGCCACGGCCCAGCGTGCGCAGGGTGAGCCGGGGCTGGAATGTGGACCCGCCCTCCAAAGCTTCCGCGCCGAGCGATGCGCCCGGCGCGTCCACCCAGGCCTGCACGGCGGAGTCATCCGGCGCGGTGGAGGATGGAGTGGACGGCAGCGGCGCGCCGGGAGGACGGGGCATGGCCGCATTGTGCAGCCGGGCCAGGGTGCCTGGGCCTCCCCGGGGCCGCCTCAATGCTCTGGCGGCGCACCCTCGCCGGGGGCGGGCAGCAGCAGTCCTGCAGCCTTGGCCACCTGCACGCAGTCGCGCAGGTGGAGTTCGCCCAGGTAGCGCAGCGTGGCGTAGCCCAGGGCGGCGGATACGGCCTGGCCCGCCAGGGGTACGAACTTGGCTGCCTGCTGGGCCGTCAGGCGCACCCCGATGAGGCGCAAGGCGCGCATCACCAGTTCCCGCGTGACGATGCGGCCGATCAGTGCGGAGCCCACCATGCCCACGGCCTTTTGCACCTGCTCGCGCTTGTGCGGCGTGAGCCGGTCGATCTGTTCGGGCGTGAGGCCGAACTCGGCGTTGATTTCCGGGATGAGGCGGGTGAGCAGGGCCGCGTCCACCGCCCAGTCGAGGCCGGGTACGGGCACGACGCCGGCCGCGGCGGCCATGAGGGCGCGGCGATGGAGGAGCTTCCGGCTTCTCCGCACCGCCGATTCCAGCGCAGGATGGCCGCTGGCCATGGCGCGGGCATCCGGTGCCGGAGCGGGCCCGGCGGCCCGTGTGGAGTCGCGGGAAGTGGAGGGAGACGGACCGGCCATTGTCTGGTGGTGCAGCGGCCGGTTCAGGATTTGCTGCGGATCATGCCGTAGAGCACCAGCAGCACGATGGCGCCGACGATGGAGGCGATCCACCCGGCGGCTTCACCCTGCTGGTACCAGCCCATGGCGACACCCACGTAGGTGGCCAGGAAGGAGCCTGCCACGCCGAGCAGGGACGTCATGATCCAGCCGAGCTTGTCATCTCCCGGCTTGAGGGCACGGGCGAGCAGACCGACGACGAGCCCGACGAGCAGGGTACCGATCAGGGAAAACATGGCGTGTGATCGCTTTCGATGGAAAAAGAGGACGGAAGGAGGGCCCGCACGCGTTGCCGCGTGCCTGCACTTCAATCTACCCGGCCCGGCAGTACCATCGTGTCGGACAAGGCGCATAGCGGCCGATGAAGGCTTTCCGTCGAATTTCGGATGCCCGGATGCCCGGATGCCCGGATGCGGTGCGGTGTCGGAGCCTTCCCACATCCGAACGGGAGGCCTTCCGGTGGCTGGGGACGGGGCGGCTGTCTATCGTTTGAACCAGTGCAGACCCATGGTCTTCTGCACATGGCTGAGAAGCCGCAGCAGGGTTCGAGAACGAGGAGTCGAACCTCGGATCGTGGGAAACCGATGCCCTCACCGGGGCGAGGAGATGACCGGATGGCCTGCTGCGCAGCAGAACCAGAACGCCCGGCAGAGCCGGGCGTGGAAAGGCGATCAGTTCAGCGGATTCTGAGCCGACGCGGACGGGGTGGTGGCCGCCTGGTCTTCGCTGAGCACGCGGCGGGCGCCATTGAAGCGGCGCTGCCAGTACGAAGCGCTCATGTCTTCCACGCGGACTTCCGCACCGCTGCGGGGCGAGTGGATGAACTTGCCGTCGCCCAGGTACAGGCCCACATGGCTGTAGGCGCGGCGCATGGTGTTGAAGAAGACGAGGTCTCCGGGCTGGAGATCCTTCTTGTCGATGGTCTCGGTGGCTGCGGCCTGCTCATTGGCCCGGCGGGGAAGGGCGAGGCCGATGGTCTGGCCGTAGATCGCACGGATGAAACCGCTGCAATCGAATCCGCTGTCGGCCGTATTGCCCCCACGGCGGTACGGGACGCCGAGGAAGCCCATCGCGGTGGAGATCAGTTCGCCGGTACGGTCCTGGACGCTGGCCCGCACTTCGCGCAGCTGATTGAGCACCTGGTGCCTGTCGATGAGGAATCGGTCCAGGTCATCAGGCGCCGAAGTGGCTGCGTTGTTGTGGGGAGCGGCATGGGCGGTGGCGCAAACCAGTAACAAAAGGCAAATCCAACGTGACATGGGGCGCGAGGGTATCACGCGTTGGCCTTGTTTTAATTGCAAAAAATGTAGCCGCAGGTCTTTTTTCATGGCCTGGGGCTATCGTCGAGCACGTTTCTGCAGCCTGTTACCCAGTAACACCGGGGCGGTGAAACGGCACCCTGTCCCACACGAGGAAGCGCTTTGGAATCACGAAAAATCGGTGCAATTGCGAAAATTTCGCTGGCGTTCGCTGCATTTTGCTGGGGCTTGACGGCAATGGGTGGGAGTGCCACGGCAGCGGAAACGGCCCTCTCGCCGGTCCGCCCCGTGGAATCGGCCGTGTCTGTCACAGTTGATGACATCACGGATGGGCTGTCCAACCCCTGGGGGCTGGCATTTCTTCCTGATGGCCGTTTCCTCGTGACGGAACGGATCGGCCGCTTGCGGGTGGTGGAAGCCGACGGCAGGAAGGGTGCTCCGCTGCAAGGACTGCCTCCCATCGCTGCGGGTGGCCAGGGCGGGCTGCTCGACATCGCGACGGATGCGCAATTCGAGCGCAACCGCCGCATCTTCTTCTGCTTCTCCGAGCCGGACGGGCGCAATGGCGACGTCAACGGCACGGCCCTGGCCAGCGCCGTGCTGCCCCCCGGCGAGAAGGGTTTGCAGGATGTGCGCATCATCTTTCGCCAGCAGCCCAAGGTGGCGAGCCGCCTGCATTTCGGATGCCGCATCGCCCAGGCGGGAGACGGGTCGATCTTCCTCACGCTGGGTGAGCGCTTCGAACGCAAGGACGATGCGCAAAAGCTGGACAACCATCTGGGCAAGGTCGTGCATGTCATGCCTGACGGCTCGCCGGCCCCCGGCAATCCGTTCGTCGGTCGTTCCGGGGGGCTGCCCGAGATCTGGAGTTGGGGACACCGCAATTCCCAGGGCGCGGTGATCGGGCCTGATGGCCGGCTGTGGATGCATGAGCACGGCCCGCAAGGCGGCGACGAAATCAACGTGCCGCAGGCCGGCCGCAACCATGGATGGCCCGTGGTCACCTTCGGCGAGAACTACGGCGGCGGAAAGATCGGGGAAGGGCTGACGCAGAAGGCCGGCATGGAGCCGCCGCTGCATTACTGGGTGCCGTCGATCGCTCCTTCGGGCATGGCGTTCCTGACGAGCGATCGCTACGGGCCTGCATGGAAGGGCAGCCTGTTCGTCGGTTCGCTGAAGTTCGCGCGCCTGCACCGGCTGGAACTGAAGGACGGCAGGGTGGTGCGCGACGAGTTCCTGCTGTCGGGCCTGGGCCAGCGGATCCGCGATGTGCGGCAGGGGCCCGATGGCTGGCTTTATGTGCTGACGGACAGCCCGCAGGGCCGGCTGCTGCGGCTGCGTCCACCCGGCTCCTGATGGGTACCTTTCCGGGCAGGCCGGCCATATTGCGACAATGCACCTCTCCTTGTTCATGGCTTGCCTTTTCGACCGATGCTGCTTGATGCCCTCGAATCCCAACTCGTGCTGGTGGACTACCAGGAACGCCTGATGCCCGCCATCTCCGACGGCCCGTCCGTGCTGGGCAACGCACGGCTGCTGGCGCAGGTGGCCCGCGCGCTCGAGGTGCCCGTGTGGGGCACCGAACAGAATCCCTCCCGGCTGGGCCCGAACGATGCCGCGCTGCGGGCGCTCTGCCGCAAGACGCTGGCCAAGATGCAGTTCAGCGCGGCGGAAGAAGGCCTGGGCGAATGGCTGCGTCCCCCGGCAAGGCCGCAGCAGGGCGGCAACGCCCGCAGCCTGCCGCGCCACCTGCAGAAACCCGCCCAGCAACAGGCCGCCGCCGACGCGCGCGGCAGCATCGTGATCGCTGGCTGCGAGGCGCATGTGTGCCTTTTGCAGACGGCGCTGGACCTGCTCGAGGACGAGTTCGAGGTCTGGGTGGTGACCGATGCGTGCGGGTCGCGCACCGAGCGCAACCGCGACGCCGCCTTCGACCGGCTGGCGGGGGCGGGGGCGGAGCTGGTCACCACGGAAATGGTGGCGTTCGAATGGCTGCGGGGCTGCGAACACCCGGCGTTCAAGGAAGTGCTGGCACTCGTGAAGTAGCGCGTGGCGGCGCGGCTGTCAGGCTGCCGCAAGCGCAGGGTGAATGATGCTGTCTGCAAGCCCGCGTGCGAACATGCGCGGGCCATAACGACAAGCAGGAGACACCCATGGGCCGCTATGCCGACTTCCACCGCCGCTCCCTGCAGGAGCGCGATGCTTTCTGGGCCGAGCAGGCCCGCCTGATCGACTGGCAGGTGGCGCCCCGGCGCATCTGCAACTACGACCGGCCACCGTTCGCGCGCTGGTTCGAGGGCGGCACCACCAATCTCTGCCACAACGCGGTGGACCGGCACCTCGCGCAGCGCGGCAGCGAAGCGGCGCTGATCGCGATCTCGTCCGAAACCGACTCCGAGCGCATCTACAGCTTCGCCGAGCTGCACGCGGAAGTGCAGCGCATGGCGGCCGCCCTGCGGTCCCTCGGGGTACAGGCGGGGGACCGGGTGCTGATCTACATGCCGATGGTGGCCGAGGCCGCGTTCGCCATGCTGGCCTGCGCCCGCATCGGGGCGCTGCACTCGGTGGTGTTCGGCGGCTTCGCGTCGGGCGCGCTGGCTTCGCGGATCGACGATGCCGAGCCGGTGGCCATCGTCAGCGCGGACGCGGGCTCGCGCGGGGGCAAGGTGGTGCCCTACAAGCCGCTGCTGGACGAGGCGCTGCGGCTGTCTCGCCACCAGCCGGGCGCGGTGCTCCTCGTGGACCGCGGGCTGGCCCCGATGGAGCTGCAGCCGGGACGCGACCACCCCTGGGAGGAGTTGCGGGCGCGGCATCTGGACGCGCGGGTGGACTGCGAATGGCTGGACGCCGCCCATCCGAGCTACACGCTCTACACCAGCGGCACCACCGGCCGGCCCAAGGGCGTGCAGCGGGATACGGGGGGATACGCGGTGGCGCTGGCGGCCAGCATGCGGCATATCTTCGATGCCGGGGCGCAGGGTTCCGGTGGCGCGCAGGCCCCGGGCGTGTTCTTCGCCACCAGCGACATCGGCTGGGTGGTGGGGCACAGCTATATCGTCTATGGCCCGCTCATCGCCGGCATGGCGACGGTAATGTACGAGGGCCTGCCGATCCGTCCGGACGCGGGCGTCTGGTGGCGCATCGTCGAGCGGCACCGCGTGACGCACATGTTCTCGGCGCCCACGGCCGTGCGCGTGCTGAAGAAGCAGGATCCGGAGTGGCTGCGGCGCCATGACCTGTCGAGCCTGAAGGCACTGTGGCTGGCGGGCGAGCCGCTGGACGCGCCCACGGCGCAATGGATCGGCGAGGCGCTGGGCGTGCCCATCGTGGACAACTACTGGCAGACCGAGACCGGCTGGCCGATCCTCACGCTGGCCAACGGGGTGGAGCCGCAGGCGTCCCGTGCGGGCAGCCCGGGCAAGGCCATGTACGGCTACGACGTGAAGCTGATCGACCAGGCCACGGGCGAGGAACTCACGGAGCCGGACCGCAAGGGCGTGCTCGCCATCGAGGGGCCGCTGCCTCCGGGCTGCATGCAGACCGTGTGGCGCGACGACGAGCGCTTCGTCCAGACGTACTGGAAGAGCATTCCCGGGCGCATGGTGTACAGCACGTTCGACTGGGGCATCCGCGACCGGGACGGCTACTACTTCATCCTGGGGCGCACCGACGACGTGATCAACGTGGCCGGGCACCGGCTGGGCACGCGGGAGATCGAGGAGGCGATCGCCGCCCATCCGCAGGTGGCGGAGGTGGCCGTGGTGGGCGTGGCCGATGCGCTCAAGGGCCAGGTGGCGATGGCCTTCGCGGTGGCGCGCGATCCGGCGGCCGTGGCCGACGCGGCGGACCGCCGGCGGCTGGAAGGGGATGTGATGCAGATCGTGGACCAGCGGCTCGGCGCCGTGGCCCGGCCATCGCGCGTGCATTTCGTGTCGCTGCTGCCAAAGACGCGCAGCGGCAAGCTGCTGCGCCGCGCGCTGCAGGCCGTGGCCGAGCGCCGCGACCCCGGGGATCTCACCACCATGGAAGATCCCTCGGCGCTGCAGCAGGTGAGGGATCTGCTGGCCGGAGCAGCGTAGTGCGGCAGGGCGGTGGTGCGGGGCGGTGCATGCTCCGCCCCGCGGTTCATCCGGCGGTGCGCAGCTGCGCGCGCAGGATCTTGCCCACGGGCGACTTCGGCAACTGCGCGCTGAAGACGATCTGCCGGGGCACCTTGTAGGCCGTGAGCTGCGTGCGGCAGTAGCGCTCGACGGCCTCTGCATCCAGGCCGGTGCCGCGGGGCACCACGTAGGCCCGCACGGCTTCTCCGGTGGCGGCATCCGGTACACCGACCACCGCCGCCTCGAGGATGCCGGGATGCGCCGCGAGCACGTCTTCCACTTCATTGGGATAGACGTTGAAGCCCGACACGAGAATCATGTCCTTCTTGCGGTCCACGATGCGCACACGCCCGTCGGCATCCATCTGCGCGATGTCGCCCGTGCGGAGCCAGCCATCCACGATGGCGCTCGCACTGTCCTGCGGCGAATTCAGGTAGCCGGCGGCCACCTGGGGCCCCTGCACGAGCAGTTCGCCGCGTTCGCCGACGCCCAGGTCGTTGCCGTCGGCATCGACGATCCGCACCTGGCACCCGGGCATGGGCAGGCCCACGGTGCCCGTGCGGGGCGCCCCGGTGGGTGGATTGCAGGACACGATGCAGGTGGTTTCCGTCATGCCGTAGCCTTCCAGGATGGGGCAGACCAGGGCCGTCCACGCCTGGGCCGTGGAGGGGCGCAACGCCGTTCCGCCCGAGAAGGCGAAGCGGAGCTTCGGGGGGCGCTCCTGGAACCACGGCTCCGCGAGCAGCCCGGCGTAGAGCGTGTCCACCCCGGACATCCAGTCCACCTCGAAATCCTCGAAGGCGCGGCGCAGGTGGGCGACCGGCCGGGGATTGGGCACGAGCAGGTTTCTCGCGCCGAAGGTGAAGAACACCAGGAAATTCACCATGAAGGCGAAGACATGGTAGAGCGGCAGCACGGTCAGGATGGTCTCGCCGCGGCGTGGGCCGTCGTACGCCTGCAGGAAGTCCCGCGTCATCTGGAGCGTCGCGAGGATGTTCCGGTGGGTGATCACCGCACCCTTGCTGCGCCCCGTGGTGCCGCCCGTGTATTGGTACAGCGCGACCGGGTGGTTTCGCCAGATGGGCTTGCTCAATGATTGCCCTGCCTGCAGGGCGTCCGCCATGCGGGTGGGCGCCGGGTCCGGTGACGGGCGGCCGGACTCCGGCAGCGCATCGCGGATGGCCGAGGCGACGGGCTCCGCGAAGAAATCCCACGGGCTGGCCGCCATGAGCCGCAGCCCCAGTTCCGCGGCGACGGGCTGCGCCACCTGGAGGAACAGGTCGGAGGCCAGGAGCAGCTTCGCACCGGAGTCCTGCAGCTGCAGTTTCAGTTCCCGCCCGGTGTACAGGGGATTGACGTTCGTCACGATGAGTCCGGCCTTCCAGGCGCCGAAGACCGCGATGGGGTAGTGCAGGCACGTGGGCAGCTGTACCGCAATGACTTCGCCGGCTTCGAATCCCATCTCGTGGACCAGGAACGCCGCGAAGGCGTCGGACAGCGCATCCACTTCCTGGAAACTGTGGAAAGTGCTGGCACCCGTCGGGAGCACGAGCCCGAACGCGGCTTCGGACTGGCAGCGCGCCGCGGCTTCGGTGGCCAGCGTGGCTGCATTCGCGGGCAGGGACGCGAGGTCCACGCGGTAGCCGCGCAGGCTGGGGGGAAAGGAGGCTTCCCAGAGCTCTCGGTGCAGGGCGGTCATGTCTCTTTTGTCTCCATTCTTTTTCTGGTGGGTTCCGGCGTCAGGCCCTGGCCTTGAAAGCGGGCATGCTGTCGCCGAGGCGCCTGCCCATTTCCGCTCCCAGGGCCTGCAGGCCGCTCAGCGGGCGCACCATGACCTCGAACTCCACGATCCGCCCCTCGTCGTCGAAGCGGATGAGATCGATGCCCTTGAGGTCCTTGCCGGCGACGCTCGCGCTGAATTCCAGCACCACGTTCAGGCCGTCGCCGCTGACCAGCTGGCGGTGGTAGGTGAAGTTCTCGAAGACCTGGATCACGGTGGTCAGCGCCAGGATGAGCGCCGGGGCGGATGCGTAGGCCGTGTGCGCCATCGGCGAGCGGAACACGGCGTCGGGGTGGACGATGGTGTGCAGGTCGCCGAGATCCTTCCTGGCGATCATGGCGTGCCAGACATCGAGCGATCGGGCGATCTCGGGATGGGCGTGGGGTGGGGATTGCGTCATGGGAATGTCTCCTCGGTGGGGTGGAACGAAGGGGATGGAAGCCGCCCGCGGATCAGATGCGCGCGGCGAGGGTGGTGCCCTGGAGAATGGCGCGCTTGGCGTCCAGCTCGGCGGCCACGTCGGCGCCGCCGATCAGGTGCACGGAGCAGCCCGCGTCGCGCAGCGCATCGTGGAGCTCGCGCAGCGGCTCCTGGCCGGCGCAGACCACGATGTTGTCCACCTCGAGCACCTGCGGCTGGCCGTCCACGGTCATGTGCAGGCCTGCGTCGTCGATGCGTTCGTACGACACTCCCGATGTCATGGTGACGCGCCGTGCCTTGAGGGAGGTCCGGTGGATCCAGCCGGTGGTCTTGCCGAGCTGGTCTCCGACCTTGGTGGCCTTGCGCTGCAGCAGGTGCACCCGGCGCGCGGGCGGCGCGACCTGGGCGCGGCCCAGGCCACCCGGCTGCGCATAGGTGGTGTCGATGCCCCATTCCTCGTAGAACCTGGCGGGGTCGACAGCGCCGCTTTCTCCGGCATGCGTCAGGAATTCGCCCACGTCGAACCCGATGCCGCCCGCGCCGATGACCGCCACGCTATGGCCCACGGGCTTGCCGTCGCGGAGCACGTCCAGGTAATTCAGGACCTTGGGATGCTCCACGCCGTCGATGGCGGGAATGCGCGGCGCGATGCCCGTGGCGAGGACGATCTCGTCGAAGCCCGCGCCGGCCAGTTCCTCTGCGCCGATGCGCGTGCCCAGCTTCACGGTCACGCGGTGCAGTTCGAGCTGGCGCTGGAAGTAGCGCAGCGTTTCATGGAACTCTTCCTTGCCCGGCACCTTCTTCGCGATGTTGAGCTGGCCGCCGATCTCTGCGCCGGCATCGAAGAGGGTCACGTCGTGGCCACGCTGCGCGGCCGTGACCGAGAACGCGAGGCCGGCCGGGCCCGCACCGACCACGGCGATGCGCTTGCGCGCGCGGGCGGGCTCGATCACCAGTTCGGTCTCATGGCAGGCACGGGGGTTGACCAGGCAGGAGGTGATCTTGCCGCCGAAGGTGTGGTCCAGGCATGCCTGGTTGCAGGCGATGCAGGTGTTGATCTCGTCGGTGCGGCCCTGGCGCGCCTTGCGCACGAAGTCCGCATCGGCCAGCAGCGGGCGGGCCATGGAGACCATGTCCGCATACCCTTCGGCCAGGAGCCGCTCGGCCACTTCGGGCGTGTTGATGCGGTTCGACGTGACGAGCGGGATGCCCACGTGGCCCATGACGCGCTGCGTGACCCAGGCGTAGGCCGCGCGCGGCACCTTGGTGGCGATGGTGGGAATGCGGGCCTCGTGCCAGCCGATGCCCGTGTTGAGGATCGTCGCGCCCGCCGCTTCGATGGCCTTTGCCAGTTCGATGACTTCTTCCAGCGTGGAACCGCCCTCGACCAGGTCCAGCATGGAAAGCCGGTAGATGATGATGAAGTCCCGGCCGACCCGCTCTCGGGTGCGGCGCACGATCTCGACCGGAAGGCGCATGCGCCGGGCATGGCTGCCGCCCCATTCGTCGCTGCGGTGGTTGGTGCGCGCGGCGATGAACTCGTTGATCAGGTAGCCCTCGGAGCCCATGATCTCCACGCCGTCGTAGCCGGCGTATTGCGCCAGCGCGGCGCACCGCACGAAGTCCTCGATGGTCTGCTCGACCTCTTCGGAGGCCAGCGCATGCGGCGTGAAGGGATTGATGGGGGCCTGCAGCGCGCTGGGCGCCACGAGCTGGGGGTGGTAGGCATAGCGCCCGAAATGCAGGATCTGCATGGCGATCTTGCCGCCTTCGGCATGCACGGCCCGCGTGACGATGCGGTGGTGCTCCGCCTCGCCTTCGTCCACGAGCATGGCGCCGCCCCGCATGGGCCGGGCCCGTTCGTTGGGGGCAATGCCGCCGGTGACGATGAGCCCGACATCGCCGCGCGCGCGTTCGGCATAGAAGGCCGCCATGCGCTCGAACCCGTTGGGAGCTTCTTCCAGGCCCACGTGCATGGAGCCCATGAGCACGCGGTTGCGCAGGACGGTGAAGCCCAGATCGAGCGGAGCATGCAGGTGGGGGTAGGGGGATCGTGGGTCCATCGTGGTCTGCTTTTCGAAAGTTATCACCGATAAGATTTGGGCGGGAAAAATGCGCCCGGCGCTGGCGCATCGGGACGCGGGCCCATGTTAGGACTTAATCTTACTGCTGTAAAGATTCCTGCCTGTGCTAAGTTCCGCCACCCATGAAGACTTCCGCTCCACGCTCCCGAGATACCTACCACGTGGGCAATCTCGCCCCACGCCTGCTGGGGGCGGCGCGCGAGATGCTGGAAGAAGTGGGGCCCACGAAGCTCTCGCTGCGGGCGGTGGCCGAGCGGGTCGGCGTGAGTTCGGCCGCGGCGTACCACCATTACGCCCACCGGGCGGAACTCATCGGGCATTTGGCAGGGCAGGGCTTTCGCGAGCTGGCCCAGGCCCTCGCCGCGCGTGACAGGCGGGCCTCCGGCGTGCGCAAGGTGCGCGACGCCAGCCTGATCTACTTCCGCTTCGCGCGCAGCAATCCGGCCCTGTACCAACTCATGTTCGGCGCGGAGTTCGCCACGGGCGAGATGATTCCCGAATTGCGCTCCGCGCGGGAGCTGGCCTTCGGCGAACTGAGGAGCACGATCGCCGAGGTGCTCGGACAGGATGCACAGACCCCCGAGGTGCGCCGCGCCGCGCGCGCCGCCTGGTCCTATACGCACGGGCTCACGTCGCTCGTGATCCATGGTGTGTTGCACATCCCGGCAGGCATGACGGAGGAGCGTTTTCTGGACGGCACGCTGCAGGGCCTGGCGCATCTCTTCCAGACGGGAGCCCAGGGCGGCTCCGGGGCGGGCTGACCGCATTGCGTGGCCTGGAGGCGGCCACCGGGCAGCCTCACACCACCACGGGCGGGCGCCAGGTTTCCGGGGCGCGCCACTGGGCCATCCATTCGGGAAATTCCTCGGGCGGCATGGGGCGGGAGATACAGTACCCCTGGGCCAGGTTGCAGCCCAGGCGCATCAGGGTCAGGCCCTGGGCTTCCGTCTCCACGCCCTCGGCCACGATGGAGTAGCCGAAGGAGCGCGCGAGACCGATGACGCCCTGCACGATCGCGTAATCGCCCCGGTCGCTCATCATGCCGTGCACGAAGCTCCGGTCGAGCTTGAGCGTGTCCATGGGCAACCGGCGCAGGTAGGACAGCGACGAATAGCCCGTGCCGAAGTCGTCGAGCGACACGGTGATGCCGAGTTCGCGCAACTGCGTCAACTGCGGCGCCACGTGGTCCATGTCGTAGAGTGCCGCGCTTTCGGTGATTTCCAGGTCGAGCAGGCGGTGCGGTATGGCGGGCCGCCGGGCCATGCGGCCTGCCAGCCATTGCGCGAATCCTGCCTGCTGCAGGTGGCGCGCCGAGATGTTCACGCTCACGGGCAGTTCCAGGCCACCTGCGCGCAACTGCTCGATCAGGTCCAGCGCCGAATCGACCACCCATTCACCGAAGGCGGCTTCGAGTTCCGCGCCTTCGATGAGGTGCAGGAAGGCCCCTGGCGCCAGGATGCCCTGGTCGGGGTGCTTCCACCGTGCCAGGGCTTCCGCGCCGACGACCGCGCCGGAGCGCATGTCCACCTTGGGCTGCAGGTAGAGCATGAACTGTCCCCGGGCCAGGGCTTCGCGCATGCGCTCGGCCTGCTCGCGCAGCGTCTGCCGGGCGCGCTCCTGTGCCGCATCGAAAGGTTGCACGCGGTTGCGCCCGCCCTGCTTGGCGCCGTACATCGCATGGTCGGCATGGCGCAGCAGCGTGTCGGCATCGGAGGCATCCTCGGGGTAGAGCGTGTAGCCCACGCTGGCGGTGACCGTGACACGCTCCGTGCCCAGCGTGTAGGGCGCGGCGAGGTTGTCCATGAGGCGGCGCAGCAGCTGTTCGGCATCGGCGCGCGATTGCAGCTCGGGCATCAGCAGCACGAATTCGTCCCCGCCGAGCCGTGCCACGCAATCCACGGGCCGCAGGGCCCGGGTGAGCCGGCCCGCCACGATCACCAGGAGCCGGTCGCCCGCGCTGTGGCCCAGCCGGTCGTTCACCGGCTTGAATCCATCGAGGTCCAGGTAGGCCACGCCCAGCTGCCATCCGCCGGCGCGCGCCTGCGCCATGGCCTGTTCCAGGCGGCGTGCGAGTTGCACCCGGTTGGGCAGGCCCGTGAGCGCGTCGAAGTGGGCCAGTTGCTGGAGCATGTCCTCCTGCACGCGCTGGCTGGTCACGTCGATGGAGACGCCGAGCATGCGCCCGGGGCGGCCCCGCTCGTCGTAGCCCACGATCTTGCCGAGGTTGCGCACCCAGCGGCCCGCGGAAGCTCCCGGAGGGGCGGACGGGCCGGACGCCACCTGCCAGGTCGCATCGAAGTGGGTATCGGGACGGGCGACGTGCCGCTCCAGGGCATCGGTGACGTTCTCGATGTCGGCGGGCGCCATGCCGCTGGTCCAGTGCACCCCTGCGCCCGCCGGCGGCTCGGCGGTGCCCGCCATGCCGTGCAGTTCGCGCCAGCGCGCATCGCCCGTGACCGTGCCCGTGGAGATGTTCCAGTCCCACAGGCCGAGGGAGGCGGCAGACAGGGTGAGCGACAGCAGTGCCTCGCGGTCGCGGATGAGGTCTTCGTTGCGCTTGCGTTCGGTGATGTCGTGCGCGGAGACCAGCCAGACGGGCGTTCCGTCGAGCTCGGCGGCATGCAGGGACTGCAGCAGGGTGCGGTCGCCACCGGTGCGCGGGTGGATCGTGACTTCGAGCGCGTTGTGCACGGTGCGGCCGCTCATGGTGTCGAGCAGCTGCCGGCGCCCCTCTGCCGAAAACAGGCCCAGCTCCACGGCGGTGCGGCCCAGCGCCTGCTCGCGCGGGATGCCGGTCAGCCGCTCCCAGGCTTCGTTGACCATGAGGTAGGCGCCATCCGCGCGCCGCGACATGAGCACGGGGTAGGGCATCAGCTCGAAGATGCGCATGAAGCGGTCTTCGGACTGGCTCAGCCGCTCGGCCGCGCGCTTCCACTCGTCGATGTCCTGCATCACCCCCCGCACGCCGGAGACGACGCCGGCTTCGAGCACCGGTTCGGCGTGGACGCGCACCCAGACCGCGCGGCCGTCGTCCGCCCTCAGGATCTGCGCCTCGCAGGACCATCCCACGGCATTCTGGTGGCCGCGCCGGAACAGGTCCGCCAGGGTGTTCCTGAACGGCGCGGCGACGAAATCGCGCAGGTATTCGACCGGCCCGGGCAGCAGGGCGCCGCGGGGCAGGCCGTGGATGTCGAAGCACACGTCCGACCAGTACACCAGCCCCTGGCCGTGCCGGTGCTCCCAGACTCCCAGGCCCGCCATGCGGCCGGCCTGCACCAGCAGGCCGTGGGCGGCGGCCAGCTGGTCGTGCGCGCGCTGCGTGGCGGAAATATCCTGGAAAACCGAAACGATGCATTCCTCGCCGCCGATGCCGGCACGGCTGGCCGAAAACAGGCCCGGCACGATCCTCATGCCCGCGACCTGCACCTGGATGGGCATCCTCTGCACGCGGCCTTCGCGACGCAGGATGGCCAGCATGTCCTCCCGTGCCTGCCGTGACGGCCAGAGCCCGAGTTCGAGCGAGGTGCGGCCGACGGCGGCGGCGCGGGGGATGCCGAACAGCACCGAGAAGGCCGGGTTGATGTCGATGCAGCGACCATCTTCCAGGCGGGTGATGCAGGCCGGATCCGGCAATATCTGGTAGACGACGGAGTGCTGCTCTTCGGAGACCCGGACGGTGTCCTGCACCTGCCGCAGGGCCGTCGCGTCCAGGTGGATGCCGGCCATGCGGAGCACCTTCCCCTGGGCGTCGCGCTCGCATACCTGCCCGCGGGAGATGATCCAGCGCCAGCGGCCCTCGGTGTCGCGCATGCGGTATTCCACGCTGAAGGTGGCTTCGAGCCCGGCCACCATGTGCTGGAGCTGCGCCGCGAGCCGTTCGGTGTCGTCCGGATGGCGCAGGGCCGTCCAGCGGTCCACGTGGCAGCCTTCGCCGCCGGGCTCGATGCCGAGTGCTTCATAGACAGGGCCGTGGCAGACGAGGCGCCGCTCCTGGACGAACCATTCCCAGCGCCCCCCGCCGCTGGCGTCCAGCATCGCGTTCAGGTCGGCCTGGTGGCGGCCGAGGGCAGTGACGGCGCGCGCGCGGCCGAGCACCAGTTTCGCGCCTCCCCCCAGGAGCAGCACGCCCGCGAACTCCAGCCAGGGCGCTTGCCCGCCCCATGCGTGTGCCACGAAGGCCAGCATGAGCCCCAGGCCCGCCAGGTCCAGCCACGCCATCCGGGGCGGCAGACGGCCCTGCGCCATGCGCCATGCGAGGCCCAGCACGCAGGCCGCTGCGAGCAGGCCGGCCGCCTGCGGCGTGGCCGCGGGCAGCAGCACGGCGCTGCCCAGGGCCGCCACCAGGGCACTCACCGCACCGGCCTGCAGGCCGAAGCAGAGTGCCGCGACGGCTGTGGGGACCGTGTCCATCCACGCGGCGTTGGCCAGAGGTCCCCATGAGGCCGTGCCTGCGGCCAGGCCTGCGAGCACGGGAAGGATGCGCCGGGAGGACGCATCGGCGAGAAGGCGCGAAGGCACGGCGGCCAGCAAGCCCACCAGTGCCAGGTGGAGCCAGAAGGAGAGGTCCGCGTCACCCGCCATGGAGCGCCCCCCGTGCAATGCCTGGTCCTCCGGACCGGGCGGCCGGGAGTGCGCGGGCTTGGCGGGCAATGTCGGGCATATGGCCGAGTTTAGGCGCTCGCGGAGCGAGCCTGGCGGCAATTGCTGCCGCAGTTCCACAAATTGTCGGGCTGCCGCAGCGCGAGGCGCCGCAGCCTCCGGATCAGCGCCCGCGCGGGCGCACCAGGCCGGTGGAGAGCATGGTTCCGCACACGATGACCGCGCCGCAGCCGACCATCCACGGCGTGACGGATTCGCCCAGGAACAGGGCACCGTAGGCCACCGCGAACACGGGGGCGAGGAAGGTCACGGCGAGCGCCCGGCTCGGTCCGGCATGCGCGATCAACCGGAAATACAGGATGTAGGCGATGCCCGTGCACAGCACGGCGATGGCGATGACTGCAGCCCAGGCGCCGGGGCCCGGAGCCCGCGCCGGCCAGGACCACAGCGCGGGCAGGGCGAGCGCGAGGGTGGCGCCCAGCTGGCTGCCCGTGGCGGTGGCCAGCGGCGGCAGCCCGACCAGGTGCCGCCGGGCATAGCTGGCACCCACCGCGTAGCAGGTGGTGGCCAGCAGGCAGGCGCCGACCGCCCAGATGGCATGGCCCGACTTGAAACCGATCGCCGCGGGCGCGCGCCAGGCCAGCAGTGCCACGCCCGCGAAGCCGATCGCCAGACCGGCCCACCGCAGCCGGCCGATGCGGTCGCCGAGCCATGCCCACGCCACCAGCGCGCCGAACAGCGGCACGGTGGCATTCAGGATGGACGACAGCCCGGTGGTGATGTGCAGCACGGCCCAGGCATAGAGCGCGAACGGGATGGCGGAATTGATGACGCCGCCCAGCAGGATGGGCTTCCAGTGGCGGCGCAGTGCGGGCCACTGGCCCTGGCGCAGCAGGATGGGCCAGAGGAACAGGGTGGCCAGCGACACGCGCAGCCCCGCCGTGGTCAGGGGGCCGAATTCGGACGCGCCCAGGCGCATGAAGAGGAAGGAGGCTCCCCAGAGGGCGGAAAGCAGCAGGAATTCGCCGAGCCAGTGGCGGGCGGGCAGCACGCCGGCCGCCGCGGTCACGCCGCCACCCCGGCGCGCGGGCCGCCGATGCTGCAGCCCGCGGCGTCGCCTTCAGACCAGAGGGGCAGGGTGCGCAGGTGGTCAGGAAGCGCTCCTTCCAGCCTGAGCAGGGCAGTCTTGCGCGGCAGGCCTCCGGCATACCCGGTCAGGGTGCCGTCCGATCCGAGCACGCGGTGGCACGGCACGATCACGCTGACCGGATTGCGTCCGACCGCCGCGCCCACGGCCCGCACGGAGAGCGGGCGGCCCAGCGCGCGGGCCAGGGCCGCATAGCTGGTGACCGCGCCATGCGGTATCTCCACGAGGGCTTGCCAGACATCGCGCTGGAAGGCGGTGCCGGCCGTGAGATCGAGCGGGATGTCGAACAGGCTGCGCCGGCCTTCCAGGTATTCGCGCAATTGCGAGGCCGTGGCGACCAGGACAGGATGCGAAGGGTCGTGCGGCCAGGCTCCCGGGCCATCGAGGCGGTCGGCGGGCTGGTGGCGCTGGCCGTCGAACCAGATACCGGCCAGGCCCGAGGCGGAGGCGGCAAGGCGCATGTCGCCGAGCGGGCTGGGGATGCGCATCTGGACGAGGGCAGAGGGGGAAACGGTGGGAAGCGGCATGGCGGGAGTCTGTCGATGGAAAGAAGGGAAGGGGGCGCAGGGCTGCAGCGTTGCGTGCGCTCAGGGGACCGTGCGGGCAGGGGGAGGCGGCCGGGTTTCGGCCGGCTCCGGGCGGCTGGTGCCGGCCCAGGCACGCACGACGGCGTAGCTGCGCCACGGCCGCCATGCCTGGGATGCGTCCTCCGCCGCACGCGAGGGCCGGGGGGAGGACTGCACCGCCAGTGCCTTGTGCAGCGCGACGTCGCCCGCGGGAAAGGCGTCGGGCCACCGCAGTGCGCGCATGGCGATGTACTGCGCCGTCCAGTCGCCGATGCCGGGCAGGGCGCGGAGGGCCGCGATGGTGGCCTCCACATCGGCCGCGGAGTGCAGTGCGAGACGGCCCTCCGCCACCGCCCGGGACAGCGCCAGGATGGCCGCCTGGCGCTGGCGCACGATGCCGAGCCGGCCCAGCGCCTCGCCATCGCAGCCGGCCAGCACCGACGGCGCCGGAAACAGCCGGCAGAGATCCGGCCAGGGGGTGGCGACGGGTTCGCCCCAGCGTTCCACCACGCGCTGCGCCAGCGTGCGTGCCGCGGCGACCGTGACCTGCTGGCCGAGCACGGCACGCACGGCCAGCTCGAAGCCGTCCCACGCGCCAGGAACGCGCAATCCGTCGCCGTGCGGAAAATCGCCGTGCAGCACGGCATTGATCGCCTCGGGGTCCGCGTCCAGGTCCAGCATGCCGCGCACGCGGGCGATGACACCCGGCAGGGCCGGCAGGAGGCTGCTGGAGACGCTCAGCACCACATGCGGCTTCGGCGCACCGCCCCGCGCGGCTGCCGTGCCGCTGTCGAAGCGTGCTGCCAGCCAGCCGATGCACTCGCGTCCTTCCGCGTCAGGCAGCCTGGCGGTGCGGCGCAGTTCGAGACCCGCGGCCGCATCCACGGCTTCCATGCCGTGGATGCGGCGCTGCGCGAAAAAGTCCAGCAGGGCCGCGATGTCCAGCGGCGGCCGGTAAGCCAGGCGTACCGCGCCGGAGGCTGGGCCCGCCGCGGCCTGGCTGCCCGCGCGGCGCAGCGCGGTGGGTTGCAGCCGGTAGTGCCCGGAAAAGGCGGCATTGAACCGCCGGACGCTCCCGAAGCCGCTGGCCAGCGCGACCTGGGTCACGGGCAGGTCGGTATCGGTGAGCAACTGCTTGGCCGTCAGCAGCCGACGGGTTTGCAGGTACTGGAGCGGCGAGATGCCCAAAGCCGCCTCGAACACGCGGCGCAGGTGCCGGTCGCTCACGCCCAGGCGGGCCGCCAGGCGCTGGACGGGAGCGCTGCCGCCGGTTCCCGCAGCGGCCGCGTCCCATGCGCCTTCCGCATCCAGGAACCGCAGGGCCTCGCGCACCAGGATGCTGCGCGCATCCTGTACGGACCAGGCGGGCACGCGCGGCGCAAGTTCGGGCCGGCAGCGCAGGCAGGGCCGGAAACCGGCGCTTTCCGCCTGGGCGGCCAGTGCAAAAAAGCGGCAGTTCTCGCGGCGCGGCGTGCGGACCGCACAGACGGGCCGGCAATAGATGCCCGTGGACGTGACGCCGGTGAAGAACCGTCCGTCGAAACGCGCGTCGCGTGCCGCGAGGGCCAGATAGCGGCCGTCGTCCAGCGCTTCGGCAGTGGGCGGGGCGGCAGGGGCGTCGGGCGATTGCATGCAGGCCATCATAGGCGCCGGACAGGGCGGCGCTGGCCGTTTCCGGACCTGTGCCTGCCGCTTCAGGGGGCCGGGCCGGCGGGCGCCAAGATGCGGCCTCCGCCTACGCATGGCCCGGCCGCCGGGCGTGTGCGCGACGCCTACAATCCCCGCGAATCCGCAGATGGCGCGCTTCCGTTACCGGGAGCGCGCCGCATCCGCTCCACCGGCCCATGCACAGCCGCGCCGGCGCCATCCGGGCGCCCTGGCCGCATTGCGGGCCTGACAGCAAAGGAACCATCCCGTGCAGCTTCATTCCGCCATCTTCAAGGCCTACGATATCCGCGGCGTCGTGCCGACCACCCTGACCGAAGATGTGGCGCGCGCCCTGGGTCGTGCATTCGGCACGGCGGCCCGGCGCGAAGGCCAGACCACCGTCGCGGTGGGGCGTGACGGGCGGCTGTCCGGCCCGGCGCTGTCCGGCGCGCTGATCGAAGGGCTGGTGGATGCCGGCATCGAGGTGATCGACGTCGGCGCCGTGACCACGCCGATGCTGTACTTCGCGGCCCACACCCTGTGCCAGAGCGGCATCCAGGTGACGGGCAGCCACAATCCCAAGGACTACAACGGCTTCAAGATGGTGCTGGCCGGCCGTGCCATCTACGGCGAGGAAATCCAGGGCCTGCGCCGCACGATGGAAGAAGAAAGCTGGCAGCTGCAGCCCGGGGGATCGGTGCGGCAGGCCGGCGTGCTGGCCGCCTATGTGCAGCGCATCACGTCCGATGTGAAGCTCGAGCGCCCCATCAAGATCGTGGTGGACAGCGGCAACGGCATCGCGGGTGCTTCGGCTCCGGGAATCTTCCGCGCGCTGGGCTGCGAGGTGATCGAGCTGTTCTCCCAGGTGGACGGCAATTTCCCCAACCACCATCCGGACCCCAGCAAGCCCGAGAACCTGCGCGACCTGATCCGCGCGCTGCAGGAAAGCGACGCCGAACTGGGCCTGGCCTTCGACGGCGACGGCGACCGGCTGGGCATCGTCACCAAGGACGGGCAGAACATCTTCCCCGATCGCCAGATGATGCTGTTCGCGCGCGACGTGCTGTCGCGCGTGCCGGGCGCTCCCATCCTGTTCGACGTGAAGTGCACCCAGCGCCTGGCGCCGGCCATCGAGGCCGTGGGCGGACAGGCGGTGATGTACAAGACCGGGCATTCGCTCATCAAGGCCCGCATGAAGGAGCTCGATTCCCCTCTGGGCGGCGAGATGAGCGGCCACATTTTCTTCAAGGAGCGCTGGTTCGGCTTCGACGACGGCACCTACGCCGGCTGCCGCCTGCTCGAGATCCTGAGCCGCCATGCCGACCCGAGCGCGGTGCTCAACGACCTGCCCACCAGCCATTCCACGCCCGAGCTGAACGTGGCGTGCGGAGAGGGCGAGCCCCACCGCCTGACGGCCGAGCTGCAGGCGCTGGCGCAGAGCGCCTTCCCGGAGCCTGCGCGCATCAGCACCATCGACGGCCTGCGGGTGGACTGGCCGGACGGCTTCGGCCTGATCCGCGCGAGCAACACCACGCCCGTGCTGGTGCTGCGCTTCGAGGGGCATACGTCCGAGGCCCTGCATCGCATCGAAGCCGCCATGCTGGAGCTGCTGCAGCGCGTGAAGCCCGGCGCCGCCCCGGGCGCGGCCGCGCATTGAGCACCGCGGCCATGCGCGTCGCGGCGGCCCAGGTCTCGTCGCTGCCCGGCGGGCCGGCAGCGAATACCGGCAATCACCTGCGCTTCGCCGAGGCCGCGGCGGCAGAGGGCGTGCGACTGCTGGTTTTTCCCGAACTGTCGCTGTCCGGCTACGACCTGCCCGGCCTGGCGCAGTCGGCTGTCCAGCCGATGGATGCAGCGCTCGCACCGTTGCGCAGTGCCGCGCGTCGCCATGGCATGGCATTGGTGATCGGTGCGCCGGTTCCCGCCCCGCGGCCCGGCGGCAAGCCGGGCATCGGCGCCATCACCTTCCTGCCGGACGGCGGCGCCAGCGTGTACCGCAAACGCCATCTGCACCCGGGAGAGGAACTCTATGCCGGGCCGGGAACGGAAGAGGCGCAGGTACACCGCTTCGAGGGCCTGCCTGTGGCCATGGCGGTGTGCGCCGACGTCTCCCATGCATCCCATGCCGATGCGGCAGCCCGCGCCGGAGCGGCGCTGTATGCCGCGGGGATGGTGATTTCCCGTGGCGGACATGCGCACGACACGGCATGCGCCCAGGGCCATGCGAAGCGCTGCGGCATGGCGGTGCTGCTGGCCAATCACGGTGCACCGACCGGAGGCTACGACTGCGTGGGCCGCAGCGCATTCTGGGCACCTGGGGGCGAGTGCATGGCCGAAGCTCCAGGCACGGGGGACTGGCTCGTCATCGCGGAACGCACCACGGCGGGCTGGACCGCATCCACGTGCCGCGTGGCGCCGTGAGCTTCTCCCGCACCGTTTACTCCGCGCTCATGTGGTGCGCGCGGCCCCTGCTGCTGCGCAAGCTCCGCCGCCGTGCCGTGGCCGAGCCGGGCTACGGCCATGCGGTGGAGGAGCGCTTCGGGCACTATGGGCCGGCTGCGACCGCGGCAGCGGCAGCGGCAGCGAAAGGGGATGCACCGGCCGGGCCGCTGGTCTGGATCCATGCCGTGTCGCTGGGTGAAACCCGGGCCGCCGCCATTCTGCTGAACGCGCTGCGCACGCAATTGCCCGGCATGCGCCTGCTGCTGACGCACGGCACCGCCACAGGGCGCGCCGAAGGGGCCAAACTGCTGCAGCCCGGTGACTTGCAGGCCTGGCAACCCTGGGACACGCCTGGAGCCGTGGGCCGCTTCCTGGAGCATTTCCGGCCGGCGATGGGCGTGCTCATGGAAACCGAGATCTGGCCCAACCTGGTGGCGGGCTGCCGGCGGCGCGGCATTGCGCTGGTGCTGGCCAATGCGCGGCTCAACGAGAAGTCGCTGGCCGGCGCGCGCCGCTGGGCCTGGCTGGCGCGGCCCGCCTATGCGGGACTGTCGGCGGTCTGGGCCCAGACCGAGGCCGATGCCGAACGCCTGCGCGCGGCCGGTGCCCGGGTGGAGGGCGTCTTCGGCAACCTGAAATTCGACGTGGTGCCCGATGCAGCGCAGCTGGCGCAGGGCAGGGCATGGCGCGACGCCAGCCCGCGCCCGGTGGTATTGCTCGCCAGCAGCCGCGAAGGCGAGGAAGCGCTGTGGCTGGATGCCTTGCAGTCCACCCCTGAAAGCATGGCGAATGACGGCGTGCAGTGGCTGGTCGTTCCGCGCCACCCGCAGCGCGTTGCCGAGGTGCGCCAGCGCATCGAGGTGGCCGGCCTCACCGTCTCCAGCCGCAGCGGCTGGGCCATCACGCCCGGCGTGGCAGACGTGTGGCTGGGCGACTCGCTGGGCGAGATGGCGCTCTACTACGGGCTGGCACACGCGGCGCTGCTGGGCGGCAGCTTCGCTCCGCTGGGTGGGCAGAACCTGATCGAGGCCGCGGCCTGCGGCTGCCCCGTGGTCGCCGGCCCGCACACCTTCAACTTCGCCGAGGTGGCGCGGCTCGCCTGCGAGGCGGGCGCCGCGCTGCGCGTGGCCGACATGGCCGAAGGCGTTGCGGCCGCCCAGGCCCTGGTGCACGATGCCGCCGCGCTCGCCGCCACCCGGGAGCGTGCGCTGGCTTTCACCCAGATGCACCGGGGCGCCGCGCAGGCCACGGCAGCGGCCGTGGTGCAGCAGCTGAAGGGGCGCTGACGCCCGGCCGGTTGCAGTGTGCCGCTGCGCTGCCGTGTGCCGCGGCACCCATCGCCCGGAAGACATCTGCAGGCCTTGCCCCACCCGACACATTGGCGCGTCCATATCAGCACAGCCTGGCAGCGACCGGCTTGCTATCGTGGCCTGAAGCGGCAGGCGCCCTGGTGCGTTCGCCGCCTTCCGCCCCACAGTGGGCGCGCCAACTCTCTCCGATAGGAGCCGCTCCTCCATGAACCAGCACGTCCGGCGAGACCGGCTCTACGTGCAGGGCCGACAGGTTCCGTTCGATGCAAGGCTGACTTCCGACGCTGACCCTGGGCGGCGGTCTCAAGGTGAGCAACGGATTCAAGGACAACGCGCGCATCAACCTGCGGCTGCCGCACGTTTTCTGAAGGCGCGCAGAAAAGGGCGATGGCGCCTTGCCAGAAAGCACTGCCCCGGCATCCGCCCGCCCGGATCGACCCGGATCAGCGGGGCAGGGTGAGAGGACTGTGGGGGAGCGAGTTCTCACCCGAGAGCTTGAACACCGCCACCGCCTGGAGCAGTTGCTGCGCCTGGCTCCTGAGGCCTTCTGCCGCCGCCGCGCTTTCCTCGACCAGGGCGGCGTTCTGCTGCGTCATCAGGTCGATCTGGTGCACCGCATCGACCACCTGCGAGATGCCCACGCTTTGCTCCACGCTCTGCGACGTGATTTCGCCCACGATGGCGTTCACGCGCTGGATGGAGCCGACGATCTCGTCCATGGTCTGCCCCGCCTGGGCCACCAGCTGCGAGCCCTGTTCCACCTTGTCCACGCTGCCGCCGATCAAGGCCTTGATCTCCCTGGCCGCCTCGGCGCTGCGCTGGGCCAGGCTGCGCACTTCGCTGGCCACCACGGCGAAGCCACGGCCCTGTTCGCCCGCCCGCGCGGCTTCCACCGCGGCATTGAGCGCCAAGATATTGGTCTGGAAGGCGATGGAGTCGATCACCCCGATGATGTCGCCGATCTTGCGGCTGCTTTCGGTGATGCCCTGCATGGTGGCGACCACCTGGCCCACGACTTCGCCGCCATGGGCGGCAACGGCGACGGCGCCCTGGGCCAGCTGGTAGGCCTGTTTGGCGCTTCCGGTGTTATTGCCCACGGTGCTGTTCATCTGCGCCATCGTGGCGGCGGTCTGCTGCAGCGCGCCGGCCTGGTTTTCGGTGCGTTCGCTGAGGTCCTTGTTGCCCTGGGCGATCTGCACGGACGCCGTGGCGACACCTTCGGAGTTGCGGCGTACGGCGCCGACGACACTGGCCAGCGATGCCTGCATGGCTGCCAGGGCCCGCAGCAGCGGGCTGAACTCGTCTTTCGCATCGTCTTGGATGCCAGCGGTCAGATCGCCGTCGCGGATGTGGTCCGCCACCGACTGGGCCTGCTTCATGCGCCGCCGCAAGATCCGGCCCGCATACCAGGAGAAGAGCGCCAGCACTGCCGCCACGGTGGCCGTCAGCGCCGCGAGCACGGCACGCAAGGTGCCGGCCTTGTCCTGGATGCGGCCGATCTGATCCAGCAAAAGCCGGCTCTGCACCTCTTTCTCGCCGGCCAGCCCGTCGAGCCAGGTCTGCAGGGCCCGGCTCGTCTTGTCGTTCAGGTAGGCAAAGGCCGCTTCCCTGTCCCCCGCCTGCATCAGCTGGATGTTGGCCTCGGCCGCCGCCCAGAAATCGGTCTTGTAGTTGACGGCGCGGGCGAAGAACTCTTCGCCTTCCGGCGTGGTGATTTCCTTCTTGTAGTCCACGAAGATGGGGCCCAGCGTCTCATTGGCCTTGGCCAGCTGCGCCTGCATGGCGGCCACCGCGTCGGGATTGCGGGTGTCGAGCAAGGTATTGCGCAGTTGCGCCGATATGCGCGTGAGCAGCAGCTCGACGCTGGCGATGCGCTGCAGTTGCTGCACGCGGACGCTGGCGGTCCTTTCCGCCATCGTGGACATCTCCCCCAGCGACTGCCACGCGGCGAGGCACACCCCCATGAGCGCGAGGACCAGCAGGCCGCTGACCAGATTGAGGCGGAAGATGATGCCGAGGCGCATGGGGCGGGCTCCTTGTGAGTCTGTGCGAAGGTCGATGGGAACAGGGGGTGCGTCACGAAAGCAAGGGCTCGCCCAGCCGCTCAGCCGGGATGTGCCTGCGCCGCCTCCTGTCGCCGCAGCAGGAAGCGCTGGATCTTTCCGCTGGGTGTCTTGGGCAGCTCCTGCACGAAGGCGATCTCCCGCGGGTAGGCGTGGGCGGAGAGGCGCTTGCGCACGTGCTGGCGCAGGGCTTCGGCCAGGGTGTCGTCTGCCTGGAAGCCGGCATGCAGCACGACGAAGGCCTTGATCAGTTCGGTGCGCTCGGGGTCGGGCTTGCCGATCACGGCGGCCTCGACGACGGCGGGGTGCTCGATCAGCGCGCTTTCCACGTCGAACGGGCCGACCCGGTAGCCCGAGGTGGTGATGACGTCGTCCGCGCGGCCGACGAAGCTGATGCTGCCGTCGTCGTTGAGCTCCACCGTGTCGCCGCTCAGGTAGTAGTGGCCATGGAACGGCTGGCGCGCCGTGCCCTCGTAGCCGCCGAACCAGAAGAGCGGCGACTGCGACACGTCCACGGCCAGGGCGCCCGGCTGGCCCGGCGGCAGTTCCCGGCCCTCGTCGCCCAGCACCACCACGCGGTGGCCGGGCGAGGCGAAGCCGGCCGCGCCACGCCGTACCGGGTGCGCGAGCGCATGGTGGTTGCACAGCACCATGCCCAGTTCGGTCTGGCCGTAGTGGTCGTGGATGGTGCAATCCAGCCCTTCGGAGAACCAGCGGATGACCTCGGGCGTGAGCGGCTCGCCCGCGCTGCTGACGGCGCGCAGCTGCCCGCGCAGCGCGGGCTCCACCACGTCGCGCGATGCCATGAGCAGGCGGTACGCGGTGGGCGAGCCGGCCAGGTTGGTGATGCCCAGCTCGCGGATGACGCGGCAGGTGCTTTCCACGGTGAAGGGGCCTTCGTAGAACGTGGTGGCCTGCCCCAGGGCCAGCGGCCCGGTCACCGCGTAATAGAGGCCGTAGGCCCAGCCCGGATCGGCCAGGTTCCAGAAGCGGTCTTCGGGCCGCAGGTCCACCGCGTCGCGCATGTAGCCGACGAAGGCGACGATGGCCTTGAGCGGCACGGCCAGGGGCTTGGCCGGGCCGGTGGTGCCGGAGGTGAACATCAGCAGGAACGGATCGTCCGCGCTGCGCAGCACGGGATCGAAGTGGGGCGGGTAGGCATCCAGCAACTGCCAGAAATCGCCGTCCACGGTGAGCACGGGAGGCGCACCGGCCACGTCGTCCATCTTGGGGCGCTGCGCGGTGTCGGTCACCACGAGCTTCGACGCTGCCATCTGCACGCGGTGCTCGATGGCCTTGGGGCCGAAGGCGGTGAAGAGCGGCTGATACACCGCGCCGATCCGCCAAGTGGCCAGGATGGTGACGAGCAGTTCCGGCGTGCGCGGCAGCAGGCCCGAGATGCGGTCTCCCGCCCGGATGCCCTGCGCGTGGAAATGGCCGGCGAGGCGGGCCGAAGCCTGCTGCAGTCGCTCGAAAGTCCATTCGGACCGCTGGCCGTCGCGGCCGATCCAGTGCAGCGCGACCGCACCTGCGCCGGCGTGGCGGTCGCAGCATTCGACGCACGCATTCATCGCCTCGGGGCGGCCCGAGAGCACGTCGCGCGCCATGCGGGCGGCATCGAAGTCACGGATCCGGGTGGCATAGTCCTGCATGAAAAGAGTCTCCTGTTTTGTATTGGGTTGTGGGGCGCCTGGCGGTGTCTGCGCCATTCAGCCCGGCGCCGGGCGCGCGGCTTCCGGGCTTCGCCCCGGTACTGGATGCCGAAATAGGCCATCACCACCGGTTGCAGGTCGGCCAGCGGACGCGCCACCCACATCGGGAAGGGCGGCTGGTCATCGTCTGCCACGCGCCGCGAGAGCGAGCGGGGGCATTGCAGGCGCGGGGGGATCGCTGATTCCATGTGAAGGCTTCTTGTGGGTACGGGTTTCACGGCCCGGGCCGGTCGCCCGTGTGCTCCTCGCTGCGTTACCGTGGATGTGCCTAAGGTATGTCCGCTGCGGCCGGCGCACTGGACTGGCGAGGACGCACCATTTGTCCGGGAAGGACATTGGGTGCGGCATGCCGCCATGCGGCAGCGGCGCCATGCATTTCAGCAAGGCCCGGCAGGATGTATCGATACGAGGAGGAGCGGCCTGCAACGTGGCGGGCCGCGGTGCAGGCTTGTCAGCCGCGGATCAGCGTGTGCGGCGCGCAGCCGAAGGTCTTGCGGAATGTCCGGCTGAAGTGGGACACGTCGGAGAAGCCGTGGTCGAACGCGGCTTGCGTGACGCTGCGGGAGCGCCCTTCGGCGAGGGCGCGCTGGCTGGCCTCCAGGCGCAGTTGCCAGACGAGGCCCATGGGGGTCTGCGCATGGCGCGCGAACGCCCGGGTGACGGTGCGCGACGATACGCCATGCGCGGCCGCCAGACTGTCCAGGCACAGTTCCGGATCGTCGAAATGGCGCTGGATGTAGGTGACGATGCGGCCATGGAGATCGTGTTCGCCCGGGCGCCCCGCGTCGCCGCCCATCTGCAGCTCGAGTGCCACGGCAACCAGGTCCAGCAGGGTGCTGCCGACCTGGGCGGCTGCATGCGCCCGGGTACGGTCGAAGTCGATGGAGGCCGCCTGCTCGATCATCGTGCGCAGCGGGATGGCCGCGGGCTGGCTGGCGTCGATGACCTGCGCCGTGAAGCGCTCGGCGCCCGGGCAGCGCTGCAGCAGGGCGCGGCGCGGCAGGCGCAGCAGGTGGAGGGAGCGGGTGGAGAGCGTGAAGCCGAAGGGCCGGGCCGCGTCGTACAGCACCATGTCGCCCTGGCCCATGACCGCGCACCGGTCATGCTGCCGAATCCCCGCCTCGCCGTCGGCCATGAGGGCGAGCCACAGGTCGTCGTCCGGGCCGCTGCGCAGGTGGCTGTCTGACCGGGTCCAGTGGTGGAGCGGCGCCGCCATCGAGCTCACGTCCACGGCTCCCAGCGAGCGCACCTGCAGCCGGGCATCGAAGGGACCATGGCCGAGCATCTTGCTCGCGGCGGGGACGCAATGTCGGCAGACAACGTCATTCCAGTAGTCGAAGCGACGTTCGGCCTCGACATTCGATGTGGAATAGTCAAGCACACCCATGGGCTGGCTCAAAAAAGAAGTAGCTGATCGACATCGCGCAACGGCCCCTGCACCAGGATGGCCCTCGCGCTCTGCAGTAGCGTGCCATTAAGCAGAATCCGTGCCTTGCCATCCATCCGGAGTTACCCCGGGAATGCGGCTCCGGCCCTGTGCACGCGTTCTGACACCGCGCAGCCCACAGCGATTCGCGTGGCGCACAATCGACGGCAGACCGTTCCTTGTCCCGCGCCTTCTCCGCGGGGCCGCCGCCCGCCATGCTCGACAAGCACTACCTCACCCCGTTGTTCGCGCCCAGTTCCATCGCCGTGCTGGCGGGGCGCGCGGACGCACCCGAGACCCTCAGCCCCGCCGCGCGCGCGCTGCACGAGGCGCTGCGCGCGCAGCGCTTCACGGGCACGCTGCAGTTCCTCGACATCCATACCAGCGGCACGCTGGCCGACCTGGCGCAGACGCGCGCCGATCTGGCCGTGATCGCCCAGCAGCCGGAGGACACGGCCGCCGCGCTCGAAGTCGCCGGCCGCATCGGCTGCCGTGCCGCGCTGGTGCTGTCGCACGGCGTCGATGCCGACGGAGCGCTGAAGCTCAAGAAGATCGCGCGCCGCGAGGGCGTGCACCTGCTCGGCCCCAACTCGCTGGGCCTGCAGCGGCCGCACCTGCAGCTCAACGCGAGCGCGGCCGGGCCGCTGGCGCGCGAGGGCTCGCTGGCGCTCATCTGCCAGTCCGGCGCGCTCACCGCGTCCATCCTCGACTGGGCGCACAAGAATGCCGTGGGCTTTTCCACCGTGGTGTCGCTGGGGCCGAACACCGACGTGGACATCGCCCAGGTGCTGGATTTCCTCGCCAACGACGGGCGCACGCAGAGCATCGTGGTGTACATGGAAGGCATCGGCAGCGCCCGGCGCTTCATGAGCGCGCTGCGCTCGGCCGCCAATGCCAAGCCGGTGGTGGTGCTCAAGGCCGGCCGCAAGCCCGCCGGCAACGAGGCGGCCCAGACCCACAGCGGCACCATCGTGGGCAGCGACGACGTGTTCGATGCCGCGTTGCGCCGTGCCGGCGCGGTGCGCGTGCGTTCGTTCGTGGAGCTGTTCTCCGCGGCCAAATGCCTGGCGTCGCGCTACCGGCCGGTGGGCCGGCGCCTGGCCCTGATCACCAACGGCGGCGGCCCGGGCGTGCTCGCCGCCGACTGGGTGAACGAGATCCTGCTGGAAATGGGGCGCCTGTCGCCCGACGCCGCGCGCGCGCTGGCGCCGCAGCTGCCACCCCTGGCCTCGCTCGCCGACCTGATCGACCTGTCGGAGGAGGCCGGGCCCGCGCACTACCGCGCCGCCATCGAGGCGGCCGAGAAGGACCGGCAGATCGACGGCGTGCTGGCCATCCACTCGCCCAAGCCGGGCACCGACTCCACGGAAGTCGCGCAGGCGCTGGCCGATGCCAAACGCCTCATGGGCAAGCCGCTGCTCGCCTGCTGGATGGGCGATGCCACCGTGGGGCCGGCGCGCGAGGTGCTGCGCGCCGCCGCCATTCCGAACTTCCGCACGCCGGAAGCCGCGGTGGGGGCGTTCGGCAACATCGCCTCGTTCTACCAGAACCAGCAGTTGCTGCAGCAGACGCCGCCGCCGCTCTCGGCCCTTTCCAAGCCCGACATCGAGGGCGCGCGCCTGATGATCGAAAGCGTGCTCGCCGAGCGCCGCCATGTGCTGACCGAAATGGAGTCCAAGACGCTGCTCGCGGCCTTCCAGGTGCCGGTCACCAAGACGCTGCTCGCGCGCAGCGCGCACGAGGCGATGATGATCGCCACGCAGCTGGGCTTTCCCGTGGCGCTGAAGATCGATTCACCGGACATCGCGCACAAGTCCGACATGGGCGGGGTGGCCCTGGACATCCATTCGGGCACGGCCGCGCGCGATGCCTACACCGACATGGTGCAGCGGGTGGCCCGCCTGCAGCCCGGCGCCCGCATCAACGGCGTGACGGTGCAGAAGATGGCGCGGGCGCGGCGCGGGCGAGAAATTTGCATCGGCCTGGTGACCGACGACCCGTTCGGGCCGGTCATCACCTTCGGCGCGGGCGGCACCATGATCGAGCTGATCGACGACCGCGCGATGGAGCTGCCGCCGCTCAACCAGTTCCTGGCGCGCAGGCTCATCGAACGCTCGCGCGTGGCCGAAACCCTGGGCGAATGGCGCGGTGCCAGCGCCGTGGACCGGGACGCGCTGGAGCAAACCCTGCTGCGCGTCTCGGAAATGGTGTGCGCGCTGCCGCAGTTGCGCGAAATGGACATCAACCCCCTGATCGTGGATGCCGGCGGCGTGGTCGCGGTGGATGCGCGCATCGTGGTGCGCGACACCGCCCAGGGCGCCACCGGCCGAAGCGAGGGCTACGGGCACCTGGCGATCCTTCCGTACCCGGCGCGCTACGAGCAGGTCTGGCCGATGCGTGGCGGGGGCGAGTTCCTGGTGCGGCCCGTACGGCCCGACGACGCGCAGATGCTGCAGCGGCTGGTGAAGGAACTGTCGCCGGAGAGCCGGTATTTCCGCTACATCTCGCAGATCGCGGAGCTGCCCGCATCCATGCTGGCGCGCTTCACGCTGATCGACTACGACCGGGAGATGGCCCTGGTCGCCGTGCACCGCGAGCGCAGCGCGGGTGAGGACGGGGAGATACGCAACACCGAGCGCATCGTCGGCGTATCGCGCTACGTGACCAATCCGGACCAGACCAGTTGCGAATTCGCGCTGGTGGTGGCCGACGATTTCAACGGTCGCGGACTGGGCTCGCGGCTCATGCTGAGCATCATGGAGGCCGCGCGCGACAAGGGCCTGACCGAAATCCAGGGACTGGTGCTGGCCGGCAACCCGAGCATGCTCAAGCTGATGCGCCGGCTGGGCTTCGAGGTGCGCTCCTATCCGGACGATCCGGATTTCAAGCTGGTGGCGCACCAGTTGTGACGCACCCGGCCCGGAGGCGCTTCGGCGGCGGGTGCGGCGCTTCGGGCAGGGGATGGCGCGGCACTGCCGCCATCGCTGCAATCGGGGCCTCCTTCAGGACACCGCTCCACCACGACCATGGCAGGCCTGCCTCCGCTTTCCATTCCATCAGTACGCCCGGCCCGTGAGGGCGAGGGGTCCGCCAATCCGGAGGCGGACCCTCCAGGCCCGCCGCGCCTGCCCGGTCCGCAGTCCCTCGCCCATGTGCCGTTGCTGGCGCGCCGGCGTGGGCTGTTCGGCGAGGGCCCATCGGCAGAAGGCGCGCCGCGGCTCACGCCGCTCGATGCGCTGCGCCGCGCCAGCACTTTCGTCATCGCGCGCTCGCCATCGTCTTTCGACCATGGAGGGCGGTCCGGCGCGCGGCGCGCCGGACCCTCGCACGGTGCGGGCAGCAGCCAGCCGTCCTCGCTGGCATCCCTGCTGGACCCTTCCACGCCCATCGCCCGGGACCGCGACGGTACATGCTGGAGCCCCGTCCGCGCGCTGAGGCGGGAGCGCCGGATGCAGGCGGAATTGCGTGCCTCCTCGGGGGCCGGCGTTCTGAGCCCGCACGTGGTGCATTCCATGGGCAGCCCGCCCGGCTGGGAAGCGCGGCTGGCGGCGCTGAGGTCGGGCGCGGCCGAGGTGAGACAGGGGTTCGAGCGGGTCGATCTCGATGCGGGCTGGGAGGCGCCGGACGCTGCCGGACCGGCGTGGCAGCGTATCGGGGGCGGAGCATCCGGGGAGGTGTACGCCGTCCGGCTGGCGAGGAATTTCATGCAGGGCGGAGAGGACCACGGACGGGACTTCGTGTTCAAGGCGATGCTCTCGCTCGATCCTGCGGACCGGCTGCCCCCGCGCCTGCATGCGCAGCCGCAGGAGGACGGCGAGGCGCTGCGCCAGGCCATCGAGGCACACAAGGACCGCATCCACCAGGAGTTCCAGGTGGCCATCGCGCTGCGGGGAACCTCCCAGGTCATGCAGGTGCGCGGGCTCGTCCAGATCGGGAACCGGCTGGGCATCCTGTCGGAGTGGATCGACGGCGCGCCGGCGGGCGAGCTGATCGGCGAGGCCCCGTACGCCCTGGAAGACGGCGACGTCACGGCGCCGGCGCACCTGGAGATGGCGCGCACCATGATCGCGGACGTGCTCATCGCCCTGGCGCGGTTTCACGACGAAGGCGTGGTCCACCAGGACATTTCCCACAACAACGTGATGTACGACCGGCAGCGCGGCATGTTCCGGCTGCTGGACATGGGGCAGGGCGGAGAGTCGGGTGGGCCGAGGGCACAGGGCACCCCGGGCTACATGGACATGCACGCCGCGCGGGCGGACCACCGCAGCGATGTGTATGCAGCAGCCCAGTTGCTGGTGCGCCTGCTCAGGTCGCCCGGCTACCGGCCCGGCATGGTCGGCATGTCCGGATCGCGGACCGTGGAGAGCTTTCCGTTCGCGCCAGCGTTGAGGGCGCTCGCGCCGGACCGGCTGGACGCGGCGGTGCGGTTCATCAACCGCATGATCGGCCAGCAGCTGGACGCACGCAGCACAGCCGAGGAACTGCTGGGCGACCCGTTCCTGCAGGGACTGGAGCCCCGCGTGCAGACGCGCGCCACGGTGGAGCGGGTACTCAACCCCGAAGCGCCGCCGCGCTGAGCGCGGGCCGCCCGCCGGCCTCTGACCCAGGGCGGGTCAACGCGCGGTGATCGCGTCCACGGCCTGCAGGTCGTCGGGCGCCAGCGTGCCCGCGGCCTGGCGCAGCTTGAGCGTGCCCAGCAACACGTTGTAGCGCGCCTGGGCCAGGTCGCGCTTGGTCTGGTAGAGCTGGCTCTGCGCATTGAGCACATCGATGTTCACCCGCACGCCGACCTGGTAGCCCAGCCGGTTGGCGTCCAGCGCGCTCTGGCTCGATGCCTCCGCGGCCTCGAGCGCACGGACCTGGCCCTGGCCGGACTGCACCCCATAGAACGCACTGCGCACGGCCTGCGCCACGGTGCGGCGGGCGTTTTCCAGGTCGGCTCGTGCCTTGTCTTCCAGAGACAGGGTTTCGCGGATGCGGTTCTGCACCGCGAAGCCCGCGAACAGCGGCAGTGTCATCTGCACGCCGACCGTGGCGGCGCGGGCGGTGGAGTGGATGTGCGGGAGCGTGGTGGTGCCATTGGGGTTGCGGACCACGTTGTAGCCCGCCTGCAGGTCCACCGTGGGCAGGTGGCCGGTCTCGGCCTTGCGTGTTTCCAGGCGTGCCACATCCAGAGCGATGGCGGCCTGGCGCAACTGGGGCTGCAGTTCGTCCGCCGTCCGCACCCACGCTTCCGCGTCGGCCGGCGCCACGGCGGGCAACTGCACGGGCTGCGCCAGGGGCAGGGGCGACACGCCCGGACGGCCGACCAGTTGTTCCAGCGCGAGCTGCTTGACGCGCAGGTCGTTGTCCGCCGCGATCTCCTGGGCCTCGACGAGATCGAAGCGTGCCTGGGCCTCGCGCGAGTCGGTGATGGTGGCGTTGCCCACCTCGAAATTGCGCTGCGCCGACGCCCGCTGCTCCGACACCGCGGCTTTCTGGGCCCGCAGGAAGGTGAGGGTGTCCCGGGCCGCCAGCACGTCGAAATAGGCCTGCGCCAGCCGCACGACGAGGTCCTGGCGGGCGGCCTCGACCCGGGCCTGGGCGATGTCCGCGCCGCGCTGCCCCTGCTCGAACGCGATGCGGTTGGCGGGGCGGTAGAGCGGCTGAGAGGCCGTGAGGCCCGCTGCCTGCTGCGGCGTGCCGATATCCAGCGGCGGGCGGTTCACGTCGGTGCGGGTGTAGGAGGTGCCCGCCGAGAGCCCCGCGCTCGGAAGCAGCCCGGCGCGCGCCTGTTCCGCGCGGCTGCCCGCGGCCTGCGCATCGGCCAGCGCCGATTGCAGCGGGGCGTCGTAGCCCTGCGCGATGTCATAGAGCGCCGGCAGGCTCTGGGCGGAGACGGCCCCGGCCGCCGCCGCGAGGACGAAGGCCAGTGCGCCGGCGGCGCGGCGGGAATGCAGTTGCGTGCGTCGGGAAGTCATGGCGGACAAGCGTCTCTTTCCTGGCTGATGAACCGTTGGGCGGACCGTTCGGGCGGCAGGCATCCCGCCCGGCCTCCAGGAGGACGGGCGCGGAGCCGGTACCACGATGTCAGTAGCGGGGCACCCCGGGGTCGCGCTCGTGCGACCAGGCGTCGATGCCGCCGGAGATATTGGCCAGCCGCTGGAATCCGTGCTGTTCGAGGAAAGCCGCCACCCGCAGGCTGCGCACGCCGTGGTGGCACAGGCAGGCGACGGGGCGCTCCGCCTCCAGGTCGTCGAGCCGGGCGGGGATCTCGCCCATGGGAATGGCGGCGATGTCGAAGCCGCCGCCTTCCGGAGCGCGCACGCTCGCGGTCTGCAGTTCCCAGGGCTCGCGCACGTCCAGCACCAGGGGGCGTCCACCGCCGGCCTGGGCGGAGAACCATTCGTCGAGCTGGGCGGGACGTACGTGGTCGATCATGGAGGAGAAGTCCTGAGTCAGAAGGTGAAGCGGGGGCGCTCCGGGAAGTGCAGCAGGCGCGACGCGTTGGTGTCCCATGGGTACGTGGTCGCGAAGCGGTCGCCCGTGCGGTGCACGAAAGTGGCGCGCATCACGGGCTCGTCGCCGGTGATCGCTGCCAGGCGGCCGCCTTCGCGCAGCAGCGCCAGCAGGTGCTGCGGCACTTCATGCACCGATCCGCTCAGCACGATGATGTCGAACGGGCCGTCCGGGATGGCGTCGCGCGCGCCGTCGCCCTGGCGCACCGCCACGTTGTCGATGCCGGCGCTCAGCAGGTTCTCGCGGGCGAATTCCACCAGGTCGGGCACGATCTCCAGCGTGACCACATGCTCGGCGCGGTGCGCGAGCAGGGCCGCCATGTAGCCGGAGCCGGCGCCGATCTCCAGCACCCGGTCGGTCGGCTTGACCTGCAGGTCCTGCAGCAGGCGGGCTTCCACGCGCGGAGCCAGCATGCACTGGCCCAGGCGCTGGGCTTCCTCGGTGGAGGGGTTGAGCGGAATCTCCATGTCCATGAACGCCATGCCCCGGTAGGCGGGGGGCACGAAATCCTCGCGGCGCACGACGTTCAGCAGATCCAGCACATCGGCGTCGAGCACATTCCACGGGCGGATCTGCTGCTCGATCATGTTGTAGCGGGACAGCGTCACGGGATCGCTGGCGTCGGCGGTCGTGTTGTAGGGAAGGGTCATGGGGGATTTCTCCGGTGCACGGGATCAGGACAAACCGTCGATTTTAGGCGCGCGGGCCGGCGGCTGTGCCTGCGGCACGGCGGCGACCCGGTCCTGCCGCACGCAGAAGCCTGCCAGCAGGTTGTCCACCTGCGCGTCGATGAAGCGCTGCGGCGTCACGTCGCCCGACTCGGGCATGCAGACGCCCGAATGGCGCCACATCATCATGAACACGAGCGGCGCGGCCACCACGTGCACGGCGCAGTCGAGGTCGAGTTCGCGGAACTCGCCCTGCTGCACTCCACGTTCGAGGATGCGGCGGATGAGGCGGTGGCTGGGAAGCACGACCTCGTCGCGGTAGAAAGCCGCGATGTCCGGAAAGTTGTGCGCCTCGCTCAGCACGAGCTTGGAGATGCCGGAGGCCTTGGTGGAGCCGATGTGCGTCCACCAGAGTTCGTAGGCATGGTGCAGCAGTTCGGACGTGCTGTGGGGGTAGTGCTCGATCTCCACGTCCCAATCGGCGAAGTGCCGTCCCAGGTTGTGGCGCACGACTTCCTTGAAGAGGTCTTCCTTGCTCGGGAAATACAGGAACAGCGTGCCCTTGGACACCCCGGCCCTCGCCGCCACCTCGTCCACCTTGGTGGCGGCATAGCCGCGCTCCACGAACAGGTCGAGTGCGGACTCGAGCAGCTCGCCCGGACGCGCTTCCTTGCGGCGGGCGCGGCGGGGCGATGGCGCGGAAGACGGAGGAGGGGCGGGAGAGCGGGAGGCCATATTAATGACTGACTGGTTAGTAATGTAGCGACCGGCTTCGGCTGCGTCAACCGGTCTCCGGGCATACGCGGCCGAAACAGGCAGGACGACGGCGTCCTACTGCAACCAGGCGTGCCGATCGCTAGCATGGCGGCACACCGCTGGCGTCGGGGATATGCTGCCGCGGTGGTTCCGCCACCCTCCACAGCACAGGAAAACCATGGAAAGCCATAGCAACACTTCATCCGAAACGATCACCCTGGGCGGTGGCTGCTTCTGGTGCACCGAGGCCGTCTTCGACCGCGTGCGCGGCGTCACGGACGTCGAGAGCGGCTATGCCAATGGCCAGGTACCGCATCCGACCTACGAGCAGGTCTGCTCGGGCAGGACGGGCCATGCGGAAGTGGTGCGGCTGACCTTCGACCCCGAAGTCATCGGCCTGCAGGAGATCCTGGAAATCTTCTTCGCCACCCACGATCCGACCACCCTCAACCGGCAGGGCAACGACGTGGGCACCCAGTACCGCAGCGGCATCTACACCACCACGCCCGCGCAGCAGGAACTGGCGGAGGCCATGGTGCGGCAGATGTCGCAGGACCGGCTGTTCGGCGCGCCGATCGTCACCGAAGTGCAGCCGCTGGAGTCGTACTGGCCGGCCGAGGACTACCACCAGGACTACTACCTGAACCATCCGGAGCAGGGCTATTGCGCCTTCGTCGTGGGGCCCAAGGTGGAGAAATTCCGCAAGACGTTCGCGCGCTACCTCAAGCCCGAATAGCCATCCCCGGCCGCTGGCGCGCGGCCTGGATGCATAATGCAACACGATTGCATTAACAGGCCGCATGCCATGCTGATTCCCGCCGCATCCACGGACCCGTCCGCGCCATCGTCCTCCGCGGCGCAGCGTGCGCTGCCCCAGGGCATGCGCTCCACGCGGGCCGTGCGGGCCGTGCTGGCGCTGATGGAGTCCGACCCTTCGGCCGCGCGCTCGGGCACGGAGGTCGTCGCGGCGCTGGAGCGGCGCGGCGTGCCGGCCAACCGGGTCACGGTCTATCGCCTGCTGGACCGCCTTGCCGTGGCCGGGCTGCTCGATCGCCATGTGGATGCGCAGCGCGTGACACGCTACACGCTGGCGGGCAGTTCCCAGGAGCGCTGGGGGGCGCGCTTCGAATGCGCCGGATGCCACCGCCAGTTCCGCATCGCCGACGGGGTGGCTCCGCTGCGCGCCGCCATGCGCCGCGTGCTCCAGGCCCTGGCGGAAGCCGGCCACGCCGAGCTGGCCGCGGATGTCTCCGTGCGCGGCCGGTGCGCGGAATGCGCGCGCACCGGGCCCGGGGAGACCCGCGGATGATCCGGTCGCGCGGGCTGGAATTCACCCATTCCGGCGGCCCCTCCCTGCGTTTTCCCGACGTGGACCTGCCCCAGGGCGGCTGCCTGCTGCTGCGCGGGCCTTCGGGCTCCGGCAAGTCCACCTGGCTGGCGCTGGCCGCCGGCCTGCGCTCCGCATCGGCCGGCACCCTGGTGGTGGCGGACCGGAATCTGGCCGGGGAGGGCCGGCCCGGCCAGTCAGCACGCGACGCGTGGCGCGCGCGCACCGTCGGCTTCCTGCCGCAGGCGCTGCATCTGTCGCCTGCGCTCACCGTCTCCGGGAACCTTGCGCTGGCCTTCTTCGCGGCCGGACTGCCCCGGGACGACGGGGCGATCGCCGCGGTGCTGGACCGGCTGGGTCTCGGCGCACTGGCCCGGCGCCATCCGCACCAGCTCTCCGGCGGCCAGGCCCAGCGGGTGGCGCTGGCGCGCGCCGTGCTGCTGTCGCCGCGGGTGCTGCTGGCCGACGAGCCCACCGCCAGCCTGGATGACGAGGCCGCCGCCGCTGCCCTGGCGCTGCTGGCCGGCAGCGCTGCCGGCTGCGGGGCCACGCTGGTGGTCGCCACGCACGACCGCCGTGCGATCGACGCGCTCGCGCCCCGGGCCGCCACGGTGTTGCTGGAGCGGGAGGCACGGGCCCCGGCCGTGGAGGCCGGACCATGAGCGCGGCGGCCCGTGCGGGCGAACTCCTGCGGCTGTCGTGGCGCTACCTCTGGTCGCGCCCGCTGGCATCGGCGCTCAACCTGTTGCTGCTGACGCTGGGGCTGGCCGCCGTGGTGCTCGTGCTGCTGGTGTCCGAGCAGGTGGACCGGGGCTTCGAGCGCGATGTCCAGGGGATCGACCTGGTGGTCGGCGCCAAGGGCAGTCCGCTGCAGCTGATCCTGGCAGGCGTGTTCCACATCGATGTGCCGCCCGGCAACATCGCGCTGCAGGATTTCGAGGCGCTGCAGCGCAATCCGCTCGTGGCGCAGGCGATTCCGCTCAGCCTGGGCGACAGCTTCGCCGGCTACCGCATCGTCGGGACGACGCCGGAGTATCCGGCCCACTACGGTGCTGCATGGGCGGCCGGGCGCGTCTGGAGCCGTCCCATGGAGGCCGTGCTGGGTGCCACCGTGGCAGGGGCGATGCGGCGCGCAGCCGGTGATGCCGGACGCACCCTCGGCGGCGGGGCGGGCGGGCTGCTGGGGCAGTCCTTCGTCGGCACGCACGGCCTGGCCCCGGGCGGGGAGGCGCATGGCGACAACCCCTACACCGTGGTGGGCGTGCTGCAGCCGTGCGGCTGCGTGCTCGACCGGCTGGTGCTCACCGCCACGGAATCGGTGTGGAAGGTGCATGAATCCGCGCAGGCCGACGACCCGGACGATCTGGAGGTGCTGCGCCAGGAGCGCGAGGTCACGCTGGCCCTGGTGCGCTACCGCAGCCCATTGGCGGCGGTGACGCTGCCGCGTGCCATCAACAGCGGCACGCCCATGCAGGCCGCATCGCCCGCGGTGGAGATCACCCGGCTCGTGGGACTGCTGGGGGTAGGGGCCGACGTGCTGCGCGCCTTCGGCGGCGTGCTGCTGGGCGTGGCCGCGCTGAGCGTGTTCATAGCGCTCTGGAACGCGGTGCGCGAGCGCCGTGCCGACCTCGCCATGCTGCGCATGCTGGGCGCACCGCCGGCCCGCGTGGGCGGGCTGCTGCTGTGCGAGGCGTTGTGGCTCGCCCTGATCGCCTCGCTGCTGGGCCTGGCCTGTGGGCACCTGCTGGCCGAAGGGGTAGGGCGTTTGCTGGCCGCGCGCCATGCCATGCCCGTGACCGGCTGGGTCTGGCTGCCCGGGGAGTGGGCCGTTCCCACGCTCGCGGCGGCGCTGGCCGTGCTGGCCGCCTTGCTGCCGGCCCTGCAGGCCTACCGCGTCGATGCGGGCGAACTGCTGGGGCGGCCCTGAACCCCCGATGGTCCGTTTCCACAACCTTTGTTTTTTCCATCTTCGAAAGGAACCTCCATGCACCGCACTTTCCGATCCGCCGCCATTGCCTTCGCCTGCGCGCCGCTGCTGGCCCTGGGCGCACTGTCCGCCCATGCCCAGGACACCAAGGAGCATGCGCATGGCGACAAGGAGATCCAGGCCGACATCCAGCGCCACCGGGCCATGGCTGCGGCACACGAGGCCGCCGCCAAATGCCTGGAGGCGGGCAAGGGGCACGACCAGTGCGTGAAGGAACTCCAGGCCGCCTGCAAGGGTCTGGCCATCGGCAAGTTCTGTGGAATGAAGCACCAGCATTGAGTACGCCGGTACCGGGCCCGGTGCCGCATGCGATGATCTCCCCGCGAACACCGTGTATCCGATGAAATTCCCGCTTTCGTTCCTCGCCTGTGCCCTGGCCTGCACGGGCACCCTGGCCGCGCAGGAATCTGCGCCGGCCCCCGGTGGCGGGGGCGCGGGCGGTCCTGTGCTGTCGTCGCCGCTCGGAGCACCCGCGGGCGGCCTTCCCGGCGGCCCGCCCGGTCCCGGGGGGCTGCCTGCCGGCTCGGGGCCCGGCTACCACAGCCCGCAGAGCCCGATCAAGCCGCTGCCGCGGCGCGACGATGTCGTGCCGTGGTCCACGCTCACCAACCTCACCAAGAAGACCCTGAAGACGCGCATCGCGCCCGTCTTCAATGCCGAGCAGAAGGCGCTGGATGGCAAGGTGCAGCGCCTGCAGGGGTTCATGGTGCCCATGGACACGCGCCCGCTGCAGCGCCATTTCCTGCTCACTTCCGTGCCGCTGACCTGCGCGTTCTGCATTCCCGGCGGGCCGGAGAGCATGGTGGAGGTGAAGGCCTCCGTGGGCGTGCCCTATTCGCTGGAGCCCATCGTGGTGCAGGGCGAATTCAAGACCCTGGGCAATGACGAGTACGGCCTGTTCTACCGCATGGTCAACGCCGAGCCCGTGAAGTGATCCTGTCCGCCGCCACGCTCCGCCGCTCCATGGGCGCCCTGCCATCGACGGGCTCCCGGTGGAGGCGCGGCCGTGCTTTCGCGCTCTGGATGTGGCTGGCGGCGGCCCTGGTGCTCGCTCCCGTGCAGGGCCGCGTGCACCAGGTGGTGCACGGGCCGGTGGCGGCCATGGCGTCGCAGGCCGCCGGCGCGGCGGCGTCCGATGACGGCCTTGCCGCGTCCCCGGGGCAGGCCCACGGCGCGGGCCTGCTGGAGGCGCTGTTCTCCCACCATGCGGACAGCGACTGCCATCTGCTGGACCAGTCGCTCTTCGGCGCGGCCCTGCTGCCGGCATTGTTGCCGGTAGTGATGCCGGCGGCGGCGCCGGCACCTGACGACCCGCCCGCCACGGGCGTGGGCGCGCGGCCGCAGCGCGCCTTCCTGGCCCGCGCGCCGCCGCATTCCCGCGCGGCCTGATCCGCCCCCCGCCGCTCGACCCGGCAGGGTGCTGCGGCCTTCCTCCTTTTCAGCATTCGCTGTGCGCCCGCCGTGGCGCCTGCATGCCTGCACCGGGCATGCAGGCATGACGCGCGCGGCGCCGTGTTCCCTTCCTTTTTTCGTCGTCCGCCATGAATTCCAACGCTTTCTCCCTCCCGGGCCGCTCCCGCCGCGCCGCGCTGCATCCGCTCGCCTGTGCCGTGCTGCTGCTGGCGGCCTCCGGTGCCCGTGCGCAAACGGCCGACACCGACAACGCCTCCGCCGCGCCCCGGGCGCGCCTGCCCGAGGTGACCGTCACCGGCAATCCGCTGGGTACCGACACGGTGGTCGTGCCCGCTGCCCAGCTGTCCGGCGACGATCTCACCCTGCGCACCGAATCCACCCTCGGCCAGACGCTGGACGGCCTGCCGGGCGTGAGCAGCACCTACTTCGGCCCCAACGCCAGCCGGCCCATCATCCGTGGTCTGGACGGCGACCGCATCCGCGTGCTGCAGAACAGCGGCGCCACGCTGGATGCATCGGCGCTCAGCTTCGACCATGCCGTGCCCACCGAGGCCCTGACCACCGAGCGCATCGAGGTGCTGCGCGGCCCGGCCGCATTGCTGTATGGCGGCAGCGCGGTGGGTGGCGTGGTGAACGTCATCGACAACCGCATCCCGCGCGAGCCGCTGAACGGCGTGGACGGCAAGGCCGAAGCCTCGGCCGCCACCGGCAACGGCGAACGCGCGGGCGCGGCGATGGTGGAGGGCGGCAATGACCGCTTCGCGCTGCACGCCGACGTGTTCGACCGCAATACGGACGATGTGCGCGTGCCCATCGACCTGGCCTGCGAGAAGCCCGGCTCTCCCGGCCTGGCGCGGCGCATCTGCAACTCGGCGAGCCACACGCGCGGCGGCGCCGTGGGCGGAACGGCGTTCTTCGACCAGGGCTACCTGGGCCTGTCGGCCAGCACCTACCGCAGCGACTACGGCACGGTGGCCGAGGACGACGTGACGATCGGCATGCGCTCCAACCGCTACGCGCTGGACGGCCTGTGGCGCTTCGGCGCGGGCCCGCTGCAGAGCGTGCGCGTGCAGGCCAGCCACACGGACTACCGCCACACCGAGTACGAGGGCGGCGCTCCCGGCACCACGTTCCGCAACGGTGGCAACGATTTGCGGGTGGAGGCGAAGCACGCGCCCATCGGCCGGCTGCAGGGCGTCATCGGCCTGCAGGCCGAGGCCTCGCGGTTCTCGGCCGAGGGCGAGGAGGCCTTCGCTCCCCGCAGCCGCAGCCGCAGCACCGCGCTCTTCCTGCACGAGGAGCTGGGCATGGACTGGGGCAAGCTGACTTTCGGCGCCCGCGCGGAGCGGGACACGGTCGAATCCTTCGGCAGCCCGGAGGTGGACCGCTTCGCCGTCGGCAAGCACGATTTCCATCCGCACAGCGCCGCCGTGGGCGCGCTGTTCAACCTCACGCCCGCCTGGCAGCTCACGTCCAACCTCTCGTACACCCAGCGCGCGCCGAAGGATTACGAGCTGTTCGCCAATGGCCCGCACGTGGCCACGGGGGCCTGGGAGACGGGCGATCCGGGCCTGGGCCTGGAGAAGGCGACCAGCGTGGACGTGGGCGCTGCGTGGAAGAGTGGCCCGAACCGCTTCGCCGCCACGGCCTTCCTGAGCCAGTTCTCCAACTACATCGGCCTCACGCCCACCGGGCTGCTGCGTTCGGAAGAGGGGGACGTGGTGCCGGCCGGAACGGACGGCGCGCTGCCCGAGTACCGCTACCAGGGCGTGCGCGCGCGCTTCTACGGCCTGGAGGCCAGCGGCAGCGTACGGCTGGTGGGCGAAAGCGGGGTGGTGGCCCCGGCGTCCCGCCTGCTCGGCGACGGCTCCACGCTGGACCTGCAACTGCGTGGCGACATCGTGCGCGCCACCAACCGCGACACCGGCCAGCCGCTGCCGCGCATCGCGCCCCTGCGCCTGGGCAGCACGCTGCTGTGGGCGAGCGGCCCCTGGCGCGCAGGGCTCGGTTTCGACTACCTGGCCGCCCAGGACCGCGTGCCCGACGACGGTACGCGAGCGACCGGCGCCTACACGCTGTGGAACGCCTCGCTTGGTTACCGCACACAATGGCAGTTCGGCGCCACCCGGAGCACCGCACTCTGGTACGCACGGCTGGACAACATCACCGACAAGCTGGCCTACAGCCCCACGTCGATCCTGACGACCACGGCGTTCCCGAAGGCGCCGCTGCCCGGACGCAGCCTGAAGGTGGGCGTGAAGGTGGACTTCTGACGTAACCCGGTGGGCAGGGGCGCCTGCCCCTGCTCAGGACAGCCTGTCCTTGAGCCGGTACCAGGCGCCGACGAGCGGCAGGAACCAGGGCTTGCCGAAGTGGCCGGGAATGGCCGGCCAGTCGAAGTCCTTCCAGGGGTTGAGGTCGGTGCGGCCGTCCATGACCTCCGCCATGATGGAGCCCATCAGGGTGGACATCTGGGTTCCGTGGCCGCTGTAGCCCATGGAGTAGTAGATGCCGTTGCGCTCTCCGGCGCGCGGTAGCCGGTCCCGCGTCATGTCCACCATGCCGCCCCAGCAATAGTCGATGCGTGCCTGGCCCAGCTCGGGGAAGATGCGGCGCAGCGAGGCCTGCAGGATGGCCCCGCTCTTGCGGTCGGACGTCTCGTTGGACACGGCGAAGCGCGCCCGTCCGCCCAGGAGCAGGCGGTTGTCCGGCGTGGTGCGGAAGTAGGTCACCATGTGGTTGGTGTCCACGGCCATCCGGCGCCGGGGCATGATCCGGTCGAGCACCGCGACGGGCAGCGGCTCCGTGACGATCAGGAAGGCCCCCACCGGCACGATCCTGCGGCGTATCCACCCCAGCGGCCCCGTATGGGAGGTACCGCTCGCCAGCAGGACCTGCGCGGCCTGCAGGCGGCCCCGGGGCGTTTCGATCACGTGGCCGCCGCCGTATGCGGGGCTCAGGCCGGTCATCGGCGTGTGTTCGTGCATCTCCGCTCCGCGCCGGGCCGCAGCCTCCGCGAGGCCCCGCACGAAGCGCCCCACGTGCATGCCCGCGCTCTTGCGGTAGAGCAGTCCGCCATGGAAGCTGTCCGAGCCCACTTCGGCTGCCAGGTCCGCACGGGCCACCATCGCGGTGTCGGGATCGACGCTGGCGGCCAGCAGGGCCTGTGCGCGCACCAGCTTGTCGTAATGTTCGGGCTTCGCCGCGAGCTTGATCTTGCCGACGCGCGCGAAGCTGCAGTCGATGTGCTCTTCCGCGACCAGCCGCTCCACCAGATCGACGCCCGCGTCGAAGGCCCGGTAGAGCCGGCTGGCAGCCTCGGGCCCGAGCCGCGCGGACAGCATGCCGTAGTCGTGAGCGCAGCCGTTGTTGCACATGCCGCCGTTGCGTCCCGACGCGGCGTTGCCGATGGTGGAGGCTTCGAGCAGCACCACTTTCGCCCCTTTCCTGGCGAGTGCCAGGGCGGCGGAGGAACCCGTCAGCCCGCCGCCGATGATGGCGACATCGCAGTGGCCCTCGACGGGCCCGGAGGCAGCGCTCCGGAAGGGTTCCGAGGTGTCGAGCCAATAGGATGCGAATCGCATGGCATCTCCGGAAAAAGGGTGTGCTCAGTGGAAGGACTGGTTGGCGAGCGCGAACAGCTGCTCCGGCCCCGCCGCCGGCTTCCGGGGGCCGAGGACCATGGTGGTGGCGCCGCCGACCCGATGCAGCCCGGTGGTGTCGAGCCAGTCGCCGAGCTGCAGCGCCACGGGGGTGTCGATGCGGACGAAAACGCGCCCCAGGCGGGCGAGCGCCGCCGCCACCAGGGCCCGCGCATCCGCCGCGCCGGGCGCCACCACCGGGCCGATGACGTGTCCCCGGCCGAAAGGGCGCGACAGGGCGTATCCGCAGGCCTGTCCGCCGCGCTCGAGCACGTGGCCATCCGCCACCTGCATGAGCGCCCGCAGCATGTCCGGCCTGTGCCATCCCGTGGCCGCGTGGTCCAGGCGGGCGATGGCGGCGAAATCCGCCGGTCGTATCGGCCGGAGCGCCATGCCGGAGGGCATTTCCGGGATGGCGAGGGGAACGCCCTGGTACTGGGCGATTTCGCCAGTCCGCACGAAGCCGCGCCGCTCGTACAGCGCAAGGCCCTCGGCCGTCGAGTTGAGCGTGATGGTGCGGGGCCCGGCCGCCGCGAGCAGCGCGTCCATCAACCGGGCCCCGTAGCCGTGCCCCTGGGCGGCCCCGGCGACGATGACCATGCCGGCGGACGCATGCGTCTCGCCGTAGGCCCACCAGGCCGCGGTACCCAACACCTCCTGGCCGCGCTGCAGCACGAAGCCCTGGCCCTGGCCGAGCGCAAAGCGCCAGTCTTCCAGCCGGTAGGGCCACGACATTTCCCGGGAGAGCTTCCAGGCGCCCTCCAGGTGCCTGTGCGAGAACACGGCGAGTTCCGGGTGCATGGTCGCCTAGAAATCCGCGACCTTGCCCCACGCCGAGTGCCGGAACCGCTCGGGATCGTAGGGGCGGGGGTCGAAGAGGGGGGTGTCGCCGCTGGCGAGGTCGGCGATCAGGTGGCCGGCCCCCGGCCCGATGCCGAAACCGTGGCCGGAGAAGCCGGCCGCGAGGATGAACCCGGGGATGCCCGGCACCTCGCCGATGCCCGGCACGCCGTCGGGCGTGCTGTCCACGTAGCCGGCCCAGGCGTTGGCGATGTGCGCTTCCCGCAGGGCGGGCAGCAGGGCGACGGCCCGGCGGTGGGTTTCCCGCACGGCCGCAGGGTCCGCCTTCGGATCGAGTACGCGCATGCGCTCCATCGGCGTCGGCGCATCGAGGCGCCAGCGGCCCAGCGTTTCGTGGCCGCCCCGGATACCCTCCAGGCCGCCAGGGAACACATTGCGCCAGCGCTTGGCGAACATCGGGACGAACTGCGGTGCGAAGCGCAGCAGCTGCGGCGTCGGGTCCACCCGGCCACGCCCGCTGATGGCCAGCGTGTAGCTGCCGTCGCTGCGCCGGGTGAGGGACACGCCTGCCGTGTGCAGCGTGTCGGGCAGCGCCTCGGCGACCGCCGAGACGCGCACGATGGACTGGCGGACCGTCGCCTGGGGAAAGCGGATTCCCAGCTGGCGGCAGAACGAGGAGGCCCATGCGCCCCCGGCGTAGATCGCGATGCGCGTGCGGATGGTTCCGGCCTCGGTGACCACGCCGCTGACGCGCCCGCCGTGCAGGTCGATGCCCCGGGCGGCGCAGTTCTGGTGCACCGTGCCGCCGAGCTTCATGAATGCAGAGGCGGCGGCCGGAGCGGCCTTGGCGGGATCGGCGGTGCCGTCGCTGGGGGAGAGCACCCCGCCTTTCCAGGGCCGGCCGGTCGCGCTGCCGCGCCGCGTGGCATCCTCGGCGCTCAGCATGTGCGTGACCACGCCGGCGGACTTCGCGAAGACGCCCCAGCGGGCCCAGCGGTCGAGTTCGGCCTCGTCGTTGCTCAGGTAGAACAGGCCGCAGCGCCGGAAGCCCGTGTCCTCCCCGGACTCGGCGGCGAACTGCTCCCAGAGTTCCAGGCTCTTGGTGGCCATGGGCAGTTCCCGGGCGTCGCGGTTCTGCTGCCGGCACCAGCCCCAGTTGCGGCTGGACTGTTCGGCGCCGATCCAGCCCTTTTCGACCAGGGCGACCGACATGCCCCTGCGCGCCAGGTAGTACGCGGTGAAGACGCCGATGATCCCGCCCCCGATCACGACGGCATCGGCGCTGGTGGGCAGGGGGGACGACGTCTCGATGAGGCGCAGCGGCTGTTGCATGGAAGGATCTCGCTTTTCGGTCGGAACGGAACGCAGGGACGGTGCGGGGCGCCGGGGCGGCGATGCGGCGGTCATGCGTCCGGCTCCCCGGCCCAGCCCAGGATGGCCTTGGTTTCCAGGTACTCGTGGAGACCCTCGACGCCGTATTCGCGCCCGTTGCCCGATTGCTTGTAGCCGCCGAAGGGAGCGTGCGGGCTCCAGGCGGGGTTGTTGATGTGCACCTGCCCGGCACGGATCCGCATCGCGACCGCCCGGGCCGCCACGGGATCGGCGCCCTGCACGTGGGCGCCCAGGCCGTAGATGGTGTCGTTGGCGATGTCCACGGCTTCATCGACCGTGTCGTAGGGAATGAGGACGAGCACCGGTCCGAAGATTTCTTCCTGGGCGATCCGCATCCGCGGATGCACGTCGGAGAAGATGGTCGGGCGAGCATAGAAGCCGCGCTCCAGGCCCGCCGGGCGGCCGGGGCCGCCGCAGACCAGGCGCGCACCTTCCTCGATCCCGGCGGCGATCATCTCCTGCACCCGGTGGAACTGGGCCTGGTTGGCCACCGGGCCGTGCGTGGTCCGCTCCGACCGGGGATCGCCGACCACCATGCGCGACACCGCATCGGCCGCTTGGCGCTCGGCCTCGGCCAGGCGGGCGCGCTCCACGATCATGCGCGTCGGTGCGCTGCAGGACTGGCCCACGTTGCGCATGCCCGCCGCCACGCCGGCCGGCACGGCCACCGAAAGATCGGCATCCGGCAGGATGACATTGGGAGACTTTCCGCCCAGCTCCTGGGCCACGCGCTTGACCGTGGGCGCGGCCGCCTGTGCCACGAGGACGCCGGCCCGCGTGGAGCCGGTGATCGAGACCATGTCCACCTCCGGATGGGACGCCAGCGCGGTACCCACCTCCGGCCCTTCGCCGGCCACGAGGTTGAACACCCCGGCAGGCATCCCGGCGTCCTGCATCGCCTCGGCGAAGAGCATCGCGCTGAACGGGGACAGCTCGCTGGGCTTGAGCACCACGGTGCATCCCGCGGCCAGCGCCGGCCCTACCTTGGCAGTGATCTGGTAGAGCGGCCAGTTCCAGGGCGTGATCAGGCCGCAGACGCCGATGGCCTCGCGCACGATGGCCATGCCGTCCCGATGGGTGACGAACGGGTGGCTGGCCGCCAGGTCGCGGGCCACGCGCAGGTGCTCCGCGGCGATCGGCACCTGCGCGGCGCGCGCCACGGCGATGGCGGACCCCATTTCCAGCGAGATCGCCTGGGCGAACGATTCCGCACGCTCCAGGACCAGGGCATGCAGCCGGCCCAGCAGGGCGGCACGCTGCTGCGGCCTGGTCGCCGACCAGGCAGGAAAGGCGCGCCGCGCCGCGGCGATCGCAGCCGCCGCGTCCCGGGCATCGCCCAGTGCGATCTCCGCCAGTGGCTGCTCGGTGGAAGGGTCGACGACGGTCGCGCGGGACGTTCCCTCCGGCCGCCGCCAGCCGCCATCGACGAAGATCCGGTCCAGGCGGCCGTCGCGGGCCAGGCGTTCGATGAGGGGAGAGGTCATGGGAACGATCGGCGTCATTGCAGGCAATTGCACCATGCGGCGCCCCACGGCCGGTTGGGAAAAGCGGGGCGCATAGCGATGAAGCTGCGGTTTTTGGGGGGCTCGGCGGCATGCCATGCGGCGGGCCGGCACGCGGCCTGCACGCGGGATAATCCTCCGTCGCGCGACGCCCCCTACCTTTCCAGATGACTCCCCCACCGCTCCATTCCGCCTGTGCCTTCGTTCTGGCCCTGTTCGCGTCGGCGCATGCCGCCGCCCAGCCCGCCGGACCGATACCGAAGGAGGAACTGCAGATCCTCGCCAGCGTGTACCGCGAACTGCAGACTTCCCTGGTGGAGAAGCCGGACGACCGCGCACTGCTCGTCGCGGCGACCAAGGGCATGGTGCGTGAGGCGGATCCGGACAGCGGCGAGTACTTCACGGCCGCGGAGCTTGAAGCGCAGCGCCAACCTGCAGCCCCCGACGCAGAGGCCATCGGGGTCCAGCTCCGTTACCGCGGCCACCAATACCAACTCGTGCCGCTGGAGGGCAGTCCGGCCGCGCAGGCGGGCATCGCTTCCGGCGACCGGCTGTACGCGGTCGATGGCGCGCGGGTGAAGGGGCTGGAGGGCGCCAGGGTCCGCCAGCTCCTGTCCGGTCCCGCCGGCAGCACGGTGGCGCTGACCGTTTTCCGGGAGTCCTCGCTGTCCGTCCTCACCATTGCGGTCGAGCGACGGGCCTATGCGGCCCCCAGGGTGTCGCTGTCGCGGCCGGCACCGGGCATGGCGCAATTGCGCGTGCCGCACTTCAACGCCTCGGCGCTGCAGGAGGCCGCGGAAGCGATCGCCGGGGCGTGGCAGGTGGAACCGTTCAACGCCATGATCCTGGATCTGCGCGGTTGCCCGGGAGGCCTCGTCGAATCGACGGTGGGCATTGCCTCCATGTTCCTGCCCAGGGATACGGTGGTCATGAAGACCTCCGGCGCGGGGGCGCAGGCCGGCGCCACCTACCTGGCCACCCCCGATGCCTACCGGGGCGCAGGCCGGCAGGATCCGCTGGAGAACCTGCCGCCGCAGATCCGCACGATGGCGCTGGCGGTATTGGTGGATGCCGACACGGCGTCGGGCGCGGAAATCGTCGCGGCCGCCCTGCAGGACCACCGGCGGGCACGGGTCTTCGGCCGGCCCACGGCGGGGCGCGGCAGCATCCAGACCATCCGCCCGATGCAAAAGGGTGCGATCAAGTTCACGACGGCCTACTGGATGTCCCCGGGCGGCCGGAGCATCCAGGGAAACGGCGTGGCGCCGGACCAGATCGTGGCCGATCCCTCTGCGCAGAGCACGCTGCAGGCGGCGATGGCGTCCCTGCAAAAGTGACTCGCATCCGCCTGTGAACTCTCCCGTCTTCGCCTCCCTCGTTCCCGTCATCCTGTGCATCGCCATCGGATTCTTCGCGGCCCGCATCGGCTGGGTGCGGGCCACGGCCATCAAGGACCTCTCCAACATCGTCTTCCTGGTGCTCACGCCGGCACTGCTGTTCCGCACCATGGGCGCGGTGCGGGTCCAGGACCTCAACTTCGAGCCGGTGGCGCTGTATTTCCTGGCGGCGAGCTTGGTGTTCATCGTCACCATGGCCTTCGCGGGCTTTTCCACCCGCGCGGCGGCACGCGGCCTGGCCAACATGTTCAGCAACAACATCATGATCGGCGTGCCGCTGGTCGGGCTGGTGTACGGCAAGGAAGGGCTGGTGACGCTCTTCACCCTGATCTCGCTGCACGCGCTCGTGCTGCTCACGGCTGCCACGGTCGTGTTCGAACTGGCCGAGGCGCGCGAGAGCCAGCGCTCGGGCCGCAGCGCGCCGCGCCCGGTGCTGCATACCGTGCTGCAGGCGGTGCGCAACGGCATCGTGCACCCGGTGCCGCTGCCCATCCTGGCAGGCCTGCTGTTCGGCCAGACAGGATTGGTATTGCCGGAGGTGATCGACAAGCCGCTGCAGGTGCTGGGCACCGCGCTCGGCCCCATGGCGCTGCTGCTGGTGGGGGTGACGCTGGCCTACACCAAGGTCGGCCACCATGCACGGGAGGCGCTGGGCATCGCCGTGGTCAAGAACATCGCCCACCCGCTGCTGCTGTTCGCGCTGGCCTGGGGCATGGGCCTGTCCGGCCTTTCGGTGGCGGTGATGTTCACGGCCGCGGCGCTGCCCGTGGGGGCCAACGTGTTCCTCTTCACCCAGCGCTACGGCACCATGCAGGACGAGGTATCGGCCAGCATCGCGCTCTCGACCGCGCTGGCGCTGGTCACGGTGCCGGTGATGCTGCTGCTGGCCCAGCGGCTCTGGCACTGAAACGCCACGCCACCGGGACGCTCCGGCCGCCGCGCCCTGCCGCTTTCACAGGGCCGTGGAAAGGGTCACGGTGCGAGGCGCTCGCGCATCCAGGTGCCCTGGGTTTCCGCCCGATAGCAAAGGCGATCGTGCAGGCGGCTCTTGCGTCCCTGCCAGAACTCCCAGCGGTCGGGTTGCAGACGATAGCCGCCCCAGTGCGGCGGGCGGGGCGGCTGCAGCAGGAACTGCGCACCGTATTTCGCCGCATTGGCCACCAGCACGCCCCGGCCGGAGATCACCTCGCTCTGCGGGCTCGCCCAGGCGCCGATGCGCGAATCGAGCGGCCGGCTGGCGAAGTAGGCGTCGCTTTCGGCATCGCTCACTTTTTCGACCCGGCCCTCGATGCGCACCACGCGCTCGAGCTCGATCCAGTGGAACTGCAGGGCCGCGAACGGATTGCCGGCCAGCTGGCGGCCCTTGCGGCTTTCGTAATTGGTGTACCACACGATGCCGCGCTCGTCGTAGCCCTTGATGAGCACCACGCGCGTGCTCGGGCGCAGGTCCGCGCCCACGGTGGCCAGCGTCATGGCATTGGGTTCGGGCACCTGGGCGGCCACGGCTTCCTGCAGCCACTGGTCGAACTGCCGCAGTGGATCGGCATGCGAGGCCTCCTCGCCGAGCTCGGCGCGCTCGTAGCTCTTGCGCAGGTCGGCGATGGAGGACGACAACGGGGAGGAGGGGGAAGACATGCCGCGATTGTGCATGCCTTCCGCCCGCCGCCGTGCCGCGCAGGGCCTGCCTGCGTCACACCGGTGCGGAATGGCGGCCCCGTTCTGCCATGCGCTGCATCAGGTCGCGCGTATCCACCTGCTCTCCGGGGCGCTCGTCGGGCACGCCGCGGAGGGCGCCCCAGCAGCGTGCGATCAGGTCGGTCACCCCGTTCATCGTGTTCACGATGGCCCGGCCGGCCGGGAAGGTCAGCGCCATGGCGGGGTGCTCGATGGCGCGCAGCTCTTCCTCGGTGATCTGGATGCTGGAAGTCTGCCCGGGCCGGGCCTGTGCCTGCTCAAGGCGCGCTATCGCCTTGTTGACGATCAGCTCGGTGATGAGGTTGTTTTTCTCTTCATCCGTGGTGAGACCGAAGACCCCCCCGAGGTGGTTGGCGGTCAGGATGCCCGTGCCCATGCTGAGCACCTCGGTGGGCGTGTTGACCATGATGGTGACGATCTTCTGCACCACCGGCTTGAGCACGTGGGTGCGGGACATGGTGTCGAAGGGCACGAAGCCGGCCAGCAGGCTGATGACCGAACCGATGCCCATCGAGTTGATGGCCAGCCCGTGGCCGGGCGCCACTTCCAGGGCGCCCTGCGTGTCCGCCATGGCGTGGTCTGCCAGCGCGCGCCGGGCCTGGGCCTCGCTGGATCCCGCGGCCAGCGCCACGTCGGGGGGCGGCAGGAAGCCATCGTTCATGCGCTGCAGGACCCCCGCCGCCATTTCGCCATGGGCCTGCGCGACTTCCCGCGGCACCATCGCCCCCGAGGTGGAGGCGGCGATCTGGTTGGTGGCCATGGTGACAGGCTCCATGGCCCATTGCTGCGTCAATTCGGCGACGTTGTTGGGAATCGCCCCGACGGCCGCGATGGATCCGGAGACCGCAGAGTCCTTCAGGTCGTCCATGAATTGCGCGAACGTTTCCGGCAGCAGGGGTTCGCCCTGGTATGTGCCGATCAGCCGCTTGATGATGAGGGAGTCCACGGTTTCCGCGAACAGCGCCGTGAGGGACGCCAGCAGCGCTTCCGTCATCTGGGTGGCGGGGTGGTCCTCGCCGAGCGCGGCGGCTACCTGCGCCTTCACCGCGCCCCAGGCCGCGACGTCCAGCAACAAGGCCAGCCCGCCGGCGCCCACGACGCTCGCCGCCATGCCCCAGCCCAGTGCGGGCGTGAATTGCTTGCGGCTCAGCACGGCATTGACGGCCTGTGCGCCCAGGCGCCCGCGGAGCTCGAGTGTGACGGGATCGCTGGCCCCCAGGCACCGGTTGACCAGCGCCTGCAGGCCCTCGTGGTCCGACTCGGCCCGGTAGCGCACGCCCTGCAGGAAGGCGAACGGGTGCTTTTCCGGGTTGCCCTCCAGCCCGGGAGCCGGAGCGGTGTGCGCGTCCTCGGCTTCGCTGGAAGGGTCCACGTCCTTGACGCTCACCGGGCGCAGCCGGGCGCCCTCGCCGAAGGCCGCCGTCCCTTTCTTGATCGCTTCGCGCGCCACGTAGGTGGAGAGCTGGATGTCGGCTTCCTCCGTTTCGCCGTCGGCGAGGCGGATCTCGCGCACCCGGCAGCCGGCGGAGAACTCCCAGGCGTTCAAAAGGATGTCCGCCTCCAGCGGCAGCCGCAGTTCGGTGAGATCCTGCAGGTCCAGACGGGCGGCCTCCTCGGGGTGCTTCGCCTGCACGTAGTTCAGGACGGCCTGGATCACCTTGTTCCGGGATGTCAGGCGCTGGTCCGGCCCGCGGCCGACGATGCCCTCGATCGCCATGGGGTGCTGGAACTGGTCGGTGGAAATCACTTCCTTGAGCCGTGCGACGTAGGTATCCCGCTGCTCGCGGTTCAACTGCGCCTTCAGCACGGCCTGGCGCGCCAGCGTGGTCATGCGAATCTTCGCCTTGGCGGTCTGGAGGTCCTTGCCGGTGCAGCTGCGGTCCGCCGCCTTGAGACGAACATCCCCGAGCGCTGTCTCCCCTGCCAGCAGCCACCGGATCCGCGGCCGGACATGGCTCGAAGACTGGCCAGCCGGGGATGCCGGCTCGCCCGGCTCAGCCCCGGGGCGCTGCCGCAACAGCGGCTCGGTCAGGCCTCCGGGCGCATGCCGGCGGCTGCCGGCGGCCGCGGAGCGGGGCGAGGATGGCGGCGAAACGGAAGAAGGCGAAGCCTCCCCGGCAGGACTGCCCGTGCGGCGGAGAGAGGGAAATTGCAGAAAGGTCATGGTTTTCTTATCGGAAGGATCAGGCTGCGGGGCCGGCCTCTTGCGAGGCGCCGGGGAACGGCCGGACGGGCCGCCACAGCCTTGTTGATTGGCCGTTTGCCGCAATCTATTCCGATAGGTGAAATCTTCCCGCGCCCCGGCGAAGCAATGGTCGCGGGAGCGAACGGCGCCGGTGGCGCAGGCCGGTCAGCCCGGGCTGGAATCCTGCGGGGAAAACCGCAGCAGCCGCGCGAGCGCGCGGTCCTCGATCCCCAGGCGGCGCAGGCCGTCGTAGGTGGCCTGTGCATACTGCAGCGTCGTGCCGTACCGACCGCTCGCTTCCGAGAAGATGCGCCGGTACTCGGCCTCCGACAACTCCCCCGTATGGTTGGGGCTGCTGCGCGAGAGCGTGAACGCCAGCGCCCGCACCGTGCCCAGTGGCGTGGAGCAGGGCAGCCAGCGCGGGTCGTATACGCCCGTGGGCATCTCGCGATGCCAGAGGTTGACCATCACCTGCCGCGCATGCGCCCGCTCCACGCGGAAGACCATGCCCCGGCAGCTGCCGCCGGGGAACATGCCCAGCACCAGGCCCGGGCATTCGGGCGTGCCGCGGTTCACGCGGCTCCACATCTTCAGCGCGCGGTGCCAGCCATGCACGCGCGCGAGGCGCTGTTCGGCGAACTCGAAATCCGGGCGCCAGATGAGCGAGCCGTACCCGAAGATCCAGAGGTCCTGCGTGCCGCCCCATTCGGCGAGGGCGCGTTCCAGCATCGGGGCCGGATCGCGCAGCGGAGAGGGAAGGGCGGCCTGGGCCGCGCCACTACAATTCGCGGTTTCGTCCATCCCACCATTATTCATCTACGGAGTTTCCCATCATGGCCTTCAGTTCTTCCGACGACGACAGCCAGCAACGCTTCGCCCTCGGCTTCCTGTTCGCGATCATCGCCATCGTGGTATCCGCCGTGGTGGGCACCGTGGTGGTCCAGCGCGGCATCGCCCGCCCGGCGGCGGATCCCGCGCCTGCCGCGGAAGTGGTGGCGCCTGCCGGCACGCTCGACATCGCCGGCAACGAGGTCGCGCGCGTGGTGGTGGCCGGCAGCGTGGTGAAGTTCTACTTCGCCTCCGGCCGCGCCGACCTCACGGCCGATGCCGCCCCGGCCATCGCCGACGTGGTGCGCGCCGTGAAGGACGGCAACCGCCGCGTGGTGATCTCGGGCTTCCACGACGCCGCGGGCGACGCCGCTGCCAACGCCGAGCTGGCCAAGCAGCGCGCCCAGGCCGTGCGCGACGCACTGGTGGCTGCCGGCGCGCCCGAGGACCGGATCGAGCTGCGCAAGCCCGAACTCGCCCAGGGCGACGGCAATGCCGCCGAAGCCCGCCGCGTGGAAGTGACGCTGGGCTGAGCCGCCGGCCGGTGCAGGAAGCCATCGCAATGACCGCCGTCAGGGCCTCGAAGGCGCTGCTGGTGCTGCTGGTGGCGCTGTTCTGCCTGCTCGTCGGCTACAACAACATCGTCGACTACGGATCGAACTTCGAGTTCACCCGGCATGTCCTGCTCATGGACACGACGTTTCCGGGCAACCGGCTCATGGGGCGCGCGATCTCCTCGCCGCTCCTGCACCATGCCGCCTACTGGCTCATCATCGCAGGGGAACTGGTGACCGGAGCGTTGTGCCTGGCCGGTGCCATCGCACTCTTGCGGCAGTTGCGCGGTGCGCCCCCGGCCTTCGCCCGGGCCAAGGCGCTCGCGGTCTGCGGCCTGACGCTCGGCCTGGTCGTCTGGTTCTTCGGCTTCATGACCGTCGCGGGCGAATGGTTCCTGATGTGGCAATCGACCCAGTGGAACGGCGTCGAATCCGCCTTCCGCTTCATCGTGTGCATTGGCGTGGTGCTGATCTACGTCGCGCAGAGCGAGAACGGCTAGCCGCTCCGCCGGGCTTTTTCCCCGGGCCGTACGCGCCCCATATCAGGTGCTGCCACGCACGACCAGTTCGTAGTCGAGCGACACGCAGTGCCGTGCAGGCGGCGTACCGTGCATCAGCCCCAGCAGCATCGTGGCGCCCGCCCGCCCGACCTCGCCGCGCGGGGTCCGCACGGTGGTCAGGGGCGGCACCATCTGGTCGCTGCCGGCCAGGTCATTGAAGCCGGCCACGGCCACCCGTTCCGGCACCGGCACGCCGCAGCGGCTGGCGGCCAGCAGCCCGCCCTGCGCGATGTCGTCGTTGCAGAAGAAGATCGCATCCACGTCCGGCGCGCGCCGCAGCGTTTCCTCGAACAGGCGCGCGCCCAGCGCGATGGAAGAGCCTTCGGGGCTCAGCATTTCCAGCTGCGGGTCGTACACCCCGGCCTCGCGCAGCGTGCGGCGGTAGCCCTCGGCGCGCTGCAGCGTGCGCGGGTCGAGCTGGGCGGCGCAGAACGCGATGCGCCGCCGGCCGCGCTCCAGCAGGTGGCGCGTGATGGCGGCGCCCGCTTCCAGCTGGGAGAAGCCCACGCAGTGCACGCCCGGCGCATCGCTGGTTTCCATGAGATGCACGCACGGCACGCCGCTGCGCGCGATCAGCTGGCGGGCGGCCTCGCTGCGGTCGAAACCGGTCACGAGCAGGCCCGCGGGCCGGTGGGGCAGGTAGGTGCGCAGCAGCACCTCTTCCTCGGCCGCATCGTAGTGGGTCACGCCGATCAGTGGCAGAAAGCCCTGCGGGAACAGCGTGCGATGCACGGCTTCCAGCAGATCCACGAACAGCGTGTTCGACAGCATGGGCACCAGCACGAGCACCTGGGTGCTGCGCTGCGAGGCGAGGGCACGCGCCGCCGGATCGGGCACATAGCCCAGTTCCTGCGCGGCTGCCTGCACGCGTTCTGCCAGGGCCGGGTCCACGCTGCGCTCGCGGCGCAGCGCGCGCGAGACGGTGATCGGGCTCACGCCCGCCAGCCGGGCCACGTCGTCCAGGGTGACGCGGCCGCTGGCGCGGCGGGTCCGTCGGGGGCGGGGCGGGGCGGAATCGTTCAAGGGTTAATCCGGATCGGTCTGGCGCTTATTGTGGTCTAGGATAGCGCTATCTTGCTCAGGGTTAACGACAGGGCAAGGCGATTGACCTCATCCATTCGACGGAGACGACGCGGCAGGCTTCCCCAAAGAGGCCTCCGCGATTTTTATGAACTCAAAGGATAGCGCTATCCAAAGCAGGCACCTGTCCGCCGTGGTGGTGATGGGCGTCTCCGGCTGCGGCAAATCCAGTGTCGCGGCCGAGGCTGCCGCGCTGCTGGGCTGGACCCTGCACGAGGGCGATGCCTACCACTCGCCCGAAAGCGTCGCCAAGATGCGCGCGGGCCAGCCGCTCACCGACGAAGACCGGGCCGGCTGGCTGGACCGGCTCGCCCAGCTCCTGGCCCACGCTGTCCACCCCGGCGATGGCGCAGGGAAGGGCGGCATCGTGCTGACCTGCTCGGCGCTGCGCCGCCGCTACCGCGACCACCTGCGCGCCGCCGCGCCCGGGCTGCGCTTCGCCTTCCTGGAGCTCGACTACGACGAAGCGCTCGCGCGCGTCAGCCACCGGCCGGGCCACTTCTTCTCGCCCACGCTGGTCGCCAACCAGTTCGCCACGCTGGAGTCGCCGCGCGGCGAGCCCGGCGTGCTGGCGCTGGACGCCACGCGGTCCATCCACGACCTCGGCAGCGCCATCGCGCACTGGATGCACGGCGACGGCGGCGCAGAGGCTGCCGCGCCATTTTCCCCCGCCCCCGGCGCCCCTTGCGCGCCGGCCCCCTCCGGAGACACCCCATGAACGACCACCCCGGCGCAGGCGCCCCCGCGCGCCGCAAACCCGCGCTCCAGCGCATCGCGGAGCATTTCATGGTGCTGGCCCTGGCCGGCATGGTCGTGGCCGTGTTCGTGAACGTGGTGCTGCGCTACGCGTTCGGCACCAGCATCGTGTCGTACGAAGAGATCTCGCGCCTGCTGTTCGTCTGGCTGGTGGCCGTGGGAGCCATCGTGGCCGCGTTCGAGGGCAAGCACCTGGGCTTCGACATGCTCACCGCGCGCCTTTCGGGTGCGCCGCGCAAGGGGCTGTTCTGGGTGAGCCAGGCCCTGGTGGCGCTCTGCATGGTGCTGCTGCTGAAGGGATCGTGGGCGCAGGTGGTGGCGGGCATGGAGAGCTACAGCACCGTGCTGGGCTACCCGCTCGCGCTCGGCGCGGCAGCCACGCTGGTACTGGCGGCGGGCCTGCTCGTGGCGCTGGTGCTGGATCTCGTGCGCGGCCGGCCGGCCGGCGACGATGCGGGCGGCGACGCCACCATCGAGTGAAGGAACCGCCATGGTCGTGACCCTCATTTTCCTCGGCGTGCTGATCGGCGGCATGGCCATCGGCATGCCGATCGCCCAGTCGCTGATCCTGACCGGCGTTGCCCTGATGTGGCACCTGGACTTCTTCGATTCCCAGCTGCTGGCGCAGAACCTGCAGGCGGGCTTCGACAACTTCCCGCTGCTGGCGGTGCCGTTCTTCATCCTCGCAGGCGAGCTGATGAACGCGGGCGGGCTCTCGCGCCGCATCATCGACCTGGCGCGCGCCTTCGTCGGCCACATCCGCGGCGGCCTGGGCTTCGTGGCCATCGGCGCGGCGGTGCTGCTCGCATCGATGAGCGGCTCGGCCATCGCCGACACGGCGGCGCTCGCCACCATCCTGCTGCCGATGATGCGCCAGCAGAACTACCCAGCCAGCTACAGCGCCGGCCTGCTGGCCTCGGGCGGCATCATCGCTCCCATCATTCCGCCCTCGATGCCGTTCGTGATCTACGGCGTGACCACCAACACGTCGATCAGCAAGCTGTTCCTGGCAGGCGTGTTCCCCGGGCTGATGATGGGCGTCTTCCTCATCCTCGCCTGGTGGTGGATCGCCCGCAAGCACCAGCTGCCGGCCATGGAGCGCGTGGCCTGGGGCGCGCGGATGCACGCGCTGCTGCACAGCTTCTGGGCCATGATGATGCCTGTCATCATCCTGGGCGGGCTCAAGGGCGGCATCTTCACGCCCACCGAGGCCGCCGTGGTGGCCGCCGTGTATGCGCTCATCGTCTCGATGTTCGTCTATCGCGAAATGACGTGGGCCCGGCTCTACGAGGTGTTCCTGGCCGCGGGCAAGACCACCGCGGTGGTGATGTTCCTCTGTGGCGCGGCGACCGTCACCGCCTACATGATCACCCTGGCCGACCTGCCCAACCTGCTGGCCGACAGCTTCGCCGGCGTCATGGGCCACCCCATGCTGTTCATGGCGCTCATGATGGTGTTCCTGCTGGTGGTGGGCACGGCCATGGACCTCACGCCCACCATCCTGATCTTCGGCCCCGTGTGCGTGCCGCTCGCCGTCAAGGCCGGCATCGATCCGGTGTACTTCGGCTTCATGTTCATCTACGTGGGCTGCATCGGCCTCATCACGCCGCCCGTGGGCACGGTGCAGAACGTGGTGGCCGGCGTGGGCAGGCTGCGCATGGAGACCGTCATCCGCGGCACCACGCCGTTCCTGCTGGTGTACGTGCTGCTGCTGGTCCTGTTCGTCATCTTCCCGCAGATGATCACCGCGCCGCTGGGCTGGATGCATTGAGCCAGGCCGAGCCCTCCATCCGCCGGTCGCCACCCGTATTCACTGTTTTCGCTGATTTTCCGCTTTTTTCAGGAGACAACACCATGCGCATCCGTTTCGCCCTCGCCACCCTCGTGGCCGCCATCGCCGCCAGCGGCGCGTCCGTCGCCCAGGCCCAGGATTTCAAGCCGCGCATCGTGCGCTTCGGCTACGGCCTCGTGGACAACTCCAACCAGGGCCGCGCCGTGCGCTTCTTCGCCCAGGAGGTCGAGAAGGCCACGGGCGGCAAGATGAAGGTGCGGGCCATCGGCAACGCCTCGCTCGGCTCCGACACTCAGATGCAGCAGGCGCTCATCGGCGGTGCGCAGGAGATGATGGTCGGCTCCACCGCCACCCTGGTCGGCATCGTGCCCGAGATGGCCGTGTGGGACACCCCCTTCCTCTTCGCCAACGTGAAGGAAGCCGACACGGTGCTCGACGGCCCCGTGGGCGAGAAGGTGAAGGCCAAGCTCGAACCGAAGGGCATGGTCGGCCTGGTCTATTGGGAGAACGGCTTCCGCAACCTCACCAACAGCAAGCGGCCCGTCACGAAGCTGGAGGATATGGGCGACATCAAGCTGCGCGTGATGCAGAACAACGTGTTCCTCGACAGCTTCAAGGCCCTGGGTGCCAACGCCGTGCCGCTGCCGTTCTCCGAACTGTTCACCGCGCTGGAGACACGCGCCGTGGACGGGCAGGAGAACCCCTTCAACACCGTGGTGTCGAGCAAGTTCTACGAGGTGCAGAAGTACCTCACCGTCACCAACCACGTCTATAGCCCGTGGATCGTCACGGTGAGCAAGAAGTGGTGGGACACCCTCAGCCCGGCCGAGAAGAAGGTGCTGCAGGACGCCGCCGTGAAGAGCCGCGACTTCGAGCGCAAGGACACGCGCGAAGAAGCCGCCAAGGCCCTGGCCGACCTGAAGACCAAGGGCATGCAGGTCAACGAACTGCCCGCCGCCGAAGCCAACCGCATGCGCGAGAAGCTCACCTCGGTGAACGCCGGCATCGCCAAGTCGGTGGGCCAGGAGACCTGGGACGCGGTGCAGGCCGCCGTCAAGCAGGCGCGCGGCGGCCAGTAAGGCGACGGCGCGGGCCGGGCAGGGCGCGCGAACCAGTCAATGCGGCCGGGCCCGGCCGCATGCGGCAGCGGCCCTCGCATCGGCCTACACTCGTGGGTCATGCGAAAGGCGTACGATTCCTGACAGGGAGCCGCGGCCCTCCAGCGGCCTTCCTTCCCTCTACATATCGATCCTGCAAGGCACCGCCCCACACACCGCCATGCCACTCCACGATACCGTCCACTCCGTCACCGAACGCATCCGCGAGCGCAGTGCGCCCACGCGCGCGGCCTACCTCGCCCAGCTCGACTTCCACGCGCAGCGCGACCGCGGAGCCGACCGCCTGGGCTGCGCCAACGTCGCCCATGCCTTCGCAGGCATGCCCGGCAACGACAAGTTCCGCGTCGTCGCCGAGCGAGCGCGCAACATCGGCATCGTCAATGCCTACAACGACATGCTCTCGGCCCATGCGCCGCTGCGCCACTACCCCGACCTGATCAAGGAGGTGGCCCGCCAGCACGGCGCCACGGCCCAGGTGGCGGGCGGCGTGCCGGCCATGTGCGACGGCGTCACGCAGGGCACGCCCGGCATGGAGCTGTCGCTCTTCAGCCGCGACGTGATCGCCATGGCCACCGCCGTATCGCTGTCGCACGACGTCTATGACGCCGCGCTCATGCTCGGCGTGTGCGACAAGATCGTGCCCGGCCTGCTGATCGGCGCACTGCACTTCGGCCACCTGCCCACCGTGTTCGTGCCGGCCGGGCCGATGACCTCGGGCCTCTCGAACAGCGCCAAGGCCAAGGTGCGCGAGCAGGCCGCCCAGGGCCTGGTCGGCCGCGAAGAGCTGCTCGCCGCCGAATCCGCCGCCTACCATGGCGAGGGCACCTGCACCTTCTACGGCACCGCCAACAGCAACCAGATGCTGATGGAAGCCATGGGCCTGCACGTGCCCGGCACCGCCTTCGTGAACCCTGGCGAGGCGCTGCGCACCGAACTCACGCGCGAAGCCGCCCGCACCGTGCTCGGCCAGCCCGGTGCGCCGTGCCCGCCCATCGGCCGCATCGTGGACGAGCGCTGCATCGTCAACGCCATGGCGGCGCTGCTCGCCACCGGCGGCTCCACCAACCACCTGATCCACTGGGTCGCCGTGGCCCGCGCCGCGGGCATCGCCATCGGCTGGGACGATTTCGCGGCGCTCTCGGCCGTGGTGCCGCTGCTCGCACGCGTCTATCCCAACGGCAGCGCCGACGTGAACCAGTTCCAGGCCGCGGGCGGCCCCGGCTACGTCATCCGCGAACTGCTGGACGCCGGCCTCATGCACGAGGATGTGCTCACCGTGCGGCCCGGCGGCCTGCGCGAATACACCCGGCTGCCGGTGGAGGATGCCGCGGCCCCCGGCACGGGCAGGCTTTCCTGGGCCTCCATCGGTGCCAGCGGCGACGACGGTGTGCTGCGCCCGGCGGATGCGCCGTTCAGCCCGATCGGCGGGCTCAAGCTGCTCGAAGGCAACCTGGGCCGCAGCGTGATCAAGATTTCGGCCGTGCCCGAAGACCACCATGTGATCGAGGCACCCGCGCGCGTCTTCGCCTCGCAGGCCGAGCTGCAAAAGGCCTTCCAGGCCGGCGAACTGGACCGGGCCTGCGAGGCCCACCCGTCGCACGGGCTGGTCTGCGTGGTGCGCTGGCAGGGCCCGCGTGCCAACGGCATGCCCGAGCTGCACAAGCTCACGCCGCCGCTGGCCGTGCTGCAAGGCAAGGGCTATCGCGTGGCGCTGGTCACGGACGGCCGCATGAGCGGCGCGTCCGGCAAGGTGCCCGCCGCCATCCATGTCTCGCCCGAGGCGCTGGCAGGCGGGCCGCTGGCGCGCGTGCAGGACGGCGACATCGTGCGGCTGGACGCCGTGGCGGGCACGCTGAATGCATTGGTGGACCCTGCGGAATGGGCGGCCCGTGTGCCTGCCACCCAGCCCGAGGAACTGGCCCGTGCCGATGGCCACGGCTGGGGCCGCGAACTGTTTGCCGGATTCCGGCGCAATGCGCTCAGCGCGGAAGAAGGAGCCTGCACATGGCTGTGAACGAACGCGATGCCTTGACCGCGCAGGAGGTGATGCGCGACGCGCCGGTGATCCCGGTCATCGTGCTGACCGAGGTGGCGCACGCCGTGCCCATGGCGCGCGCGCTGGTGGCGGGCGGCATCCGCATGCTGGAAGTGACGCTGCGCACGCCCCAGGCCCTGGCCTGCATGGAAGCCATCGCCAGGGACGTGCCCGAGGCGGTGGTCGGCGCCGGCACCGTGCGCAGCGCGGCCGATGCCCAGGCCGCCGCCCGCGCGGGCGCGCGTTTCGCCGTGAGTCCGGGCTTCACGCCCGCCGTGGGCCGCGCCTGCCGCGACCTCGGCCTGCCGCTGCTGCCCGGCGTGGCCACCGGCAGCGAGATCATGATGGCGCAGGAAGAGGGTTTCAACGCCCTCAAGTTCTTCCCGGCCGTGCAGGCCGGCGGCCTCGCCATGCTCAAGGCCTGGCAGGGCCCCTTCGGCGACGTGGTGTTCTGTCCCACGGGCGGCATCCAGCCGGGCAATGCGGCGGACTTCCTGGCCCTGGGCAACGTCGCCTGCGTGGGCGGCTCGTGGCTGGTGCCCGGCGACGCGCTGGCATCCGGCGACTGGGCGCGCATCACCGAACTGGCACGGGCCGCCGCGGCATTGCGTCCGGCACGCTGACGGCAGGAAAGGAAATGTCGCCGGCCCACCGGGTTGGCGATACTGTCGCCATGAAAACCATCGACGAGATGCTGAACCTCGAGCTGCTCACCCCCGAGCAGCACCACCAGATCGATGCCTGGATCGCCCAGGCCGATTCGCCGGAAGACATCCTGCGCATGCCGGCACCGCTCTGGCAGGCAGTCGAGCGCGCCAGCGAGGCCATGGGGGTCAATGCGGACCTGTTGCGTCCGCCCGCGCTCGACGCAGGCCACGCGCCGTAAGGCGCATCGCCCGGAGCGAAGTCCGCGTCAGCGCAAGCCGGTACCCGCGCCCACGTCGTTCTTGCGCTCGATCAGCTCGATCTTGTAGCCGTCCGGGTCCGTCACGAAGGCGATCACCGTCGTGCCGCCCTTGACCGGGCCGGCCTCGCGCGTGACGTTGCCGCCCGCGGCTTTGATCTTCTCGCAGGCCGCGTAGGCGTCCGGCACGCCCAGGGCGATGTGGCCGTAGGCCGTGCCCATGTCGTAGCTCTCGGTGCCCCAGTTGTAGGTGAGTTCGATCTCGGCCTGGCCCGGGTTCCCGCCGTCGAATCCCAGGAACGCCAGCGAGTACTTGTACTCGGGGTTCTCCGACGTGCGCAGCAATTGCATGCCGAGCACCTGGGTGTAGAAATCAATCGAGCGCTGGAGGTTGCCAACGCGCAGCATCGTGTGGAGGAATCGCATCCGTCGATTGTGCCGCGAGATCGGAAACCCCGGCAGGGGCGCGGCCTGGGCGGCTGCTCGCTGCCGCCGCTCAGCCGCCCACGGGCACCGTGTAGTTGAGCGTCATGCGCCCGCCGTCCACCGTGACGATCTCGCCCGTCACGTAGCTGGCGGCGTCGCTGGCCAGCCAGGCCACCACGTCGGCGATTTCCGCAGGCTCGCCCAGCCGGCCCATGGGCGTGCGGCTCATGATGCGGGCGCGGGCGTCATCGCTGGTGAGCACGGCCTGCGCGGCCAGTTCCGTCGCGATGGTGCCCGGCGCCACGGCGTTCACCCGCACCCCGCGCGCGGCCAGCGCCAGGGCCATCACGCGAGTGAGCTGGTTGATGCCGCCCTTGCTCACGTTGTAGCTGGCGATGGTGGGTATGGCGAGCACGCCGTTCACCGAACTCATGTTCACGATGGCGCCGCGGCCCGCGGCCACCATCGCGCGGGCCACCGCCTGGCCCACGAGGAACGAGCCCTTGAGGTTCACGCGCAGCACCGCGTCGAAGTCTTCCTCGCTCACTTCCAGGAAATCCGCCGCCCGGAAGATGCCGGCGTTGTTCACCAGCACGTCGATGCGGCCGTGGGCCTCCAGCACGCGGGCGACCAGCGCATCCACCTGGGCCTTGTCGCCGACGTCGCAGCGCACGTACAGCGCCTGCGGAAGCTCCGCCGCCAGGGCACTGCCGCGTGCGTCGTCCACGTCGGCGACGACCACCCGTGCGCCTTCGCGGGCGAAGCGCCGCGCGCAGGCTTCGCCGATGCCCTGGGCGCCTCCGGTGACGATGCAGATGCGGTCCGCGTGGCCGAAGCTGACCGCGCCGGGAAGAGAAGAGGGCGTAGGAGAGTGGTGCATGGCCCGATGTTAGCGGTGGTGTCTCAGCCTGCGAACCCGTAGGGTGCGAACCGGCTGTGGTGCTCGTCCACCTCCAGCGCGCGCCCCACGTACGGGAATGCGCGCTGGGGGCAGGCTTCGCGCTCGCACACCTTGCATCCCATGCCGATGGGCGTGGCCGCCTCGGGATCCTGCAGGTCCAGGCCCTTGGCGTACACGAGGCGCGGAGCGTGTCGCACGTCGCAGCCGAGCCCGATGGAAAAGGTCTGGCGCGGAGAGCCATAGCCATGCTGCCCGCGCGAGACGGTGCGCGCGATCCAGAGGTAGCGCCGTCCGTCCGGCATCGCCGAGAGCTGGGCCAGGATGCGCCCCGGCTGGCCGAAAGCCTCGTACACGTTCCACAGCGGGCAGGTGCCGCCCGTGCGGCTGAAGTGGAAGTGGGTGGCCGACTGCCGCTTGGAGATGTTGCCCGCGCGGTCCACGCGCACGAAGAAGAACGGCACGCCCGGCGCGCCCGGCCGCTGCAGGGTGCTCAGGCGGTGGCAGACGGTCTCGAACCCGACCTGGAAGCACTGCTGCAGCAGTTCGATGTCGTAGCGCAGCGCCTCGGCCGCCTCCAGGAAGGCCGTGTAGGGCAGCAGCAGCGCGCCCGCGAAGTAGTTGGCCAGGCCGATGCGGGCCAGCTTGCGCGAGGCGGCATCCCCGGCGAACTGCGGCAGGTCGATCAGCCGCTCGATGGCGCCGGCATGCTCCAGCAGCGCCAGCTGAGTGCCCAACTGGAATGCCCGCTGCGCATCGTCCAGCCCCGGCGCGAGCTGCAGGATCTGGCGCTCGGGAGAAAAGCTGCGCTTGCTGTGCCGCGCATCGTCCGCGCGCTCGACGCGCACGCCCCGTTGTCCGAGCCGCCGTATCAGCCATTCGGCCAGGCTCCCCCCTTCTGCGCGGGCCTCGGCTGCCAGGGATTCGGCGGCACGGTCCAGCGCATCGAAGTGGTTCTGGTGGGCGAAGAAGAAGTCCCGCACGACTTCGAAGGGCATGGCGACGGGCAGGGTGGCGTCCGGGCGTCCGTCCCCCAGCCGCAGCGACAGCATCTCGTTGCGCTCGACCGCCTCGAGGTGGCGGCGATGCAGCGCCAGCACGGCGCGCCCGAGTGCCGGCATCTGTGCCGCGACTTCCTGCAGCTCCGGCAGGGCGATGGGCTCGGCGGCGTCCGCCAGCGCCTGCCGGAGCCCGGCGACGAGCCGCGCCTCTTCGTCCTCGGAGAACTCCTGGATGTCCACCCCGAGCGTGCGGTGAATCTTCAGCAGCACGGAGACGGTGAGCGGCCGCTGGTTCTGCTCGAGCTGGTTCAGGTAGCTCGGAGACAACCCGAGCGCATGCGCCAGAGCGATCTGCGACAGCCCGTGCTCGGCGCGCAGCTTGCGCAGCTTCACGCCCATGAATGTTTTCTTCATCGCATGTGTTCCAGGTATTTCGGCCACGGTTCACAAAATTCGCAACCAGGGCCAACCTGTTCGCAAAAATTCGCTTTTTCAGTCCTGTTCCAGCGTCCAGGTTCTGCGTAAATTGCGAATCATGCCAACACCTCAGGGAACTGTCGAATTGCGGGAACTGGTGCTTCCATCGCTGACGAACCACCACGGCACGCTGTTCGCGGGCCAGGCTCTGCAGCTGTTGGCAAAGTGCGCCTTCCTGGCGGCGCGCAGCCTGGCGCAGCGCGAGGTGGTGATGGCTGGCGTCACCGGCGTCCACTTCCTGGCCCCCGTGGCCGTGGGCCAGCAGCTGCTGTTGCGTGCCTGGGTCGGCCGGGTCGGCCGCAGTTCCATGACGGTGTGCGTGACCGGCCTGGCCGACCTGCCCGGCATACCCGCCGAAGAAGTCCTCAAGGGGGTGTTCGAGATGGTGGCGGTGGACACCGCCGGCCGCCCCGCGCCCATCGACCGTTCCTATCTGAAACCGGAGACACGACCATGAGCATGAGCACCACCACCGCCGCGGAAACCGGCACCGTCGCCGCCTTCAAGCCCAAGAAGTCCGTCGCCCTCTCGGGCGTCACGGCGGGCAGCACCGCGCTGTGCACCGTCGGCAGAACCGGCAACGACCTGCACTACCGCGGCTATGACATCCTGGACATCGCCGAGGTATGCGAGTTCGAGGAAATAGCGCACCTGCTGGTGCACGGCACGCTGCCCACGCGTTCCGAACTGAAGGCCTACAAGGCGAAGCTGAAAGCCTTGCGCGGCCTGCCCGACGCCGTGGTCGGCGCGCTGGAAGCCCTTCCCGCGGCGGCCCATCCCATGGACGTGATGCGCACCGGCGTGTCCGTGCTCGGCTGCGTGCTGCCCGAGAAGGACGACCACAACCTGCCAGGCGCCCGCGACATCGCGGACCGGCTCATGGCGTCGCTGGGTTCGATGCTGCTCTACTGGTACCACTTCTCCCACAACGGCAGGCGCATCGACGTGGAGACCGACGACGACTCCATCGGCGGCCACTTCCTGCGCCTGCTGCACGGGCAGCCGCCGGGCGACGGGTGGGTGCGAGCCATGCACACCTCGCTGAACCTGTACGCGGAGCACGAGTTCAACGCATCCACCTTCGCCTCCCGCGTGATTGCCGGCACCGGCAGCGACATGCATTCGGCCATCGCCGGTGCCATCGGCGCGCTGCGCGGCCCGAAGCACGGCGGCGCCAACGAAGTGGCGTTCGAAGTCCAGAAGCGCTACGACACCCCCGACGAAGCCGAAGCGGACATCCGCCGCCGTGTCGAGGCACGCGAGGTGGTGATCGGCTTCGGCCATCCGGTGTACACCGTGAGCGACCCGCGCAACGTCGTCATCAAGGGCGTGGCCCGGCGCCTCTCGCAGGAGGCCGGTTCGACGAAGATGTTCGACATCGCCGAACGGCTGGAGTCCGTGATGTGGGAGGCCAAGCGCATGTTCCCCAACCTGGACTGGTTCAGCGCCGTGAGCTACCACATGATGGGCGTGCCCACCGCGATGTTCACGCCGCTGTTCGTGATCGCTCGCACCAGCGGCTGGGCTGCGCACGTGATCGAGCAGCGCATGGACAACAAGATCATCCGCCCCAGCGCCCACTACACCGGCCCGGAAGACCGCACCTTCGTTCCCATCGAAGCACGCGGCTGAGCACGCCCCATGATGAACACAGCCCATCGCAAGCCCCTGCCGGGCACGGACCTGGAATACTTCGATGCGCGGGAAGCCGTCGATTCCCTCCGGCCGGGCGCCTGGAACAGCCTGCCCTATACCGCGCGCGTGCATGCCGAGAACCTCGTGCGCCGGGCCGATCCGGCGCAACTCGAAGGCTACCTGCGCCAGCTGATCGAGCGCAGGCGCGACACCGACTTCCCCTGGTATCCGGCGCGCGTGGTGTGCCACGACATCCTGGGCCAGACGGCGCTGGTGGACCTGGCCGGCCTGCGCGACGCCATCGCGCAGCAGGGCGGCGACCCGGCGGCGGTGAACCCGGTCGTGCCGGTGCAGTTGATCGTGGACCACTCGCTGGCGGTGGAGTGCGGCGGCTCCGACCCCGACGCCTTCCGCAAGAACCGCGAGATCGAGGACCGCCGCAACGAGGACCGTTTCCATTTCATCGAGTGGACGAAGAAGGCGTTCGCCAACGTCGAGGTCATCCCCGCGGGCAACGGGATCATGCACCAGATCAATCTGGAGAGGATGTCTCCGGTGGTCTGCGTGCAGGAGGACGGGGAAGGGCGCGTGGCCTTCCCCGACACCTGTGTCGGCACCGACAGCCACACTCCGCACGTGGATGCACTGGGCGTGATCGCCGTCGGCGTGGGCGGCCTGGAGGCCGAGAACGTGATGCTCGGCCGCGCCTCGTGGATGCGCCTGCCCGAGATCGTGGGCGTTGCGCTCTCGGGCCGGCGCGCGCCGGGCATCACCGCCACCGACATCGTGCTCGCGCTGACCGAGTTCCTGCGCAACGGCAAGGTGGTGGGGGCCTACGTCGAATTCCACGGCGAGGGGGCCGAGAGCCTGTCGATCGGCGACCGCGCCACCATCTCGAACATGTGCCCCGAATACGGCGCTACCGCCGCGCTGTTCGCCATCGACGCGCAGACGCTGGACTACCTGCGGCTCACCGGCCGCGATGCGCATCACGTGCGGCGGGTCGAAGCCTACGCCCGGGCGGCGGGGCTGTGGGCCGACGGCCTGCGCGGCGCGTGCTATGACCGGGTGCTGGAGTTCGATCTGTCGGCGGTCGTGCGCAACATGGCCGGGCCCTCGCACCCGCACCGCCGCCTGCCCACGTCCGCGCTGGCGGAGCGCGGCATCGCCGGCGCGCCCCAGCTGCAGGCGGCCCGCGCGCAGGAGGCGCAGGGCCTGATGCCCGACGGCGCCGTCATCATCGCCGCCATCACCAGCTGCACGAACACCAGCAACCCGCGCAACGTGATCGCCGCGGCGTTGTTTGCGCGCAATGCCAACCGCCTGGGCCTGGCGCGCAAGCCATGGGTCAAGACCTCGCTCGCGCCCGGATCGAAAGCCGTGGAGCTGTACCTGCAGGAAGCCGGGCTGCTGGGCGACCTGGAGGCACTGGGCTTCGGCATCGTCGCGTTCGCCTGCACCACCTGCAACGGCATGAGCGGCGCGCTCGACCCGAAGATCCAGCAGGAGATCATCGACCGCGACCTCTACGCCACGGCCGTGCTCTCGGGCAACCGCAACTTCGACGGCCGCATCCACCCCTATGCGAAGCAGGCCTTCCTCGCCTCGCCGCCGCTGGTGGTGGCCTACGCGATCGCCGGCACGATGCGCTTCGACATCGAGCGGGACGTGTTCGCCGTGGTGCAGGGCCGGGAAATCCGCCTGGCGGACCTCTGGCCGGCCGACGAGGAAATCGACGCCGTGGTGCGGGCCGCCGTCAAGCCTTCGCAGTACCGCGCCGTGTACGAGCCGATGTTCGCCCTGCATGGCCAGGATGGCGGACGCGTGGCGCCGCAGTACGATTGGCGCCCCATGTCCACCTACATCCGCCGCCCGCCGTACTGGGATACGGAGGGCGTGGGCGCCCTGGCCGCCTTCCCGCGCACGCTCCG